>NZ_JACIFP010000001.1:2428453-2732010 GCF_014197435.1 Gordonia humi
CCCCGTCAGCTCGATTCCGTCGGTCGCGAGCGCATCGTGGCGGTCCGCGTAGTCGGCGACGGTGACCGGGAATCCGGCGACCTCGCCGGGCGGGGACTGCCGCAGCGCGGTCAGGAACGCGGTGATGCGCGCCGGATCGTCGAATCGGAGCGATCGCTGAGCGGTGACGTAGACACCGCGCCGTCGGGCGAGTGCGTCGAGTGCGGCGCCGATGCCGCCGCGCCCGGCCCACGACCGGGCGATCAGCGCGCACGCCACGGCGGCGCTGATCCCGTCCTTGTCGCGGACGGCGTCCGGGTCCACACAGTGCCCGAGGGCCTCCTCGTAGGCGTAGACGAGGGGTTCGCCCGCGCGGACCAGCCATTTGAAGCCGGTGAGGGTGCGCCGGGCGTCGGCGCCGCGCGCGCGGGCGTCGTCGTGCATGAGAGTGCCGGAGACGATCGAGCTCGCTACGACGGGCGGCGGATCGGCGGGTGCGTCGGTCAGGATCGCCTCGCCGAGAAGCGCGCCGGTCTCGTCGCCGGTCAGCATCCGCCAATCGTCGCCGTCGCGGATGCCGATCGCGCACCGGTCGGCGTCGGGGTCGAGGGCTATCGCGAGGTCGGCGTTCACGCGGCGCGCGGTGGCGAGCAGCAGATCGGTGGCCCCGGGCTCCTCCGGGTTCGGAAAGGCGACGGTGGGGAAGTCGGGGTCGGCCTCCTGCTGCCGCGGCACGGGGTGCACGTCGGGAAAGCCGGTGCGGTGCAACGCGTCCACGACGAGGGGGCCGCCGACGCCGTGCATGGCGGTCACCGCGATGCGAACGGGTGCCCCGTCGGTCTCGGGGAACCGTACGGCGATCCGGTCGAGGTAGTCGTCGCGGATGCGGCGGGCGCGGGCGTCGGAGCCCACCGGCGTGCGGGCGACGTCGTCGGCGGCGGCGGAGATCGCGGCCTCGATCTCCCGGTCGGCCGGACCGATGAGCTGTGCTCCGCCGGCCAGATAGACCTTGTAGCCGTTGTCGCCGGCCGGATTGTGCGAGGCCGTCACCATGACTCCGGCGACCGCGTCGAGGGCGCGACAGGCGAACGCCACGAGCGGCGTCGGTCCGGGATCGGGCAGGGCGACGACATCGAAACCCGCGGCGGCGAGCACTTCGCGCGTGGCCGCGGCGAAGTCGTCGGAGCCGTGGCGCGCGTCCCGCCCGACGACGACGGTCCCGCCCGCGTACCCGTGTGCACCGAGCCAAGCGGCCAGACCCGCCGTCGCGCGGGTCACCGTGGCGACGTTCATGCCGTCCGGGCCCTCGCGGACCGGTCCGCGCAGTCCGGCGGTGCCGAAGGCGAGCATCAGGCGATCTCGCCGATCACCGCGGCCAGCAGCCGGCCCATGCGGGTAGCGGATTCGCGGCCGACGGCCAGCACCTCCGCGTGGTCGAGCGCTTCACCGGTGATGCCCGCGGCGAGGTTGGTGACCAGCGACAACCCGAGGACGTCCAGTCCGGCGGCGCGCGCGGCGATCGTCTCGTGGACAGTCGACATGCCGACCAGGTCGGCCCCGATCACACCCAGCATCCTGATCTCGGCCGGAGTCTCGTACTGCGGTCCGGGCAGACCGGCGTACACGCCGTCGTCGAGCGTCGGATCGACGCGGCGCGCGGCTCGCCGCAGCGCGGGGGAGTACGCGTCGACCATGTTCACGAAGTGCGCCCCGCGCAGCGGCGAACGACCGGTGAGATTGATCTGATCGCTGATGAGCACCGGCTGTCCGACACTCATGCCCGGCCGGATGCCGCCGGCCGCGTTCGTCACCACGACGGTGCGCGCACCCGCCGCGGCCGCCGTGCGGATCGGATGGACGACGCGTGCCAGATCGTGCCCCTCGTAGGCGTGGATGCGGCCGAGCAACACCAGGACGCGGGCGTCGCCGATGCGGATCGACTGCACGGTGCCCGCGTGGCCCTGCGCCGACGGCGGGGCGAAGCCGGGAATTCCGGCCATCGCGAGTTCGGCGGTCGGCGCTCCGATCGCGGCCGCCGCCGGTGCCCACCCCGATCCGAGGACGACGGCGACATCGTGGCTGGGACAGGCGGTTTCGGCGGCAATGGTCGCGGCGGCGGCGCGTGCGGCGGCATCGGGGTCGACGGTCGGATCCATGGGTCCACCCTAAGATAAGCTTTTCAGCTATGCCGTACTTGAAGCTGACCGACGACGCAGCCGAGCTCTACCTGGGCACCGAAGGCGTCGAACTGGACGAGGCCAATCCGGAGAATCGCTTTCAGCAGGCGTGGCTCGAACAGGTCACCGGGCTGATCGACGAGGCGATCGCCGCCCGGAAGCCGCTCATCGTCTCGGCGACCGGCAAGTTCTTCTCCAACGGACTCGACACCGACTACGTGTTCGCCAACGCCGGGGCGCTGCCCGCCTACCTCGACTCGGTGCACCAGCTGTACGCGAAGGTGCTGACCGTTCCGGCGCCGGTGATCGTCGCCGTCAACGGTCACGCGTTCGGTGCGGGCGCGATGCTCGCACTGTGTGCGGACCACCGCGTCATGCGCTCGGACCGCGGGTTCTTCTCGCTGCCCGAGGCCGCACTGAACATGCCGTTCACCCGTGGCATGGCCGCACTCGTGCGCACCCGCATGCCCGACGCCTCTGCGACGGAGGCCATGCTCACCTCCCGTCGTTACGGCGGCGCCGACGCGGTGGCCGCGGGCATCGTCGACGAGGCCGTGGCCGCCGACGCGCTGCTCGAGCGGGCCCGCGACGTGGCTCGTGAACGTGCGTCGCTGGTCGGCGACAACCAGGCCGCGATCAAGCGCGGACTGCGTCTGCCCCTGCTGGAGGACTTGAACACGCCGACTCCGGTCACACTTCTCTGATGCTGCCCGTCATCGCCGAGTGGCTCGAGGCGAACACCGATCGCGTCATCGGCTGGCGACGGGAACTGCACGCGTTCCCCGAACTGTCGAAGGCGGAGACCAAGACGACGGCGACCGTCGTTCGCATCCTCACCGAGGCGGGGCTGTCGCCGCAGGTGCTGCCGAAGGGCACCGGCGTGGTGTGCGATCTCGGGCCGACCGACAAGCCGCGGATCGGTCTGCGGGCCGACCTCGACGGACTCCCGGTGCCCGAGCAGACGGGGCTGCCGTTCGCCTCGCGCAACGAGGGCGTCTCTCACTCGTGCGGCCACGACGCGCATTCGGCGATCCTGCTCGGGGTCGGGACGATGCTCGCCGAGATCGATCGGGACCAGGGGCTGCCGGTCGGTGTGCGCCTGCTGTTCCAGGCGGCCGAAGAGGTCATGCCCGGCGGCGCCCTGGACGCGATCGACGCGGGCGTCACCGACGGCCTGAATCGGATCTTCGCGCTGCACTGCGAGCCCCATCTGCGGGCAGGCACCGTCGGCCTGCGCGTGGGGCCGCTGACGTCGGCGGCCGACCGCGTCGAAGTGCACCTGCACGGTCCGGGCGGGCACAGCTCGCGACCGCATCTGACCAGTGACCTCGTGTATGCGATGGGTGCGATCGTCACCGGGCTGCCCGGCATCCTGTCCCGTCGGATCGACCCGCGGTCGGGGACCGTCGCGACCTGGGGAGCCATCCACTCCGGTGACGCACCGAACGCCATCCCGCAGGAGGGACGCATGCGCGGCACCGTCCGCACCGGCGACCATGAGACGTGGCAGCAGCTGGAACCGTTGGTGCGCAGCGTGATCGGCGAGATCGCCGCACCGCTCGGTGTCTCGGCCGACATCACCTACTTTCGCGGTGTGCCGCCGGTGGTCAACGACGCCGACTCCATCGCGATGCTGCGCCGCAGCGTCGAGGCCCTCGGCCCGGGCTCGGAGGTCGACACCCCGCAGTCGGCGGGCGGCGAGGACTTCGCCTGGTACCTCGAGCGCGTCCCGGGCGCGATGGCGCGGTTGGGCGTGTGGAGCGGCGAGGGGCCGATGTGCGATCTCCACCAGCCCAACTTCGACATCGACGAGCGGGCGCTGAACACCGGCATCGCCACACTCGCCGGAGTGGTCCTCGATTCCTGACACCGTCGACGGCCCAGCGGTCCGGACCCTGCTCCCACTGGTAGAGGACCTGCCTGCAGGTCGGTCGCAGCACCCGATGGCCCGGGGGCGTTCGCGGTGAGATCGCGGAGTCGGTCGCACTCGTACGCCGTCGATCCACACCTGGGGAGTGATCTGCGGGTTCGGCGTCGCCAGCCGACGACGGATCTGCCCGCCCGATCAGTCGTCGTCGAGCGGGGCGTCCGGGCCCGGTCCCACGTTGCGGGCCTCGTGCAGGCGCAGGCGTTCGACGTAGTCGGCCGGTGCGCCCGCCACCTCGGCGGCGTCTGCCATCACGCCCAGATAGCGAGCCGACGGCAGACCGCCCTCATAGCCGTCGATGACGTACAGCCAGGCGAGGACCGGGCCGTCGGCGGTGTCGACCCGTGCGCGGACCTTGCGATGCACGCCGAGATCGGTGCCCTCCCACTGATCGAGGTTCTTCTCGTCCTCGGGCGGCACGTCGTACAGCACCACGAAGACGCAGGCGGACGGGTCGTCGCGATCCTCGGTGACCGTCGCGAGCGAACCCTCCCAGCCGATGTCGTCGCCGGCGAAGGTCAACCGCCATCCGTTCAGCCACCCCGTGGACGACATGGGGGAGTGCGGTGCCCGCTGCAACATCTGCGCGGGATCCATGTTCGAAGCGTAGGCGGCGTAGATCGGCACGCGACCAAGCCTATGCGCTCACGCGATGCGGCGGAACCGTGACCCGGCTAAGTTTGTATGGTCAGCCCCCGAACTCGTCAGTAACAGGAGAGTGCCACTGTGTCCAGAATCGTCATCATCGGCGGAGGTCCGGCCGGGTACGAAGCGGCCCTCGCGGGGGCGGCCTACGGTGCCGACATCACGATGATCGATTCGGACGGACCGGGCGGTGCCTGTGTGCTGTGGGACTGCGTGCCGTCGAAGACCTTCATCGCCTCGACCGGTATCCGCACCGACGTCCGTCGCGCGCGCGACCTCGGCGTGCAGGTACAGGTCGACGCCTCGCACATCGACCTTCCGCGCATCCACCAGCGGGTCAAGGATCTCGCGTTCGCGCAGTCGGCCGACATCCGCGCGCGGCTGACCACCGAGGGCGTCAAGATCGTCGCGGGCCGCGCGCGACTCGCGCAGACCCAGCCGGGCGTCGGCGCGCACACCGTGGTCGCGACGCTGACCGACGGCAGCGAGCAGGAGTTCGAAGGAGACGTCGTCCTGATCTCGACCGGTGCGTCGCCCCGCGTGCTCCCGACCGCCGTGCCCGACGGCGAGCGCATCCTGAACTGGCGCCAGCTCTACGACCTCGAGGTGCTGCCCGAGCACCTCATCATCGTCGGCTCGGGCGTCACCGGCGCCGAGTTCGCGCACGCCTACACCGAACTGGGCGTCCAGGTGACCCTCGTGTCCAGCCGCGACCGCGTGCTGCCCCACGAGGACGAGGACGCCGCCCTCGTCCTGGAGGACGCGTTCTCCGAACGAGGTGTGACGCTGATCAAACATGCGCGCGCCGACCGGGTGACACGTGACGAGACCTCGGCGACCGTGCATCTGGCCGACGGTACGACGGTGACCGGCTCACATGTGCTGATGACGGTCGGATCGGTGCCGAACACCGACGGACTCGGCCTCGACGACGCCGGAGTCGCGACCGATCGCAACGGCTACGTCACCGTCGACCGGGTCAGCCGCACCTCGGTGCCGGGCGTCTACGCCGCGGGCGACTGCACCGGACTCCTTCCGCTGGCGTCGGTCGCGGCCATGCAGGGGCGGATCGCGATGTACCACTCGCTCGGCGAGGGCGTGAGTCCGCTGCGGCTCAAGACCGTCGCGTCGGCCATCTTCACCCGGCCGGAGATCGCGAACGTCGGCGTCTCGCAGAAGGCGATCGATGCGGGCGAGTACCCGGCGCGCACCGTGATGCTGCCGCTCAAGACGAATCCGCGCGCCAAGATGAGCGGTCTGCGACGAGGCTTCGTGAAGATCTTCTGCCGCCCGGCGACCGGTGTGGTGATCGGCGGCGTCGTCGTCGCGCCGAACGCGTCGGAGCTGATCCTGCCGATCGCGCTGGCCGTGGAGAACAAGCTGCAGGTGTCCGAGGTGGCCAACACGTTCTCCGTGTACCCGTCGCTGTCCGGATCGATCGCCGAGGCCGCGCGCCAGCTCGTGCGGCACGACGACCTGGACTGATCTCCGCGAGTTGCCCGGAGCGGGGTTATTCTAATATTCTTTGGAATATGGCTTCCTGGGGTGATCTTGCGGCGCGTGAGCACCGCTCGTCGGTGATCGTGCTGGCGGGCGGCGTCGCGCTCTATGCGATCAACGTCTATCTGACCACGTCGCTGCTGCCGAACGCGGTGGCCGACATCGGTGGCGAAGAGCTCTATTCGTGGACGATGACGGTGTTCCTCGTCGCGTCCGTGATCTCGTCGATGCTGGTGAGCCGCACGCTCGCTCGGTTCGGCGCGCGCTGGGCGTACGCGGTGAGTTTCACGGGCTTCGCGCTCGGCACGGTGATCGCGGGCGTGGCCCCGACGATGATCGTGATGCTGGTCGGTCGCGCCGTACAGGGTTTCGCCGGCGGCGTGCTCGTGGGACTGGGCTTCGCCGTCGTCCGGACCGTGTTGCCGGCGAACCTGTGGCAACGCGCGATCGCACTGATGTCGGCCATGTGGGGTGTCGGCAACGTGGTCGGCCCGATCGTGGGCGGCCTGTTCGCGCAGTTCGGCATCTGGCGCGGCGCGTTCGCTCTGCTCGCGGTGATCGCCGCCGGTCTGGTGGCGCTGACGTTCCGGGCTCTGCCCGCGGGGGCGGGCGCGGCGGGGGCCGCCGATCCGATTCCGTGGGCGTCGCTGTTCCTGCTGACCGCGGCGGCCGCGGCGGTGTCGATCGCATCGATCGTGGACGGGACGGCGACGATCGTCCTCCTGGTGGTCGCGGTGGCGATCGGCGGCGCATTCGTGCTGTGGGAGCGGATCGCGTCGTCGCGCGTCCTGCCCGAGATGACCTACCGCGGACGGTCGCCGCTCCGGTGGATCTACCTCGCGATCGTCGTCCTCGCGGTGGTCTCGACGATCGAGATGTTCATTCCGCTGTTCGGGCAGCGGCTCGGCGGTCTCGGACCGCTCGCGGCCGGTCTGCTCGGCGCCGCGATCTCGTGGGGCTGGACCGTGGGAACGTTGTCGAGCAGCGGTGCCGAGACCGATCGGATGCGCCGCGCGGTGCGAGTGGCCGGGCCGCTGATCCTGGCCGCGGGACTCGCGGCCTACGGCCTGCTGCAGGTGGACGATCCGTCGGGCTGGGTGATCGCGGGCTGGTATCTGACCCTGCTGGTCGCCGGAACCGGCATCGGCATGGCGATCTCGCACTGGTTCACCGCGGGCATGCGGGTGAGCACCGACGACGCCGAGGCCGCCCAGGCCTCGGCCGGACTCAACACCAGCCAACTGATCGCGAACGCCTTCGGTTCGGCGTTGGCCGGCGTGTTGGTGGCGCTCGGCGGTCCGAGCACCGTGGGCTCGGCGCGCGTGCTGACCTTCGGGTTCGTGATCATCGCGCTGCTCGGGGTGCTGATCGCCTTTCGTGAGTTCGCCGCGGCCCGGGGATGGCGGAACGCCGAGACTGCGGAACGGGCCGTGTTGTGACATCGGGCGACGTGTACTCGCAGCTGGCGCGGATCGGAAAGGCGCTGTCGAATCCGCTGCGACTGCGGATCCTCGATCGTCTGGAGACGGGGGAGCACACCGTCGACGAGCTCGCCGAGGCCACCGGGATCCCGGTCAAGAACACGTCCGCGCAGCTGCAGCAGCTGCGCGCGGCGCAGTTGGTGATCGCCCGCCGCGACGGTGTGCGCATCCACTATCGGATCGCCGGCCCCGCGACCTCGACGTTTCTCGGTGCGTTCAGCGAGTACGCGCGTGTGTCGCTGGCCGATCTGCGCGATCAGCTCGCCGCCCTCGACGCTGAGCGGTCCGCGCTGGAACCGGTCGGGGTCGACGAACTCGCGCGGCGACTGGACGACGTCGTGCTGGTGGACGTGCGGTCGGCGGACGACTTCGCGCGCGGGCACATCGCCGGGGCGATATCGATTCCGGTCGCGCAGCTGCACGATCGGATCGCCGAGGTACCGGCGTCGGGCGATGTCGTCGCGTACTGTGCGGGGCCGTACTGTGTGGCCTCAGCCGACGCCGTCGGTGTGCTGACCGCCTCGGGTCGCGCCGCGCGTCGCGTCGACGGGGGAGTCACCGCGTGGGTCCGGTCCGGGCATCCGCTCGAGACCTGATTCAGGCGGCGAGGAATCCGTCGATCTGGTTGATCGCGCCGGACGCCCCTTCGATGGCGCCCATGTCGAGGACCTTCTGCAGTGCCTCGGCAGTGGCGTACTTGGACACGTACGCCGCGCGCGTGCCGGAATCGATCGCGGTGAACGTGTACTCGTTGAGACCGACCGGCATGTCGTCGACCGGATCGAGGTCGGCGTCGGCGAAGCCGTCGTCGAACGCGAGGAACGTCGGCGCGTCGATGTGCGTGAACTTCCACCAGCCGCCGAACTTCTCACCCTCGGGCGAGGTCATGTAGTACGTGGCGCGGCCGCCGACACGGAAGTCGTGCTCGACGAACGTGGCGGGGAAGGTCGGCGGACCCCAGATCTTCTCGACCTGGCGCGGGTCGGCGTAGATCTGCCAGACACGTTCGACCGGGGCGGCGAACTCGGCGGTGATCGTCAGGGTGAGGTTGTCGGTGTCGGTGGTGACGTCGATCACGGGCATGATGAGCTCCTTGATGGGATTCGATGCGGTTCAGGGATTGTCGGTGACTTCCGCGGCGAGTATGTCGTCGATCCGCGCGATGCGACCGCGCCAGATCTGTTCGATCTCGTCGAGCATCGACGACACCGAACGCACAGCTTCCACATCGCCTGACGCCATCTGCTGGCGTCCGTCTCGTCGTTTGACGATCAGTCCGGCCTTCTCCAGGACGGCGACGTGCTTCTGTACCGCGGCGAAGCTCATGTCGTACTTCTCCGCCAACGCGCTGACCGAGTGCTCACCGGCGAGGACGCGTCGCAGGATGTCCCGGCGCGTCCGATCGGCGAGTGCGTGGAACAGGGCGTCCGCCCGGTCCTCGTCGATCTCGGCCATGCACTAAACATACAACCGATTAGTTGTATGTCAAGGGTGTGCCCATCATGCGGTGGGGTGCAGACACGATGCGCGTGCGTCGGCCGCCGCGCTCCTTCGACGTGCGCGCGGCCGCTCGGTGAGCGTCTACGCCAGACCGAAGCTGTGCTCCACCGCCTGGTTCCATCCCCGATACAAGGCGGCGCGCCGATCGTCGGCCATCGACGGCTCCCAGCGGCCGCCCTGCGCCCAGTTCGCGCGGATGTCGTCGGTGGACTCCCAATAGCCGACGGCCAGTCCCGCGGCGTACGCGGCGCCTAGCGCGGTGGTCTCGTTGACGACCGGTCGGACGACGGGGACCGACAGGATGTCGGACTGGAACTGCATGAGCAGTTCGTTCACGACCATCCCGCCGTCGACTTTCAGGGTGCTGAGCGCGACGCCGGAGTCGGCCTCCATCGCCTCGATCACCTCGCGGGTCTGGTAGGCGCTGGCCTCCAGGACGGCGCGGGCGATGTGGTTGCGATTGGCGAACCGGGTCAGTCCGACGATGACGCCGCGGGCGTCCGATCGCCAGCGGGGCGCGAACAGCCCGGAGAAGGCCGGAACGAAGTAGACGCCGCCGTTGTCGTCGGCGGCGCGCGCCAACTGTTCGACTTCGGCTGCGCTGGAGATGATTCCGAGGTTGTCGCGCAGCCACTGGACCAGTGAGCCGGTCACCGCGATAGACCCCTCCAACGCGTAGCGGGCAGGGTCGTCGCCGATGCGGTAGCAGACCGTCGTGAGCAGACCGTGTTCGGAGTAGACGGGTTCGGTACCGGTGTTGAGAAGCAGGAAGTTGCCGGTGCCGTAGGTGTTCTTGGCCTCGCCGGGGTCGAGGCAGGCCTGTCCGAACATCGCCGCCTGCTGGTCGCCGAGGATGCCCGCGAGCGGCACACCGGGTAGGGCGCCCGCCGAGCGCAGGGGAGCGATCACCTCGGAACTGCTGCGGATCTGCGGCAGCATCGAGACGGGGACGCCCATCTCGGCGCAGATCTGCTCGTCCCAGTCGAGGGTGTGCAGATTCATCAGCATCGTGCGGGAGGCGTTGGTGACATCGGTGACGTGCAGTCCTCCGTCGACGCCGCCGGTCATGTGCCAGGCCAGCCACGAGTCCATCGTCCCGAACGCGAGGTCGCCGCGTTCGGCGCGCTCGCGGGCACCGTCGACGTTGTCGAGGATCCAGCGCACCTTGGGTCCGGCGAAGTAGGCGGCGAGCGGCAGTCCGGTCTGCTGCCGGTAGCGGTCGGGTCCGACGTCGCCGCCCAACTCCCGGCACAGGGCGTCGGTTCTGGTGTCCTGCCAGACGATCGCGTTGTAGACCGGCTCGCCGGTCGCCCGGTCCCAGACGACGGTGGTCTCGCGCTGATTGGTGATGCCGCAGGCCACGACATCGCCCGGGAGCAGTTCGACCGCCGCCATCGCGGCGGCCGCCACCCGCCGGGTGTTGCGCCAGATCTCCACGGGATCGTGCTCGACCCAGCCCGCGCGCGGGAAGATCTGCTCGTGTTCGAGCTGCTCGGACGCGACCACCCGGCCGGCCCTGTCGAACACCATGGCGCGCGTGGACGTGGTGCCCTGATCGATTGCGACGACATACTTACCGCGAGAACTCACGGCCACAGTGTGTCACGTCACAGGCTCGTCCCGGATGTCCGCCTACCCTCCGGTAGCCTTGCGCGCATGGAGACCGAGTTCAATCCGGACCGCCCCGCCGACCTTTCCCCGGCGTACCGGGACGAGGCGTGGCGACGTCTCGGCAGCGAGCAGTTCGACATCGTCGTGATCGGTGGCGGCGTGGTGGGCGTCGGCGCGGCGCTCGATGCGGCGACCCGGGGTCTGCGCGTCGCACTCATCGAGGCGCGGGACATCGCGTCGGGCACCTCGAGTCGGTCGTCGAAGATGTTCCACGGCGGCCTCCGCTACCTCGAACAGTTCGAGTTCGGTCTGGTCCGCGAGGCGCTGCGCGAACGCGAACTGTCACTCCGTCTGCTCGCACCGCACCTGGTGAAGCCGCTGCCGTTCCTGGCCCCGATCACCCACCGTTTCTGGGAGCGCCCGTACATGGCCGCCGGACTGTTCCTGTACGACCGGATGGGCGGCGCGAAGTCGGTTCCGGGGCAGCGCCACGTGACCCGTTCGGGTGCATTGCGGGTGGCCCCGGGCCTCAAGCGCAGCGCGCTCGTCGGCGGCATCCGCTACTACGACACCGTCGTCGACGACGCCCGCCATTCACTGACCCTGGCGCGCACGGCGTCGAACTACGGAGCGGTGATCCGCACCTCGACCCAGGCCGTCGGCTTCCTCACCGAGGCCGACCGGATCAAGGGCGTGAAGGTCCGCGACAGCGAGACCGGCGAGACCACCGAGATCGCCGCCCACTGCGTGATCAATGCGGCGGGCGTGTGGACCGACGAGGTGCAGGCGCTGTCGAAACAGCGCGGGCACTTCACCGTCCGTGCGTCCAAGGGCGTGCACATCGTGGTGCCGCGCGACCGGATCGTGTCCGAGACGGCGATCATCCTGCGCACGGCGACGTCGGTCCTGTTCGTGATCCCGTGGGAGACGCATTGGATCATCGGCACCACCGACACCGACTGGAACCTCGACCTCGCGCATCCGGCGGCCACGCGCAAGGACATCGACTACATCCTCGACCGCGTCAACACCGAACTGGTCACCAAGCTGACGCACGACGACATCGAGGGCGTCTACGCCGGCCTGCGTCCGCTCCTGGCGGGCGAGGACGAGGGCACGTCGACGCTCTCCCGCGAGCACGCGGTGGCCGTCGTCGCGCCCGGGCTGGTGTCGATCGCGGGCGGCAAGTACACGACCTACCGGGTGATGGGCGCCGACGCGGTGGACGCCTGCACCGACTATCTGCCGTCGCGGGTGGCCTCGTCGATCACCGAGCGGGTGCCGCTCGTCGGCGCCGACGGATACTTCGCGCTGATCAACCAGTGCGAGCACCTCGGTGAACGCCACGGTCTGCATCCGTACCGGGTGCGGCGTCTGCTCAACCGGTACGGCTCGCTGTTCGACGACGTGCTGCTCTACGCCGATGAGGACCGCTCGCTGCTCCGTCCGCTGGAGGCGGCGCCGCAGTATCTGCGTGCCGAGATCGTGTACGCCGTCGCCGCCGAAGGCGCGCTGCACCTGGAGGACGTCCTGGCCCGACGCACTCGCATCGCCATCGAGTACAGCCATCGCGGCGTCGACTGCGCCCGTGAGGTGGCCGAGCTGATGGCTCCGATCCTCGGCTGGGACGAGGCGACGACCGGCGACGAGGTCACGACCTACACCGCCCGCGTCGAAGCCGAGATCGCCTCACAGCGGCAGCCCGACGACGCGTCCGCCGATGCGTTGCGGGCGGCGGCTCCGGAGGCCCGCAAGGAGATCCTCGAACCGGTTCCGGTGCCGGAGTAGAACTCGCCCGACCGTTCGCATCGTCCGCTGGACCACCTCGAAAGATCCGCAACAATTCTCATTTGGGAAGTCTTTCCCTCCGTTATCGACGACTTTACGATCGATACAGCGCGATACGGACTATGAGGAGGATCGATGCTCGATACCGTCGAAGGTCAGGGATGTGTTCACTTGTCCGTCGATCGCGACACGGGTGTGGCGACATTGACTCTCGAGAACATCGGGAAGCTGAATGCGATCACCCCGGGAATGATCGCCGACATTCATACGCGGTGCGATGAGATCGACGCCGATCCGGCGGTTCGAATGCTGGTCGTTCGGGGCGCGGGCGGCACGTTCTCGTCGGGATCGGACATCACGGAGTTCGCGCGGTTCGTCGACGGTCGCGACGGCGTCGAATACGATATGCGATTCGTCGAGCTCGTCGGACGGGTGGAATCGGTCTCGGTTCCGACCGTGGCGCTGGTCGAAGGCGCTTGCGCCGGAGCGGGACTGGTGATCGCGGCGGCATGCGACATCAGAGTGGCGACCGACGACGCGTATTTCGCATTGCCCATTGCTCGGACCCTCGGCAATACGCTGTCTGCCTATCCGCTGGCCCTGCTCGCCGACAAATTGGGGGAGTCGACTCTGATGTCCCTCGTCGTCCGCGCACATCGATATTCCGTGATAGACGCGGCGGAATCGGGATTCGTCACAGAGATCGTCGCCGAGCCCGGATCGTCGCAGCGGGTGAATCAGATATTCGCGGATATCACGGGAGTCTCCGCCGTCACGATCGTCTCGGTCCGCGAGACGATGCGTCGACAACGGCTTCGTCGACTCGCCGACACCACGGACCTCGTATTCCACGCGTACGGATCGGCGGAATTCATGTCGTCGGTACGGCGATTCCTCGGGGACGACGACGCGTCGGATTCGATCAGTTCACGACCCGTTCCGGCTCCGGCCCGATCCTGAACCTGCGGCCGCTGATCTCGTCGACGGCGATGCGCACGTAGACGGTCTTGAGCGTCGGTATCCACGGGCGCAGGGGAGCGCGGTCGGCCTCCTGGATCTCGTCGGTTCCGGTCAGAATGTGGGCGGCGCCCTTGGCGATCACGCTCCAGCCGACCCGGCTGGTGAACGCGTCGGTTTCGAAGCAGACGCGCTCGTTCACGGCGAGCGAGGAGAGCTTGGTCCCTTCGGCGGTGCGCAGCAGAATCGTCCGGCCGTCCACGTGGACGTTCAACGGGAAGATCTCGGGCATGTCGTCGACGCTGACCGCGAGCCGTCCGAACACGGTGCCGCTCAAGAGCTCCCAGGCCTGCTCGTCGGACATCTCGGTCACTGCGTCGTTGTGGGTCGTCATGCGTCCATCGTCCCGCCATCGGCAGGCGACCGATAGGGCATTACGGCTTCTGGCACGCGGGGCACAAGTAGGTGGCACGCTCGGCGAGAGACTCGCGGATCACCGCGGTGCCGCACCGTCGGCAGGGGCGACGGTCCCGGCCGTACACCCAGAGTTCGCGTCCCCGCGCGGTCACGCCGGTGGTCGACCGGACGGTACGCAATCGGTTGTCCCACAGCAGTCGTCGGGCGAGGTCGACGATGCCGGGAAGGTCGACGTCGCCGGTGCGGACGGTCGGTCTGACACGGGTGAGAAAGCACAGCTCGCTGCGGTAGATGTTGCCGATCCCGGCGAGGTTCCGCTGGTCCAGCAGGGTCGTCCCGATAGGGGAGGCCGAATGCGCGGCCAGGTTCGCCGCCGCCAGGCCTGGGTCCCAGCCGGCGCCGAGGAGGTCCGGCCCCAGGTGCGCGACGGCGGTCGCGGGATCGGCGAGCACCTCCAGCACGCCGAGATCGAAACCGATCGCCTCGACCTCGCCCGCGCGGAGGACCACCCGGGCCGCATGTCCCGGTCTGCGCCACCGCGCGCCGGCCGGGCCGATGTGCCAGACGCCCTCCATCTTCAGATGCGAGTGGATGCTGACCCTGGAACCGTTCGACCCGGACACGTCGATGAACAGGTGCTTGCCCACGGAACGGACGTCGGTCACCTCGCCGCCGACGAGGTCGACGGTCGCATAGCGAGGCACTCGGAAGTCGGTGCGGGTGAGCGTCCGTCCCAGCAGTGCGGTGCGCAGCCGATGCGCGGCGGCGAAGACCGTGTCGCCCTCGGGCATCAGGCCATCCCGGCGTTGTAGTTCATCCGCAGACCGCGCGGGGTGGAGGAGAAGCCCGCCTCGCGCAGTGCGAGGCCGAAGTCCGTCGTGAGCACCGGCTGCCCGTCCACCTGGTCGATGTGGATGCGCGGGACGCGTCCGGCGCGCACCGCGGCCACCACCTCGCCCGCCGCGGACGCCAGCGAGTCGGCGTCGTCGGTGAAGGTCAGCACCGTCTTGCCGCCGCGTTCGATGAACGCGATGAGTTCGCCGGCGACGAGTACGACGACGGCGCCCGCCTTGCGTCCCGGCCGATGCCCGGAGTCCTCACGCGAGGGCCAGTCGAGCGCCGCGCCGTACGGGTTCGCCGGATCGGTGGAGGCGATCAGGACCGCCTCGAAGCGTCGATCGCGCGGCACGTCGACCTCGTCGCGCAGCCGGTCGACAGTGTGTCCGGCCGCGAACTGCGCGCCGCCCAGCCCCTCGATGTAGTAGCCGCGGCGAACCTGACCGCTGTCCTCGAACACCGTGAGCGCCTTGTACATCCGCGAGAAGCCGCCGTCGATCTCACTGACCGTCACCGCGCCCTTGGTGACGACGCCGAACCGGTCGAGGAGGATCTCGCAGGTCGCGGCCGCCCGCGCCGTCGCATCGACGGCGGGTCGGGTCAGGAGCGACCAGCGGCCGCCGAGCAGCGGTGGGACGTGCGAGGCGGCGTCCACCCCCGCGAGGTACCGCGAGGACAATCGGGCGGTCCGCAACCGTGGGGCTCGTCCGCGCGAGGCGTGCGCGGGACGCGACGACGAGCGGGAACGGGTCGGATTCAATGCGGCGCGCACCACGGAGAACGAGTCGTTGGTGACTCGCCCGGACCAGACCAGCTCCCACAGCGCCGACTGGAGCGTCGCGTCGTCGGAGGCCAGGTCGCGGAGGTCTCCCGCCCGCAGGGCGTGTCCGCCGTCGAGCGCGGCGAGAATCGCCTCGTGCAGTGACGAGGTCTCGAGCTCGTCGACCGGGCGCAGGGTGAGCGGCGCGTCGTCGGTCAGGTGCAGTGCGATCCAGCCGTCCGATCCGCCGATGGCACCGTGCCCCGACCAGCAGACCTCTCCGGAGGAGAGGAGTTCGTCGAGCATCGCGGGCGCGTAGTCGGCGACCCGGGTCGGCAGGACGAGGGTGTCCCACGCGGAGGCGGGGACGGGATGGCCGGCGAGTTGTTCGATCACCTCGGCGACACCGGCCACCCCGCGCAGGCGGGACGACGGCGCCACATGCTGGCGCTCGAGCAGGAAGCGCGAGAAGACCCGGGTGGGAACGGGTTCGACCTCGGCCCGTCCGGCGGCGAGCGAGCCTCGACGCAGTTGGCCGAGGACTTCGGAGTGGCACCATTGGCTCTGGCGCGGACCCTCGTGCGGGACGAACTCGCCTTCGAGGACCGTGTGCCGACCGGCGAGGGTCGCCAGTGTCGAGGTCACGACCGCCGGTGCCATTCCGAGGGTCTGCGCGGCCTCGTCGACCGTGAACGGACCGTGTGTGCGGGCGAACCGGTGGACCAGGTCGCCGACCGGATCGGCGACGGCGGTCAGGAAGTCGGCGGGCACGCCGAGCGGCAGCGGTACCCCGAGTCCGTCGCGGAGCCGGGCAGCGTCCTCGACGGCGGCGAACAGTTCGCGTCCGCGATGCCGGATCTCGATGACCCGCCCGGAACGGACCAGTTCGCCCAGCGCCGACGCGGGGTCGAGTTCCTCACGCGAGCGTGCGATCACCTCGTCGACGGTCAGCGGACCGAGCCAGCGCAGCAGGTCGCCGACGTCCTCGGCGTCGCGGGCCCGCCGTTCGGGGGCGAGCCGCTGCAGTCGTGCGACCACGTCGTCGATCACCGTCGGATCGAGCAGCTCGCGCAGGTCGACGCGGCCGAGGAGTTGGGCGAGCAGTGCGGTGTCGAGGGAGAGCGCGGTGGCGCGCCGCTCGGCGAGCGGCGCGTCGTCGTCGTACATGAACGCGCCGACGTAGCCGAAGAGCATGGCCGCGGCGAACGGCGACGGCGAAGCGGTCTCGACCTCGGTCACGCGAACCTTCCGGGACCGGATACGAGTCAGCAGATCGACCAGCGCGGGCAGGTCGTAGACGTCGGCGAGGCACTCGCGGACCGTCTCCAGAATGATCGGGAAGTCGGGGTACTGCGAGGCCACGGCGAGCAGTTGCGCGCTGCGCTGGCGCTGCTGCCACAGGGGAGCGCGCTTGCCGGGGTCGCGACGCGGAAGCAGGAGCGCACGGGCCGCGCATTCTCGGAATCTCGAGGCGAACATCGAGGAGTCGGCGAGGGCGCGCGTCACCTCGTGCTCCACATGATCGGGATCGACGACGAACACCTCGGCCCCGGGCGCGGCGTCGTCGGTGTCGGGAAGGCGGACGATGATCCCGTCATCGGTGGCGGTGGTCGCCCCGTCGAGGCCGAGCCGAGCCGACAGCTGTGCGGCGATCGCCGACGCCCACGGTGCGTGCACACGCAGTCCGTACGGCGAATGCAGCACCAGCCGCCAGTCGCCGAGCTCGTCGCGGAACCGTTCGACGACGAGGGTCCGGTCGGTCGGGACCACACCGGTGGCCTCGCGCTGTTCGGCGAGCAGCGACGACAGGTTGCCGCGGGCGCGCTCGCTCAGTCCCAGTCTCGTCGCCCGCGCGGCGAGTTCGTCCTCGTCGCCGACGGCCCCGACGAACTCGCCGATCGCGGCGCCGAGCTCGGCGGGGCGGCCCTGCGAGTCGCCGATCCAGAACGGGAGCCGCCCCGGCATCCCGAACGCCGGACTCACCAGCACCCGATCGTGGGTGATCTCCTCGATCCGCCAGCTCGACGCACCGAGCGCGAACACGTCGCCCACACGCGACTCGTAGACCATCTCCTCGTCGAGTTCGCCGACCCGGCGGAGCTGGCCGTCGTCGGAGGAACCGGTCAGGAACACCCCGAACAGCCCGCGGTCGGGGATGGTGCCGCCGGAGGTCACGGCCAGGCGGAGGGTGCCGCGCCGCGCGGTGAGGGTGCGTGCGGCGCGGTCGTAGTCCACGCGTGGGCGCAGCTCGGCGAACTCGTCCGACGGGTAACGGCCGGAGATCAGATCGAGCACGCCGTCGTAGACGTCACGGGTCAGTTCTCGATACGGCATGGCGCGGGTGACGGTGGCGTACCAGGCGTCGACGTCCAGATCGTGTGCCGCCGTCTCGGCGATGGTCTGCTGCGCGAGGATGTCGAGCGGGTTGGTCGGGACGGCGAGGGACTCGATCTCGCCGCGCCGCATCCGGTCGACGGTCACGGTGGTGTGAATGAGGTCGGTCCGGTGCTTGGGGTAGAGGATCCCGCGGCTGATCTCGCCGACCCGGTGACCGGCGCGGCCGATGCGTTGCAGGCCGGAGGCCACCGACGGCGGCGACTCCACCTGGATCACCAGATCGACCGCGCCCATGTCGATGCCGAGCTCGAGCGAACTGGTGGCCACCACACAGCGCAGCCGACCGGATTTGAGGTCGTCCTCGATCGAGGCGCGCTGGTCCTTGCTCACCGAGCCGTGATGAGCGCGGGCCAGGACCGACGCAGCACCCGACGAGGTGCCCGAACCGGACACGTACGACGGCATCCCGCCGGGTACCGAGGGATTCGCCGTGACCTCGCTCGCGGCCCCCGCCCGCGCCTGCGCGATCTCGTTGAGCCGCGCCGTCAGGCGTTCGGCCAGGCGCCGGGAGTTCACGAACACGATGCTCGACCGGTTCTGCTCGATCTCGTCGACGATCGACTCCTCGATGAACGGCCACAGCGACCCCGCGGTGGGGGAGAAGGCGTCGTCGAGATCGTCGGCGCCGGCCGGCGACGGTGGAGCCGGGATGTTCGCCATGTCGTCGACCGGCACATCGACGCGCAGGTCGAAGGTCTTCGCCGCACGCGGCTTGACGACGGTGCACGGCGCCGAGCCGGACAGGAACCGGGCTACTCGCTCCTCGGGGCGGACCGTCGCCGACAGTCCGATGCGTTGGGCGCGCCGCTCGAGCAGCTCGTCGAGCCGCTCCAGGGAGAGCGCCAGATGGGTTCCGCGTTTGGTCGCGGCGACGGCGTGCACCTCGTCGACGATCACCGTGTGCACTCCGGTCAGGCCCTCGCGGGCCGACGAGGTCAGCATCAGATACAGCGATTCGGGGGTCGTGATCAGGATGTCGGGCGGATTGCGCTGCAGCGCGCGGCGATCGGCGGCGGGAGTGTCGCCGGAGCGTACGCCGACACTCACCCGGGGCGGCGGATCGCCGAGCTCGGCGGCCGCATGCGCGATGCCGGTCAGGGGCGCGGCGAGATTGCGTTCCACGTCGACTCCGAGCGCCTTCAACGGCGAGATGTAGAGGACGCTGACTCCCGCGCGATCGGGTCGTCGGTCGTGCGCCAGCGTGTCGATGGCCCAGAGGAACGCGGCGAGCGTCTTACCCGATCCCGTGGGGGCGATGACGAGGGTGTCGTCCCCGTTCGCGATCGAGTCCCACGCGCCGGACTGCACCGGTGTCGGGCGCGCGAAGGCTCCGGTGAACCAGCGCCGGGTGGCTGGCTGCATCCGGTCCAGTGCGGGGACGGTTCGGGCCACACGACCATTGAATCGCATCGGTCCGACACGATCTGTGTCGAGGGCGACACCGGGCAGGAGTATGGTTCTCTCATCCCGGTGCTGAGAATTCGGTGAGAGTCCGAGACGGTCGCGCCACTGTGAGTCCCGCAACGGACGAGTCAGGTCATTGCCCGGGTGTACATGTTTCACGAACCGGACGCACGATCCGGAGGACAGGAAGAACCGCCATGACGGCTTCGACTGCAACAGCCGAGGGTGCGACGCGCTCGCTCGCGCTGCCCGACATCTCCGCCGCGAGCGTCGCGTTGACGCTGACGGCCACCGTTCTGCTGGCCGCACTGGCCTACTACTTCCTCGGTTATGACCAGGGCGCGGTGTCGATCTTCGGCAACGACACGCACATTCACGAGTTCATCCACGACTCGCGCCACTTCCTCGGCTTCCCCTGCCACTAGACGGAAGCTCCCGGAGGAAAACAGAACATGGAACGCAAATTCATCGGCGCGGGACTGCTCGCAGGTCTGATCGCCGGCATCGTGTCGTACATCTTCGCCCGCATCTTCATCGAGCCGCAGGTCGCGAAGGCGATCGACTACGAAGACGTCCGCTCGGACGCCGAGGCGATGTTGAGCGGCGATCACGCGCATGAGCACGAGCTGTTCAGCCGTTCGGTGCAGGAGGGCATCGGCGCCGGCATCGGCACGCTGGTCTTCGCGCTGGCGATCGGCGCGCTCTTCGCCGTCGCCTTCACCGTCACCTGGGCGTACGTCGGGCGGTCACGCCCGGACGCCGACCCGCGCACGACGGCGGTCGTCCTCGGTGCGATCTCGTTCGTCGCCGTCATCGCCATCCCGTTCTTCGTGTACCCGCCGAACCCGCCCGCGGTGGGTGAGGAGGACACCATCGGTTCGCGGTCGAGCTCGTTCCTGACGATCACGATCGTCTCCATCGTGCTCGCGATCGTCGGTGTGCTGATCGCACGCTCGGCGTCGTCGAAGATCGGCGGCTGGTGGGCCGCCGTCGCCGGTGCCGTCGTCTACCTGATCGGCGTCACCGTCGCCGCGGCACTGCTGCCCGAGTTCAAAGAGGTCCCCGGACCCGTCATGGACGGCGACACGATCGTGGCACCGGGCTTTCCGGGCCAGGTGGTCGCCGACTTCCGGATCTACGCGGTCGCCAACCAGGTGCTTCTGTGGACCGTGCTGATCACCGTGTTCGTCGGTCTGCTCGGCGTGATGATGCGCCGCACCCGCAACGCCGTCGAGGCCGCGGGCTCGGTCGAGAAGCTGTCGGCCTGAGCGTCACCGTCGTCGTCGCGGGCCGGACCGCGCCCAACCGTGCGGTCCGGTTCGGCGGCGAGCACGACGATCTCGACGCCGGGGGACGTGCCGCTCTCGCCCGGATCGCGATCCCGGCGGGCCCGTACCGCGTGGGCCCGGAACTCTCGGTGGTCTCCACCGCCGCCGCCCTGGGGGTGGCGGTCGAACCGGATCCGTCGCTGGCCTCTCTCGACATCGGTCGCTGGCGGGGCCGGGCGCCGGAAGACGTCGCCGCGGACCTGCCCGTCTGGTTCGCGGATCCGGACGCGTGCCCGCACGGCGGTGAGAGCATCCGAGCGTTCGTCGCGCGGATCGGTGCCGCGGTCGACGACGGCGACCAGGTGATCGTCGCGTCACCGGTCGCTCAGGCGCTGCTGTGCGCGGACGCGGACCGGTACTTCGCGGTCGAGGTCCGCCCGGCGTCGGTGTTCGACTGCCGGTGACGACGCCGGAGGAGGAGCGACGTCGACGAGGACTGTCGTAGGGGCGTGCCACCATGCAGTCATGAGACGGGGTGACGAGAAGCTGGTGGTGCCGAAGGACTGCGTCGTCTGGTGTCACCACCAGCCGTACGCGGAGGCCGTCCTCGACGATTTCGCCGAGGTCGATCTGGACAGGTGGAACACCCGGCTGGCGGCGCTGCGGATCCCCGCGCGCGTGTACGCGACGGACGCCGACGGCCGACAGATCGAGTCGGGGATCGGTCACGTCCGACGCGGCGACCTCGAGGCGTCGAGCACCACTCTCGACCTCGGCCCCGAACCCGCGCTCAATCGGCTGTACCTGTGTGCGGCGTGGCTGCGGTCTCATTCCGACCGCGGTGGTCGCCGCCGGTTCCTGGACGTGCGCGACCCGCACGACAGCCACCGCCCGTACGACGTGATCGCGCGGGCGTTGGACGCCTGCGAGAGAGAGCCCGCCCTCGTCCAGACGGGTGCGTTCCGCACATGGTCGGGATGGCCGGTGGCACCGGGAGTCGGGCACTCGCTGCTGTCGCTCTACAGCTGGGCGGTCCACGGCTCGGTGCCGGACCGACCCCAATTGCTCGACAAGTTCTCGGCCGCCAGCATGGTTCGCCACGGGTGGATGGAGGACGGTTCACCGTCGCAGTTCTCGGTGCGGACGTACTCGCGCTATTCCAATCTGATCCATCAGTGGGCGGGGCAGGCCGGAACCCGACCCGAGATCGTCGAGCTCTGGCTCAATCAGGACTGGCATCGCCGACTCGATCGGTCGATCCGTCGGGACGCGCTGTCGCTCTGGTGATCGGCCGTCAGGATCGTGGGAAGGCCGCCGCGATCGTGTCGAGCAGACCACGGTAGCGTCCGCCGTCGACGTCGCCGAGCGGCTTTCCGCTGCTCACGACGGCCGTCGCGAGATCGCGTTGCGGATCCGCCCACATCGCGATCTGGGTGAGTCCGGTGTGTCCGAACGCCTCGGGAGCTCGGCGCCCGAACGGTCCGAAGTAGTGCGAGCCCAGCATGAAGCCGGTGCCCCAGCGCAGTGGGACGCCGGCGGTCGCGACGTCGGGACGCAGCGCCCGTCGCTCTCGGCGGGCGGCCACGATCGCGTCCGCCGACAGGATCCGGACACCGTCGAGGGCGCCGCCACGCAGGAGCATCTCCGCGAATCGGGACAGCTCGACGGCGTTCGACACTCCGGTCGACGACGGAATCGTGCTGGTCAGGACCTCCGGTGCGTTCGATGACGAGATGATGCCGTCGAGGGTGCGGCCGGTGGCGAGCCGGAAAGCGGTGTCCACGGCGAACGAGGTGCGCGATCCGGTGACGTGGCTGCGGGCGACCTCGATCACGTCGGAACGGTCGACGCCGATATTGGTCCATCGAAGTCCGAGGGGGCCGGTGATCTCATCGGCGATGTACTCGCGCATCGGGCGCCCGGTGGCGGTCTCGACGATCTCGCGGACCAGCGGTCCCCACGTGAGCGCATGGTAGAAGTGCAGCAGTCCGGGCCGGTGCAGCGGAACCATGCGACACAGCGCCGCGCGTACGAAGGCACGGTCGTCCGCGCGTGTCTGGTCGGCGCTGCCCGCGAGCGCGAACGGGATCCCGGCTCGATGGGTGAGGACGTGGTCGATGGTCGTCGAGCCCTTGCCGTTCGCCGAGTATCCGGGCACCAGGTCGGCCACCCGGGTGCCGAGGTCGACGACACCCTGATCGATCAGTCGCCACACCGCGACCGCGGCGATCGCCTTCGACGCCGAGAACAGGCAGAACGGCGTCGCCGATGTGACGTTCTCGATCGGTGTGCGGCCGTGTCCGACGGCGCGGTCGACGATCACCCGACCGCGATGACGGACGCACACCTGGATCGCGGGCTGCGTGCCCCCCGAGTACCAGTGCTCGGCCGCGCGCCAGATCGCATCGGCACGCTCGTCGCCGGCCTCGTCGCCGATCCATGTCCGGTCCGACAACTGTTGGGAGGTAAGCGAGTCGGGAAGGTGAATGCGTCCGTGCTGCGGCGCGCTCCTGCGCGAGGCGATAGGGTCGTCATCGACATAGAACACGTTTCAATTCCTTGGAGGTCGCATGTTCGAGTGGTCCGACGAAGACCGGATGGTGCGGGACGCCATCCGAGGGTTCATCGAGAAGGAGGTTCGACCGCACATCCACGAACTCGAGAGCGGTGAACTCCCGCCGTACGACATCATCCGCAAGATGCTCGCCACATTCGGCATGGATGCGATGAACGCCGAGAGTCTGGAAAAAGAACTTGCGGCGGCCGAGGCCGGTGAGGCACGCGCGGCCGGCGGCTCGTCGACGTTGGCCAACTCGATGTTCCTGATCCTGAACATGGAGATGGCCGGAGTCAGTCTGGGCACGATCGGATCGATGGGGGTGTCGATGGGGCTCACCGTGTCGACGATCCGCGGTCGCGGCACGCTCGCGCAGAAGAGGCGCTGGCTGCCCGACCTGGTCACCATGCGCACGGTCGGCGCCTGGGCGATCACGGAACCGGACAGTGGGTCGGACGCGCTGGGCGGCATGAAGACCACCGTGCGGCGCGACGGAGCCGACTACATTCTCAACGGGAACAAGACGTTCATCACCAACGGTCCGTACGCGGACACGATCGTCGTGTTCGCGAAGCTCGACGAAGGGGACGGCACTCCGATGCGTGAGCGCAAGGTGCTCACCTTCGTGCTCGACGGCGATATGCCGGGTCTGACCCGCGGTAAGCCGTTCAAGAAGATGGGCATGATGAGTTCGCCCACCGGAGAACTGTTCTTCGACGACATCCGGCTGACACCCGACCGTCTGCTCGGGGAGACCGAGGACACCGGATCGGACAAGCGGGGCGGAGACAGCGCGAAGTCGGGGTTCACCGCCGAGCGCATCGGCATCGCCGCGCTCTCCCTCGGCATCATCAATCGCGCGCAGGAACTGTCGATCGACTATGCGAAGAAGCGGACCCTGTGGGGTCAGGAGATCGCGAAGTTCCAGCTGATCCAGCTCAAGCTCGCCGAGATGGAGGTGGCTCGGCTCAACGTGCAGAACATGTTGTTCGTGGCGATGGAGGCGTCGAAGGCCGGTAGGCCGCCGACGTTGGCGCAGGCCTCAGCGATGAAGCTGTATTCGTCCCGGGCGGCGACCGAGGTCGCCATGGAAGCGGTTCAGCTGTTCGGCGGAAACGGCTATATGGCGGAGTACGAAGTGGAACGACTCGCCCGTGACGCGAAGTCCCTGATGATCTATGCCGGGTCGAACGAGATCCAGGTGACGCATGTCGCGAAAGGCCTTCTGGCCGAATAGTTCGCGACATGCGTCGATCGGTCGTCGATCAGACCGCGGGGGCGGGTTCGGCGGGGACGGTCTGCTTGCGATAGTCGAGGTAGGGATCGACGATCGCGCCCTTGCGGAGCTGTTTCACGTCGGCGGCGACGGACATGGTCATGGTCCACGGCACCTGCGTGCCCTGCTTGGGCAGGCGGTCGAGGGCTCGCTTGACGTAACCCGCGCCGAAGTCGAGCAGCGGACGCGTCGGCATGGCCGGGTCGGCGACGGCCCGCACCGAGGTGAACTCGCTCGCATCCATGTAGGTCAACATGCGGCAGAAGTACTCGCACAGCAGACCGATCTTGAGCGTCCAGGACGAGTTCGTGTAACCGATCGCCATCGCGAAGTTCGGGATGCCCGACAGCATCATGCCGCGGTAAGCCAGTGTGTCCGACAGGTCGATGGTCTGACCGTCGACCTTGACCTCCATACCGCCGAACAGCTGAAGGTTCAGTCCGGTCGCCGTGACGATGATGTCGGCCTCGATCTCGGTGCCGTCCTCGAGCAGGACGCCGTTCTCGGTGAAGGTTGCGATGCGGCCCGTCGCGATCGAGGCCGAGCCCTTCTTGATCGCTTTGAACAGGTCGCCGTCGGGGACCACGCAGACGCGCTGATCCCACGGGTTGTACGGCGGGTTGAAGTGCGTGTCGACGTCGAAGTCGCTCGGCAGCATCGCGACGTTCGTGGCTCGGATCACCTTGCGCGCCACGGTCGGGAACTTCTGGCTGAGCTGGTAGAAGAGCTTCTGCTGGACGATGTTCTTCTGGCGGCTCAGCGCGTAGCCGCGATCGGGGCCGAGGACCTTCTTCATCGCATTCGAGATAGCGTCCTCGCGGGGGAGCGGAATCACATACGTGGGCGTGCGCTGCAGCATCGTGATGTGCTCGGTGGCCTCCGCCATCGACGGAACCAGCGTGACCGCCGTCGCGCCCGAACCGATCACCACGACCTTCTTGCCCGCGTAATCGAGATCGGACGGCCAGTGCTGCGGATGCACGATCTGCCCCGTGAACCTCTCGCTGCCCGGGAACTCGGGGGTGAAGCCCTCGGCGTAGTTGTAGTAGCCGGTTCCGGCGAACAGCCACCGGGTCTGGACGACGAAGTCGTCGTCGGCGTCGTTGCGGTGCACGGTGACGTTCCACAGCTGATCGGACTCGGACCAGTCGACCGAGGTGGCCCGGCGGTTGTAGACGATCACCTCGTCGAGGTGATCGTCCGCGATGGCCTCGTGCAGGTAGTCCAGGATGCGCGGTGCGTCGGCGATGGCCTGCGGGTCGCGCCACGGCTTGAACTCGTAGCCGAACGTGTTCAGGTCGGAGTCCGAGCGGATGCCCGGGTACGTGAACAGGCTCCACGTGCCGCCCGCGGACTCCCGTGACTCCAGGATCGCGAACTTCTTCGACGGATGCTCGGTGCGGAGGTAGTGCCCGGCACCGATGCCGGAGATGCCTGCGCCGAGGACGAGTACGTCGAGCGGGCCGTCGGTCAGGATGGAATCGGTGGGCATGGGCTGTCCGTTCTACTTGAAGTTCAACGCCGTCGGTGCGGTCGAGCGGGTCTGTTCGCCGGGTGAGTGGAGTCGAGACCCTCCTTAACAATCATCGTTGTCATGGTTAACTTTTGCAAGCACGAATGAGACCTGATCGGCGGGGAATCGGGTGCATAATGCACCATATGAACGCACATCCTGTGGATTCTGGCGTCTCACCCGCCGTCGCCGAACTCATTCGCGACGGTGTGCGCGCCATCCTCGAGGCTCCGCCCGAGTGGATCGACGAGATCAACTCCGCGGTCACCGACGGCGCGGGGATGGAGGCGATCGCCGGTGACGAGGCGCTTCTCACGGTGGCACTGGAGATCAACGCGGGCAACCTGGCGCACTGGGCGGCGTCGAACATGGCCGATCCGGGAGCTCGCGTCCCGGTGGCGATCACCGACCACACCAGGACGTACATCCGCGATCTCGCGCGCCGGGGTCTCGACTCGCGGGCGCTGGACTCGTTTCGCACGGCGCAGAACGTCGCCTGGCGGTTGTGGATGGAGATCTGCTTCTCGTTGACCGACGATGCCACGGTCCTGCGCGAGTTGCTCGAGGTCACCTCGGCGTCGATCGCGGCGTTCATCGACGACACGGTGCACGAACTGGCCGAACTCATCGACCTGGCGCGCACCGAGTTGGCCGGCGATACGCACGCCGAGCGGCGCGCCGCCGTCGCCCTCGTACTGGAAGGGGCTCCCATCGCGCAGGAGCGCGCCGAGTCCCAGCTCCGGTATCGACTCGACGGGCCGCACACCGCCATGGTGGTGTTCGGAGACGCCGAGACCGGGCCCGACGATGTGGAGACGGTCTGCGCCGCGGTGATGGAGGCCTCCGGTGTGAGCGGTCGGCTCACGGTCATGGCGGGCGCGTCCGAGCTATGGGTGTGGCTGCCGTGTCGCGAGGTGCGGGCCGAGGGCGCCGTCGCCGATCATCGCGGCGTCCGCATCGCGGTGGGCTCGGCCGGCGACGGTCGAGAGGGGTTCCGCCGCAGTCATTTCGAAGCGTTGACCGTGCGGAGACTGCTCGCTCGCTCGAGCGGTGCGCGTCGAACGGCACACTTCGATCAGGCTCGACTCGTCGCGCTCCTCGGTGAGGACGACCTCGCCGCACGAGGTTTCGTCGACGCCACACTCGGGGAGCTCCGGCACGCCGACGCCGACGTCCTCGAGTGCGTCCGCACGTGGTTCGGTGCGGGATGCAACGCGAGTGTCACGGCGTCGCGCCTGTACACCCACCGCAACACGGTGCTCCGGCGGCTCGCGCGAGCCGATGCTCTGCTCCCTCGACCGTTGCCGACGAACGCCGTTCACGTGGCGGCGGCGTTGGAACTGTCGGCGTGGCTCGACTGACGGCCGGACCTCACGCCGGGCGGTACGGCACCGAATCGCTGACCTTCTCATCGACGTGGATGCCGTGTCCGAGCATCGGGAACGCGCGTTGCGGACACGCGGGCCGGTCGCACACCTTGCAGCCGCCGCCGATCGGGACGACGGTGCGTGCGTCGCCGAGGTCGATCCCGGTCGCGTAGACGAGTTCGTCGGCGTGCGACAGATCGCAACCGAGTCCGATCGCGAACTCGGGAGCCGTCGACAGATGCCCGCCGGGCGACGGATCAATGGTCCGCGCCAACCAGAAGTACTTGCGGCCGTCCGGCATCTCGGAGACCTGCGTGTGAATCCGACCCGCCATCGAGAACGCGTCGTGCACCACCCACAGCGGACAGTTGCCGCCCACACGGGAGAAGTGGAACGCCGTCGCCGACTGGCGCTTCGAGATGTTCCCGGCCCGATCGACGCGGACGAAGATGAACGGAATCCCGCGGTCGCCGGGCCTCTGCAGCGTCGACAGGCGATGGCATACCGTCTCGAAGCCGACCTCGAAGCGGCGCGAGAGCAACCCCACGTCGTAGCGCAGCTCTCTCGCCGCCGAAGCGAACACGCCGTACGGCAGGACGAGTGCCCCGGCGAAGTAGTTCGCGAGGCCGACACGCAGCACGGGCCGAGAATCGTTCGCCACCGTCGACGCGTCGACCAGCGCGTCGATGCGGGCGCGCTGCGAGAGCAACGCCAGCTGGGTGGCGAGCTGAAAGGCGCGCTGTCCGGCGGTGAGAGACCGTGCCAAGGTGACCGTCGCGGCCTCGACGTCGTACCGGCGCTTGGCGACGGTGGGCTCGCCGGACGAGCCGATCACCACGCGGACCCCGTACGTCTGGTCGAGGTGTCGTGCCAACTGGAGGTCGAGTCCGCCGATCGAGAACCCCTCGTCGGAGAACAGCCGCTCGGCGGCCGCATCGAGTTCGGCGACGTGGTTGCGCCGATCGTAGAAGTAGTCGCGGACCTGTTCGAACGGCGTCACCGAGAGCTCCGGGGCCACCGCGCCCGCGGATCGGTGGTCCTCGAGTTCGGCGGTCGCCGCACTCAGTCTGCGATGCAGATTGACCAGTGTGCGGCCCACCGACGGCATCCGCGAGACGAGTTCGGTGATCTCGGACCGGTCTGCCTCCTCACCGTGTGCGAGGAGTGCGTCGGCGATGTCGGCGGACAGCCGGGCGTCGCCCGAATCGGCGAAGTAGTCGGCGGGGAGATCGAAGGTCGACGCGAGCGTCAGCAGCACCGGAACGGTGATCGGTCGTTGGTCGTTCTCGAGCTGATTGACATACGTCGTCGACATGTCGATACGGCGCGCCAGTGCGGCCTGGCTGATGCCGAGGTCGGCGCGCAGGCGGCGTAGTCGTGCCCCCACATAGGTCTTCGCCATAGATGCCAGCCTACGACAGGAAGCGTCCGCAACATCCGCAATAGTCGATGAAAATCTCCGCAGAAATACGCATTTGCCAGGACTTACCTCGGATGGTGCAGTCTGCGTACGGTGCAAACATGATCAACCACGAAGTTCGCACCCGACGCAGCGCCGACGAGTTCCCGATCGAAGAGCACCTCGCTTACAAGATCGCTCAGGTCGCCGTCGATCCGGTGGAGGTCCCCGCCGACACCGCCGAGATGATCGTCAATCGGGTCATCGACAACGCCGCCGTCAGTGCGGCCTCGGTGGCCCGCCGACCGGTCACCAGCGCCCGTCGCCAGGCGCAGTCTCGTCCGCTGGACGGCGGTTCGACCGTCTTCGGCGTCGACGGGCGGTTCGCGCCGGAGTGGGCCGCGTGGGCCAACGGCGTCGCCGTCCGGGAACTCGACTTCCACGACACCTTCCTGGCCGCCGAGTACTCGCACCCCGGCGACAACATCCCGCCGCTCGTCGCCGTCGCCCAGCGGACCGGTGCGAGCGGAGCCGACCTCATCCGCGGTCTCGCCACCGCGTACGAGATCCAGATCGACCTGGTGCGCGGCATGTGTCTGCACGAGCACAAGATCGATCACGTCGCGCATCTCGGACCGTCGGTCGCGGCAGGCATCGGCACCATGCTCGGCCTGAACATCGACACCATCTATCAGGCGGTCGGCCAGGCGCTGCACCTGACGACCGCCACCCGCCAATCGCGCAAGGGGCTCATCTCCAGTTGGAAGGCGTACGCACCGGCGCATGCGGGCAAGATCGCGATCGAGGCCGTCGATCGCGCCATGCGCGGCGAGGGTGCGCCCGCCCCCATCTGGGAGGGCGAGGACGGCGTCATCGCGTGGCTGCTCGGCGGTCCCGACGCGACGTACACGATCCCGTTGCCCGGCCCCGGCGAACCCAAGCGGGCCATTCTGGACAGCTACACCAAGGAGCACTCGGCCGAATACCAGAGCCAGGCTCCCATCGACCTGGCGCGTCGCATGCGCGATCGCATCGGCGACCTCGACCAGATCGCGTCGATCGTCCTGCACACCAGCCATCACACGCACTACGTGATCGGCACCGGCTCGAACGATCCGCAGAAGTTCGACCCGACCGCCAGCCGGGAGACGCTCGACCACTCGGTCATGTACATCTTCGCCGTCGCCCTGCAGGACGGCGACTGGGATCACGAGCGCTCCTACGCGCCCGAACGCGCCTCTCGGCCCGACACCGTGGAGCTGTGGCGCAAGATCTCCACCGTCGAGGATCCCGAGTGGACGCGCCGCTACCACTCGGCCGACCCGAACGAGAAGGCGTTCGGCGCCCGCGCGGTCGTCACGCTCAAGAGCGGAGAGGTCATCGAGGACGAACTCGCGGTCGCCGACGCACATCCGCTCGGCGCCCGCCCGTTCGCCCGCGAACAGTATCTCGCCAAGTTCGCCCGCATGGCCGACGGCGTCGTCGACGAGACGGAGCAGTCGCGGTTCACCGCGGCGGCGACCGGACTGAACGGACTCGCCGCGGGCGACCTGGGCGGACTGAACGTCCGCGTGCTCGACCAGGTGCTGGCGTCGGCGCCCGCGACCGGTGAGGGGATCCTCTGATGTCCGACGGGACGAACGGCCTGTTCAACTCGGGTGTCAGCGACGCCGCCAAGCGTGCGGACCTGCGTGCCGCGCTCGACTCGGGTGACCTCCAGCGGTGGCCGGGTGCGTTCAGCCCGCTCGTCGCGAAGATCGTCGCCGACGCGGGTTTCGAGGGCGTGTACGTCTCGGGCGCTGCGCTCGCCGCCGACCTGGGTCTGCCCGACATCGGCCTGACGACGCTCACCGAGGTCGTCACGCGAGGGGGCGCCATCGCTCGAGCGACGGATCTGCCGACGCTGATCGACGCCGACACCGGATTCGGCGAGCCGATGAGCGCGGCGCGCACCGTCGCCTCGCTGGAGGACGCGGGTCTGGCCGGCTGCCACCTGGAGGATCAGGTGAATCCGAAGCGGTGCGGCCATCTCGACGGCAAGGAGGTCGTGCCGGTCGACGACATGCTGCGGCGCATCGTCGCCGCGGTCGGCGCCCGTCGAGACCCGAACTTCATCGTGTGTGCTCGCACCGACGCCCGGGGCGTGGAGGGACTCGACGCGGCCATCGACCGTGCCAAGGCCTATGTCGACGCCGGCGCCGACCTCATCTTCACCGAAGCGCTCGCCGACGAACGCGAGTTCGAGACGTTCCGCAAGGCCGTCGACGCGCCGCTGCTGGCCAACATGACCGAGTTCGGGAAATCGCAGCTGCTCACCACCGATCAGCTGCGGAACCTCGGATTCAACGTCGTGATCTACCCGGTCACCACCCTGCGCCTGGCCATGGGCGCCGTCGAGTCGGGTCTCGCGGCGATCGCCGCCGACGGCACCCAGGAGCCGCTCCTGGACTCCATGCAGCATCGGGCCCGCCTCTACGAGTTCCTCCGATACTCCGACTACAACGCCTTCGACCAGAACCTCTTCACCTACACCAAGCCAGGGAAGTGACCATGAGCGCAGAAGCAACACCCACCATCTACAAGGGTCTGGCCGGCGTCGTCGTCGATACGACCGCGGTCTCCAAAGTGGTACCGGAGACCAACTCGCTGACCTACCGCGGCTACGCCGTGCAGGAATTGGCGGCGTCGTGCTCGTTCGAGCAGGTGGCGTACCTGCTCTGGTACGGCGAACTGCCGAGCGACGGCCAGCTCGCGCAGTTCACTCAGCGCGAGCGGGCCAGCCGACGTCTCGACCGGTCCGCGCAGGCCGTCCTGGCCCGTACCCCGGACACCTGTCATCCGATGGACGTCGTCCGGACCATGATCAGCTACCTCGGCACCGAGGATCCCGACGAGGACGCGACCGATCCGGCGAAGCTGATGGCGAAGGCACAGCGCATGTTCGCGATCCTGCCGACCATCGTCGCCGCCGACATGCGCCGCCGCCGCGGACTCGATCCGATCGAACCGCACCACGGCCTCGGATACGCCGAGAACTTCCTGACCATGTGCTTCGGCGAGGTCCCCGACCCGGTGATCGTCCGCGCCTTCGAGAAGTCGATGATTCTGTATGCGGAGCACAGCTTCAACGCGTCGACGTTCTCCGCGCGGGTCGTGACCTCCACCGGATCGGACATGTACAGCGCGGTCACCGCCGCCATCGGCGCCCTCAAGGGATCGCTGCACGGCGGCGCCAACGAGGCCGTCATGTACGACATGATCGAGATCGACACCCCCGACCGCGCCCGAGGATGGCTCACCGAGAAGCTCGACGCCAAGGCGAAGGTGATGGGCTTCGGACACCGCGTGTACAAGAACGGCGACTCGCGCGTGCCGACCATGTACGACGCGCTGGTCGACGTCTCGCAGCACGTCGGCCAGGACAAGTGGCTCAAGATCTACCACGAGCTGGAAGACGAGATGGTCTCGCGGACCGGGATCCGACCGAACCTCGACTTCCCGACCGGGCCGGCGTACCACCTGATGGGCTTCGACATCGGCGCGTTCACCCCGATCTTCGTGATGAGCCGGATCACCGGGTGGACCGCCCACATCATGGAGCAGGCGGCGTCGAACGCGCTGATCCGTCCGCTGTCGGCCTACAACGGTCCGCAGCAGCGCAGCGTCCCCGCGTAGGGCGGCGAGGAGAACGGCGGCGGGCGTGGACACATGCGACCGCCGCCGGTCTTCGTCGTCCCTCGCGCAGGACTCATTCGCAGAAAGGACCGGACAACACCATGTTCGCCAAAGTACTGGTCGCCAACCGCGGCGAGATCGCCGTGCGGGCGTTCCGCGCAGCCTATGAACTCGGGGCGGGCACCGTCGCGATCTACCCCGAGGAGGATCGCAACTGCATCCATCGCGGCAAGGCCGACGAATCGTATCGGATAGGGGAGCCGGGGCACCCGGTCCAGGCATACCTCGATGTCGACGAGATCGTGCGGGTGGCCCGAGAAGCGGGCGCCGACGCCGTCTATCCGGGATACGGCTTCGTATCCGAGAACCCGGATCTGGCCGCCGCCTGCGCGGCGGAGGGGATCACCTTCGTCGGCCCGAGCTCCGCCGTGTTGGATCTGACCGGCGACAAGCAGCGGGCGGTGACCGCTGCCCGCGACGCCGGTCTCCCGGTGCTCACGGGATCGGCACCGTCGTCGGACGTCGACGAACTCGTCGAGGCCGCCGCGGACATGGTGTTCCCGGTCTTCGTGAAAGCGGTGGCCGGTGGCGGCGGACGGGGTATGCGGCGAGTCGAGGACATCGCCGATCTGCCCGATGCGATCGGGGCGGCTTCGCGTGAGGCCGCATCCGCATTCGGCAATCCGACCGTGTTCCTCGAACAGGCGGTGGTGAATCCCCGCCACATCGAGGTGCAGATCCTCGCCGACGAGCACGGGAACGTCGTTCATCTCTTCGAGCGGGACTGCAGTCTGCAGCGTCGTCATCAGAAGGTCGTCGAGATCGCGCCCGCGCCGAACCTGGACGCGCAGCTGCGCGAGCGGATCTGCGCGGACGCCGTCGCCTTCGCCCGACACATCGGCTACAGCTGTGCGGGCACCGTCGAATTCCTCGTCGACGAATGCGGTCGGCACTTCTTCATCGAGATGAACCCGCGCATCCAGGTGGAGCACACGGTGACCGAGGAGATCACCGATGTCGACCTGGTGGCCGCGCAGCTGCGCATCGCGTCGGGCGAGACCCTCGCCGACCTCGGTCTGCGCCAGGAGTCCATCGCGATTCGCGGCGCCGCTCTGCAATGCCGCATCACCACCGAGGACCCCGCGGACGGATTCCGCCCGGCGACCGGACGCATCACCTCGTACCGGGCGCCCGGCGGCGCCGGAGTCCGACTCGACGGAGCGGCGGCGCTCGGCAGCGAGATCACCGGGCACTTCGACTCGATGCTGGTGAAGCTGACGTGCCGTGGAAGCGATTTCGCAACGGCGGTGCGCCGCGAACGCCGGGCGCTCGCCGAGTTCCGCATCCGCGGCGTCACCACCAACATCGGCTTCCTGCAGTCGGTGCTCGACGATCGGGACTTCCGCGCGGGAGCGATCACCACGTCGTTCATCGAGGACCGGCCGTGGCTCACCACGGCGCGTCCCACCGACGACAAGGGCACCAAGCTCCTCTCGTACCTCGCGGACGTCACCGTGCACCAGCCGTACGGACCGCTTCCGACGCCCGTGCATCCGCATACCAAACTGCCCGCGCTCACCGCGCAGCAGCTTCGGGAACCGCCCGCGGGATCGAGGCAACGGCTGCTCGAACTGGGCCCGGAGGGATTCGCCCGCGCCCTGCGCGAGCAGAAGGCGCTCGCAGTCACCGACACCACGTTCCGCGACGCACACCAGTCGCTGCTTGCTACGCGGGTGCGCACCAGCGGCCTGTCGGTCGCCGGACCGTACGTCGCGGCCACCACCCCGCAGTTGCTGTCGGTCGAGTGCTGGGGCGGTGCGACCTACGACGTCGCGTTGCGGTTCCTCAAGGAGGACCCGTGGGATCGACTGGAACGCCTGCGCGCGGCCATACCCAACATCTGTCTGCAGATGCTGCTGCGCGGTAAGAACACCGTCGGGTACACGCCGTATCCGACCGAGGTGACGACGGCGTTCGTGGCTGAGGCCGCGCGCACCGGTATCGACGTCTTCCGCATCTTCGACGCCCTCAACAGCGTCGAGGCCATGCGTCCGGCGATCGACGCCGTCCGGGAGACCGGGACCACGGTCGCCGAGGTCGCCATGAGCTACACCGGTGATCTGACGAGTCCGCGGGAGGACGTGTACACGCTCGACTACTACCTGCGCCTCGCCGAACAGATCGTCGACGCGGGAGCGCACGTCCTCGCGATCAAAGACATGGCCGGACTGCTTCGCCCGAGTGCCGCGCGGACCCTGGTCTCGGCCTTGCGTGAGCGTTTCGATCTGCCCGTCCACCTGCACACGCACGACACCCCGGGTGGACAGCTGGCGACGTATCTCGCCGCATGGGAGGCGGGGGCCGACGCCGTAGACGGGGCGAGCGCCGCGCTCGCCGGGACGACGAGCCAGCCGTCGTTGTCGGCGATCGTCGCGGCCGCGGAGAACACCGAGTTCGACACTGGTCTGTCCCTGGACGCGGTGACGTCGATGGAGCCGTACTGGGAGGCCGTGCGGCGCGAGTACGCTCCGTTCGAGTCGGGGATCCCCGCACCCACCGGACGGGTGTACGCGCACGAGATCCCGGGCGGCCAGCTGTCGAACCTACGGCAGCAGGCCATCTCCATCGGCGTCGGCAACCGTTTCGAAGCCGTCGAGACCGCGTACGCCGCCGCCAACGAGCTGCTTCTGCGGCCGATCAAGGTGACCCCGTCGTCGAAGGTCGTCGGCGACCTGGCGATCGCGTTCGTCGCACAGGGAGTGACCGCGGAGCAGTTCGCCGCCGATCCGGCCGCCTACGACATCCCGGACTCGGTGATCGGCTTCCTCAGCGGCGAACTCGGTGAACCGGTCGCCGGCTGGCCCGAACCGCTGCGCACCGCGGTGCTCGCCGGGCGCGAGCGGCGCGCAGCGGAGGCGGAGCTGTCCGACGACGACCTCGCCGCGCTCGCCGAACCCGGCCAGGTGCGCCGAGACGCGCTGAACCGTCTCCTGTTCCCCGGCCCGACAGCCGACTACCAGCAGCACCTGGAGACCTTCGGCGACACGTCCCGGCTGCCCGCGCACCAGTTCTTCTTCGGACTGCAGCCGGGCTTCGAGCATCGAGTCCGACTGCGGCCGGGCGTCGAACTGCTGATCAGACTGGAAGCGATCAGCGAACCCGATGAGACCGGGCAGCGCACCGTCGTCATGACGGTCAACGGGCAGCTGAGGTCGGTCACCGTCCGCGACCGCGGAGTCGACCCGGCGGTGCCCGCCGCGGAGAAGGCCGAGCGATCGAACCCGAAGCAGATCGGGGCGCCGTTCACCGGAGTCGCCACGGTGGCCGTCGCGGTGGGCGACGAGGTCGCCGAGGGCTCCGTCGTCGCCACCATCGAGGCGATGAAGATGGAGGCGTCGATCACCAGCTCGGCCGCGGGGACGGTCGCTCGGGTGGTCGTGGTCGGCGCCACCGAGGTGTCTCCGGGCGATCTGCTCGTCGAACTGAGCTGACCGGGCGACGGCGTCGACCCGCCGCAGCTCACCAATGCGGCGGGTCCACACGACGAAGGCCTCCCCACATCGTGGGGAGGCCTTCGTCGGATGGTCCGTCAGCGCACGGCGCGGGCGGCCGCCACGAGGTTCTCCAGAGCCTCGGTGACCTCTTCGGTGGTCCGGGTCTTGAGACCGCAGTCGGGGTTGACCCAGAGTCGGTCGGCGGGCACCGCGGCGAGCGCCTCGCGCAGCGACGCGGTCACCTCGTCGGCGTCCGGGACGCGCGGCGAGTGGATGTCGTAGACACCCGGTCCCACCTGGTTGCGGTAGCCGATCGCGTTGAGATCGGCGAGGATCTCCATATGCGAACGGGCGGCTTCGATGGACGTCACGTCCGCGTCGAGGTCGGCGATCGCGCCGATGACTTCACCGAACTCCGAGTAGCACAGGTGCGTGTGGATCTGCGTCGCGTCGGCGACTCCGGCCGTGGACAGCCGGAACGCGGTGACCGCCCAGCGCAGGTACTCCTCGCGGTCGGCGGCGCGCAACGGCAGCAGCTCCCGCAGCGCCGGCTCGTCGACCTGGATGATGGCCGCCCCGGACCGCTCGAGGTCGACGGTCTCGTCGCGGATCGCCAGCGCCACCTGGAACGCGGTGTCGGCCAACGGCTGGTCGTCGCGCACGAACGACCACGCCAGGATCGTCACCGGGCCGGTGAGCATGCCCTTGACCGGCTTCGACGTCAGCGACTGCGCGTAGGCGATCCAGTCGACGGTCATCGGAGACTGCCGCACCACGTCGCCGAACAGGATCGGCGGGCGCACACACCGCGACCCGTACGACTGGACCCAGCCGTTGGCCGTGGCGAAGAAGCCGTCGAGCTGCTCGGCGAAGTACTGCACCATGTCGTTGCGCTCGGGCTCGCCGTGCACCAGCACGTCGAGGCCGATCTTCTCCTGCAGCGCGATCACGTCCGCGATCTCGGCCTGCATGCGGCGCGTGTACTCGGCGTCGTCGATGGCCCCCGTCCGCAACGCCTGGCGGGCCTTGCGGATGTCCGTCGTCTGGGGGTACGAGCCGATCGTCGTCGTGGCCAGTGCGGGCAGATTCAACGCCGCGTCCTGGACGGTGCGTCGCGCGGCCGAGTCCGGCCGGGTCCAGTCGGACTCGGCGAGGGCGGACAGGCGGGTGCGGACCGACTCCACGTGCAGGCGCGGATCGGTGGCGCGGGTCGTGAGCGCCTGTGCCGCCGCGTCGAACGCCTCGGCCTGGTCGGCGCGGCCGTTCGCGTAGGCGCGGGCCAGGGCGACGACCTCGGCGTGCTTCTCGGCGGCGAACGCGAGCCATCCGCGCAGCGCGTCGTCGAGCCCGTCCTCGCCCGCGAGCGTGTACGGCACGTGCAGTGTGGAGCACGACGTCGACACGACGAGTGAGCCGACGCCGCCGCGGAGCGCTTCGAGGGTGCGCAGTGCCGCGTCGAGATCGGTGCGCCACACGTTGCGGCCGTCGACCACGCCGGCGACGACGATCTTGCCGCCGAGCCCGGCGGCCGCCACCGTGTCGACATCGCCCGCGACGAGATCGACACCGACGGCCTCGACTCCGGTCCGACCGAGTGCCGCGAGCGACTCGCGAGCATCGCCGAAGTAGGTCTGGACGAGGATCCGCGGACGCGCCGACACCGCCGACAGCGTGGTGTAGACGTCCTCCGCCAGCGCGGGCAGATCGCCGACGGCGTCGGTCACCAGGATCGGCTCGTCGATCTGCACCCACTGCGCACCGGCGTCGGCGAGGGCGCCGAGCAGCTCGACGTACAGGGCGACGACCTCGCCGATACGACTCAGCGGCGCGTCCGCGCCGTCGACGGCCTTCGACAGGGCGAGGAAGGTGATCGGTCCGACGATCACCGGGCGGCCCGCGACACCGTCGGCCGCGGCCTCGGCCAGCTCGGCGAGGACCTTGGTCGCGTCGAGCGAGAACGCCGTCTCGGGGCCGATCTCGGGAACGATGTAGTGGTAGTTCGTGTCGAACCACTTCGTCATCTCGAGGGGGGCGACGCCGTCGGCGCCGGGATCATTCAGCCCGCTCACTGCGTTCCCGGCGCCGCGCGCGGCCGCGAAATAGCGGTCCAGCGGGTCGTCGATCGTCGTCACACGCGGCGGCAGCGCGCCGAGCATCACAGCGGTGTCGAGGACCTGGTCGTAGTACGAGAACGTGTTGACCGGCACCGAGTCGATGCCTGCCGCGACGAGGGCGCGACGGTCCGACGCGCGCAGCTCGGCGGCGACGGCTTCGAGTGCCGCGCGGTCCGAGCGCCCGGCCCAGTAGGCTTCGACGGCGCGTTTGAGCTCCCGGTTCGCACCGATGCGGGCGGTGCCGGGGACAGTCGCGGTGAACGGTGGGGTGGGTGTCGTCGTATCGACGGACATGTACTTCTCCTGCAAACAGTGGTGACGACCGTCGCCCGACAGAAGATGAGCACAGAACCGCGGACCCGCGACGCGCACGGGCCGGCCTCCGGTGTCATCGCCTGATCCACGAGGCGGACAGCCACCGAGTGCGGCGCACCCGGTACACCAGGCAGGTCTTCGGGCTCGTCGGCGTGCGCTGAGCGCTCCTACTGGTCGTCGCTTCCCAGAGCTGCCGTGGCAGGCCCAGTGCACGTGACGACGGTCGTTCCGACATACCGCTGCGGGTCAGCTCCGGATTCTCACCGGATTCCCTCTTTCGACGCCTGCGACGACTCGTCGTCGTAGGCGAACCTGTTGCGAGGCCGATCATAGCGACCGGTCCCGACGAATCACATTCGCGAGATCGCGTGCGTTAAACCCTGGCGTCCGACGCCGGCGCCGGGATCACCCCGGTCTTCGCCAACTCCTTCGCCGCGTCGAACTCGGCGTCGATCTCCGGGTTCGGGCGGTAGGTGGCCAGGCTGACCGCGACGGCGACGACGAAGCTCGCGGCGACGCCGGGGACGATCTCGTACATGTCGTCGCTCAACCACGATCGTCCCCAGGCGTAGGCGACGACCGCCCCGGTGACGATGCCGGTGAGTGCACCCCACGCGGTGAAGCGTCGCCAGTACAGGGACAAGACGACCGCGGGGCCGAAGGCCGCACCGAATCCCGCCCAGGCGAAGGCGACGAGGTCCAGGATGCTGTTCGACGGAGAGATCGCCAGCACCGCGGCGATCACCGCGATCGTGAGCACACCGAGCCTCCCGAGGCGGACATAGGTGGTGTCGCTGAGTTCGCGGCGACCGGTCTTGGCCGCGACCAGCTTGTACAGGTCCTCGATCAGGGCCGATGAGCAGACGATGAGCTGCGAGGAGATGGTCGACATGATCGCCGCGAGCACCGCGGCCAGGACCAGCCCCGCGATGAACGGGTGGAACAGGATCTGCGACAGGGCCAGAAACACGGTCTCGGCGTCGTCGGGCGCGTCGGCCGTGTGCTCGGCGAAGTAGGCGATGCCGACGAGCGCCGTGCCGACCGCACCGAGGGCGCACGCGAACATCCACGCGATGCCGATCCGGCGCGCGGTGCCCGCCTCGCCGGGGGAGCGCAACGCCATGAATCGCACGATGACGTGCGGCTGACCGAAGTACCCGAGTCCCCACGCCACCGACGAGATGATCGCGATCGCGGAGCTGCCCGCGAAGAAGCTGAGGTCGTCCGGATCGACCGCGCGGACCCCGTCGATCGTGGCACCGACACCGCCCAGATCGATGATGCCGATGATCGGAACCGCCAGCAGCGCCACGACCACCAGGATGCCCTGCGCGACGTCGGTGAGCGACGCCCCGAGAAACCCGCCGAAGAGCGTGTACAGCATCGTGACACCGGCCACGATCAACATGCCGACGGTGTAGTCGACGCCGAACGCGCTGTCGAAGAACTTGCCCGAGGCGACCATGCCGCTCGACACGTAGAACGTGAAGAACACCAGGATGATGACACCGCAGGTGATGCGCAGCACCCGGGACGAGTCGCGCAGCCGCGTCTCGAAGAAGCTCGGGATGGTGATCGCGTCACCGGCGATCTCGGTGTACGCCCGAAGCCTGGGCGCGGTGAGCCGCCAGTTGGCCCACGCACCGATCAACAGACCGATCATGATCCACGACTCCGACAGGCCCGACACGTACATCGCACCGGGCAGGCCCATCAACAGCCAGCCCGACATGTCGGATGCGCCCGCGCTCAACGCCGCGATCCACGGCTTGAGACCGCGGTCGGCGAGCATGTAGCCGTCCAGATCGTTCTTCGTCTTACGGTAGGCGTAGAACCCGATGCCGAGCATCGCCGTGAAGTACAGGACGACGGCGAAGATCTGGAACGCGCGACCGTCGGACGCTACTGACATGAAGACTCCCTCGGTGTGATCGGCATCTCGCCAGAGGGAAGTCTGCCGTCCGTCGCGCGCCTACTACATGTGAATCCGAACGAATCGACGCGATGCTATTGGTTCGGATTCACGAAGCGTACGACCGCGTCAATCGTGCCGGTGTCGTCAGTTCGGCCGACAGCCGGTGGAATGCCGGATTCGGGTTGCCGAAGCGGTGCAGGGACATGGACACCGCCTGTTCGAGCAGCCAGTGCCGCAGCTCCACCCGGCCGGACGAGGTCACCGCGTCGTCGAGGAGTGCGACGTCCGCGCGCTGGGCGACGGCGTCGCGCAGCAGCTCCGGTGTGGCGCCGACCAGGCGAATCCGCGACGCGTCGAGAGCGGCGACGGCGACGGCGAGATCGACGTCCGACTCCGTCCTGACCGGGAGGCCGAGGTCGGCCGCCGAGCCGAGGACGGTCGCGGTGGCCTCGTCGACGGCCGGGGACGCACTGACGTCGACACGGGCCCCGGACAGAGCCACGGCCGCCAGGACGCGCGCCGTCGCGGCGGGCGACGCGTCGTCGGACACCCGCAGCACCGCGTGCGCCGGGCGGTACCGGAAGACGTTCGCCTCACTGTGCAATCCGGACTCGTCGCGGCCGGTGCCGAACTCGGACGCCCAGGCGTGGTCGTCGTCGGCGAGTGCCGCCGACAGCCATGCGCGGTCCTCGTCGGCCAGGGCCGTCGAGACCGATCGGGCGAACGTCGCGATCGCGGGAGTCTCGGGCGCCGCCACGGGGCCCGAGATCGGGGAGTCGGACCATTCGCCGAGCATCATCAGGTAGTTGGGGCCACCGGCCTTCGACCCGAGTCCGACCGATGACCGCTTCCACCCGCCGAACGATTGACGGCGGACGATCGCGCCGGTGATCGGGCGATTGACGTAGACGTTGCCCGCGTCGATCCGGTCGAGCCAGGTGCGGACCTCGCGCGGGTCGAGGGAGTGCAGTCCCGCCGTGAGCCCGAAGTCGGTCCCGTTCTGCAGCCTCAGCGCCTCGTCGAGGTCGGCGGCGCGCATCAGTCCCAAGACGGGGCCGAAGCACTCGGTCAGGTGGAAGAACGAACCGGGTGCCACGCCGTCCTTGACACCCGGTGACCACAGTCGGCCGGTCTCGTCGAGCATGCGCGGTTCGAGCAGCCACGACTCGCCCGGTTCCAGGGTGGTCAGCGCACGCCTGAGTTTGTCGCTCGGCTCCTCGGTGAGCGGCCCGACGGTCGCCGACATGTCCGTCGGCCATCCGACGACCATCGACGCCGCCGCGTCGACGAGCTGTCGGCGGAACCGCCGAGAGTCGTAGACGCTGCCGACGAGAATGCCCAGCGACGCGGCCGAACACTTCTGTCCGGCATGCCCGAACGCACTGTGCACCAGATCCGAGATCGCGAGATCGCGGTCGGCCGACGGCGTCACGACGAGGGCGTTCTTGCCGGAGGTCTCGGCGTTGATTCGCAGGTCGGCGCGCCAGGACTGGAAGAGCGCAGCGGTGTCGGAGGCGCCGGTGAGGATCACCCGGTCGACGTCGGGGTGGCTGATCAGCCGCCGACCGGCGGGACCCTCGTCGGGCTGGACGCCCTGGCAGACGTCGCGGGGGACGCCGGCGTCCCACAGCGCCTCCAGGACCGCGGCGGAGCAGTGCGGGGTCGGCGCCGAAGGCTTGTGGATCACGGCTGCCCCGGCGGCGAGCGCCGCGAACGTGCCACCCGCGGGAATGGCGATGGGGAAGTTCCACGGCGGCGTCACCACGACGACGCGGTCGGGGGTGAATGTGGCGCCCGTGACCGCGTCGAGGTCGAGCGCCCGATGCGCGTAATAGCGCGCGAAGTCGATGGCCTCGGAGATCTCCGGGTCCGACTGGGCTACGGACTTGCCTGCTTCGGCGGCCGCGACCGCGACGAGGTGTCCGCGTCGACGGGCGATCAGGTCGGCGGCGCGGTACAGGATCGCGGCCCGCTCGCCGGCCGGTCGCGCGGACCAGTCGAGGGCGGCGGCGCGAGCCCGTTCGACGAGCGCGTCCACGTCGCCGACGTCCACGCGCGGCGGAATGCTCTGCTCGTCGAGCCATCCGGGTGCGGTGCCGCGGGCGATCGCCGCGCGCGCCCACGCCTGGTTCGCGGGCAACGCGGGATCGGTGTCGGGCTCGTTCGCGAACGGCGGCAGGCCGCCGACGGGCAGCGGCGGCAGGGCGGAGGTCTCCTCCGCGGCGCGATCCTGCCGGTGGTTGGGCCGTGGGGCGCGGCCGCCGGCGGTGAGGGCGGCGCGCAGACCGTCGACGGCGGCGCGAAACCGGTCGGCCTCGCGCCGGTAGACGTCACTGCCCGGCGTGAGATCGAAGATCCCCGACATGAAGTTCTCCGATGCGGCGTTCTCCTCCAGGCGACGCACGAGGTAGGAGATCGCGACGTCGAACTCGGCGGGTCTCACGGTCGGCACGTACAGCAGGAGGCGTCCGACGTCGCCGCTGACCACCTCGGCCTGCTCGGTCGCCATACCCTGCAGCATCTCGAACTCCACCCGATCGGCGACACCCCTCGAGTCGGCGAGCAGGTGGGCGAAGGCGATGTCGAACAGATTGTGTCCGGCCACGCCGAGGCGCAGACCCGCCATGCGGTCACGGGTCAGCAGCCAGTGCAGCACGAGTTTGTAGTTCGCGTCGGTGGCGGCCTTCGAGCCGCACGTGGCGGTCGGCCACCCGGCGGCCTCGGCGTGGACGGTCTCCATGGCCAGGTTCGCGCCCTTGACCAGGCGTACCTTGATGCCCGCGCCGCCGTTCGTGACGCGGTCGGCGCCGAACGCCGCGAGACGCTGCACGGCTCCGAGTGCATCGGGCAGGTACGCCTGCACGACGATGCCCGCCTCGTATCCGCGCAGTTCGGGCATCGACAGCAACCGGGTGAAGACCGCGATCGTGAGCTCGAGGTCGCGGTACTCCTCCATGTCGAGGTTGACGAACTTGCCGCCCGCGGGTGCGGCCGCCGCCTCCCGGTACATCGGGACCAGTCGTTCGACGATGCGGTCGACGGTCTCGTCGAACGCCCACATCGAGATCTGCGAGGTGATCGACGACACCTTGATCGACACGTAGTCGACGTCGTCGCGCTGCAGCAGTGCGCGAGCGTCTGCCAGATGGTTGGCGGCCTCGGCCTCGCCGAGGACCGCTTCGCCGAGCGGATTGACGTTGAGCCGGTGGCCCCCGGCGCGCAGCCTGCGGACGGTTCTGGTGAAGGGCCGGTCTCTGGCGTCGACGATCATGTGTCCGACCATCGATCGCATGCGGGCGCGCGCGACGGGGAGGACGAGGTTCGGGATGCGCTGCGCCAGAGCGGCTCCGGCGCGCAGCTGGAGTCGGTCGAGGGTTCCGAGCGAGACCGGTGCGTCGGCGACGAGTTCGGCCAGCGCGGCCGCGGCCGCGGCGGTGTCCTCGGTGCCGATCACCCGGTCGACGAAGCCGACCGTGAAGTCGAGGCCCGCCGGATCGGACAGGACTGCGGCCAGTCGACGCGCGGAGGCGTGCGGTCGGGCCCGGTGGGCGGCCGCGTTCACGAGCCAGCGGTTCACGAGGCCGTCGGCTCGATCGGCGAGGTCGGTCAGATCGTCGGCGCCGGTGTCGGACGGTCGGCGGTGCACAGTGGTCATAGATGCCAGTACAGTCCGAACGGGCCCCGTCATCCTCGTATATCAGAACAAGCGTGTCGGCCGTTCATTGTGAATCTCTACGACCGCGGCTGACAGAATACGAGGATGCCGGAACGTGAGGGAACAGTGCTCCGCGAGGTGGTCGACGCTCTCGACACCGCCGTCGACTGGACGGTGATCGTCGACGACGTCGCACCGGTCGAGGACGTGTCGCTGATCGACGCCGACGACCTCGCCGCGGGCGGCCGTGTCGTGACGGGTCTCGTGGCGATCGCCGGGGTCGACGCGGAGCGGATCAGCGAGTGGCTGACGAGTGTGGACGCCGCACGCCGACCGCACGCGATCCTCACCAAGGCGTTCCCCGGAGCGGCCCGGGCGCGGTCCGTGGCTGACGAGTTCGGCGTATCGGTCGTCGGCGTGCACGCGCAGGCCCGCTGGGATCGGATCCTCGGTCTGGTTCAGGCCGAACTGCATCGCGGACGGGAAGCGGTCGGGCGCCTGGGCGTTCCGGACGCGGCGGCCGACATCGACCTGATCGGGCTGGTCGGACTCGTGGCCCGCGGCACGAGAGGGCTCGTGTCGATCGAGGACGCCACGAGTGCCCATGTCCTCGCGTACTCGCCGTCGAACGGCGAGGCCGACGACTTGCGCGTGCAGACCATCCTCGGTCGAGAGGGTCCGCCGCCCTATCTCGCCGTGCTGCGCAGCAAGGGCGTGTTCGATGCGATCCGCCGGGGCGGGGAGGTGGTGGACGTGCCCGCCGACGATCAGCACGCGATGCGCCGTCGGCTGGTGATCGGCGTGCACAGCGGAACCGGGCGGCATCTCGGCTCGATCTGGGTCCAAGAGGGAGCGGTGGGCCTGGCCGCCGATTCGGCGGACGTGCTGACCGGCGCCGCTTCGATAGCCTCGCGGATCCTGACTCGGGCCGGACAGGCGCCGTCGGCCGAAGCGCAACTGCTGCAACGACTCTTCGGTGAACACGGCGGCGTCGATGCGTCGTCGGCTGGTGCGTATCTGCGCTGGCCGGTCGACGCCCGGGCCGCCGTGATCGGTGTCGGGATCCACGGCGGGGAGGCAGTGGCCGCCGACGCCGTCGCCGCGGTCAGCGGCTCGCTGCGCCTGCACGCGAGCGCCTACGCGGCCTCGGCGCTGACCACGGTGATCGGCGACCGTGCCTATATGCTCGTGCCGGCCGCCGACGTCGCACCGATCGCGCGGTGGGTGGGCCAGCTCGTCGCCCGATTCGACGGCGACCCCGCCCTCGGCGGCGGCCGACTGCACGCCGCCGTGGTCTTCCCCGTCGACGGACTCGCCGACGTCCCGTCCGCGCGGGGCGAAGCGGACCGGGTGTTCTCGGCGACGCGGTCGTCCGCCGCCGACCGGGTCACGACACTCGCGAAGGCCCGGACCGCGGTGCTGCTCGGGGAGATCCTCGAGGTGCTGGCCGATCGCGCCGATCTCGTCGATCCTCGGGTCTCCGCGTTGGTCGCGTACGACGCCGAGCGGAACGGCGCCCTCGAGGAGTCCGTCCGCGCCTGGATCGCCGCTCACGGAAACGTGCGCGACGCCGCCGCTCGGATCGACGTCCACCCGAACACCCTGCGTTACCGGATCCAGCGGGCCAGGCAGGTGTCGGGACTGGATCTCGACGATCCGGACGAGAGGCTGCTGACGTCGTTGCAGTTGGCGATGATCGACCGCCGACGCGGGTGATCGGGGCGTCTCCTGCGTCGTCCGTGACGAGGGTGAACGGGACCACCGGGATCGAGTCGGGCGGGGGCGGCTGCGGGCCGGGACGAGTGCGGACATCGTTGCGGTCGGTGACGATATCCGTACGGTCGGAGGGATGACTACTCAATCGCTCGCATTCGAATGGACGGACACCAACCGGACGTGGCTGATCGAGACTCCGGTCAGGATCGTCTGTTACATCGTCGCCGCTCTCGTCGTCCGATGGCTGCTCTTCCGCGTCATCGACCGCGCGACTCGGCCCCGGTCCCCGCGCGCGGACTCAGGTCCGCGACTGATCCGCGGTCTGCGTGAGCGGACGACGGCGCGCAGTCCCCGAGCCACCGCGCGACGAACGCAGCGAGCCAAGACGATCGGTTCGGTGCTCAAGTCGACGGTGTCGGTGGTGATCCTCGTGTGGCTGGTGTTGTCGACGCTGTCCGAGCTCGACGTCAACATCGCCCCGTTCATCGCGTCGGCGGGGATCCTGGGGCTGGCCATCGGCTTCGGCGCCCAGCATCTCGTCGCGGACGTCGTGTCCGGCGTGTTCATGATGATGGAGGACCAGTACGGCGTCGGCGACATCGCCGACTTCGGCGAGGTGATCGGCGAGATCGAGTCCGTCGGTCTGCGCATCACCACGGTCCGCGACATGGACGGCACGCTCTGGTACATCCGCAACGGCGAGATCCAGCGCGTCGGCAACATGAGCCAGGACTTCGCGGTCGCCCGCACCGAGATCCCGGTCGCGGTGGACGCCGATCTCGACCATGCTCAGGACGTCGCACTCAGCGCCGTCCTACGAGCCGTCAGAGACGCGGAGATCGCCGAGGAGGTGCTCGGCGAGCCCGAGATGCTCGGCGTCCAGGAGGTCACATCGTCGCATGCGATGCTCCGCATGACCGTCACCACCAAACCGGGCGCGCAGTGGGGAGTGCAGCGGCACCTGCGCAGTCGAGTCCTCGCCGCGTTCGACCGTGAGGACATCCGCCTGCCCATGCAGTCGTGGGGGGAGGCGTTGGCCGGCCCGCGGTGACGGGCGCGGACACGTCACGCGTCGGCTCCCGTCACCGGTCGTGACGCCGACTGCCGGGCCGCCGGTGCGGCACCGGTCCGGCAGTCGACGCGTCATGACGGGCAGCGCGAGCCGACGCGTGCAGCGGGTCTCGGAACCTACCGGCCGAACGCCGCGATGATCTTCGGACGGAGCTCGGCGGCGGCGATCACCTCGTCGACCGAACCGACCTGGACGGCGCGGTGGATGTCGTGGACGCCGTCGAACTCGGCGGCCATCTCCGAGATCTTCTCCGCGTGCACCGTGGTCCGCAACTCGTCGAGTTCGGCGTTGAGGGTGGCGCGCTCGGGACCGGAGGCGTCGGCGGCCTGCTCGGCCAGCTTCTGGATGCGCGGATCCTTGGCCGTTCGGACTCGCACCTCGCCCGCGAACACGACGGCCGCGGCGGGCGCGCCGCCGAGGACCGACGCGAACGAGCCGTCGATCGCCAAGACCGTCATATTCGGGTTCAAGGCCTTGGAGAACACCACGAACGCGCCGCCGTGGTACCGCGAGATCACGGTGAACACGATCGGACCGTCGAAGTTGATGATCGCGCGACCGATCTCGGCGCCGTACTCCAGCTGCAGCTTGCGCAACGATTCCGGGGAGCCGTCGAAGCCGGACAGGTTGGCCAGCACCACCACCGGACGGTTGCCGCTGGCGGCGTTGATCGCACGCGCCGCCTTCTTCGACGACTGCGGGAACAGCGTGCCCGCGCTGAAGGTGTCCGGGCCGTCGGTCGGCAGGAATCCGCGCCGATTGATCGGCGTGGACTCGATGCCGATCAGGGTGACCGGGGTGCCGCCCATGTGCGTGTCCTGCACGACGACGGTCTCCGCGTCGGCCTGGCCGGCCCAGCGTTCGAGGGAGGGCAGATCCTGGTCGACCACGGCGCGCATCACCGACCGGATGTCGAACGGCTTCTTGCGGTCCGGGTTGGCGGTCGCCGAGAAGATCTCGCCGACCGTCGCGAACTCGCTGCCCTCCGACTCGTGCGGGTAGTCGGAGATGTCGCGGTCGAACGGGTCGGACGTCCGCGCCGTCCGCGGAGCGTCCTCGCCCGGGACGATGTAGGCGTGATCGTAGTGGCTCATCACGATCTCGACGGCCGACGGCAGATCGGGCGCCCAGTACTGTGCTTCGCCGTTCGGGCCCATCACCCGGTCGTAGCCGCCGATGCCGAAGTTGTCCTCGGCCGACACGCCGCCGGAGAAGTCGAGCGCGTTCTTTCCGGTCAAGACCATCGACGATTCCGGCGTCATGACCAGAATGCCCTTGGTGTGCATGAGCATCGTCGCCTCGGCGTTCCAATACGCCTGACCGCCGACGTTGATGCCGGTCACGACGATGTTGATCTCGCCGCCGTCCTGGGTGAACTCGACGATGCGCTTGAGCGCGGCAGCCACCCAGTCGAGGTTCTCGGTGCCCGAGTCCATGCGCACGGCGGCGCCGGACGAGAGCGCGTACCACTCGACGGGCAGCTTGAGCCGCTCGGCGAGATCGAGGGCGGCGATGTACCGGCGGCACTCCGGCTCGGTCAGCGCGCCGAGAGCCTTCGTCGGATCGCCGAGCATCACCACGCGTTGGACGCCCTCGGGGTACTTCCCGGTCGGGGTGCTCACGACGCCCACGACCAGGGCCGCGGTATTGCGCCCCTTCGCACGGTGCACCGGGGCCAGTGAATCGTCGACCAGGTCGTACTCGGTGAAGTCACCGAGCTGATCGACGAGTTCGTACGGGTAGACGCTGCCGCGTCCGGCGGCCTTGAGGACCTTCTGCCGGTAGGAGTCGATCGGCTCCACCGGGTCGTCGCTCGGCGCACCGACCTCGACGGACGGGCTGCCGGTGGCGTCGAAGGTGATCGAGACGGCCACCTTCGAGAGCTCGCGCGTCTCCCGGTCGCGCTGGCGACCGATCAACAGGACCTCTTCCAGACCGGCGCCCTCGACCGAGGTCGCCTCGATCGTGTGCTCGACGATGCGACGCAGCGCGGTGTTCGAGACGTCGATCGACGGCCAGATGTACATGACGATCCGGTTGGTGTTGAACCGCTTGCTGGACGGACGCTCCGTCTGCGCGCGACGGATGGCGTCGACACACGTCGCGAAGGTGGTCTCGGCCGTCGGCAGCGTCAGCAGCTCGCCGTCGTCGGTGACGGCCGTCAGGTCGCGGATCTGGGTGAATGCGACCAGTCGATCGTCGGCGGGGTTGGTCGTGGCGACCGCGCGGAACAGGTACACCTCTTCGTCGTCGGACGAGGTGAGGCGAGTCAGATCGAACTTGCGCAGGCGCTCCATCTGCATGCGACGCGCGATGTGCGGGTGCAGACCGCGGATCAGGCGGTCCTCGGTCATGCCGGTGGCCGACTGCCGGAACGTGAAGTGGTGGTGCATGTTGTCGTCGCCACGACCGGCGACGGTCGCGGTGATGCGGTGGATCGACTCGGGGAGTCGGCTCGCGCTGATCACCTCGTACAGGGCGGCGGCGCGCTCGTCGAACGACTCCGGCTGGTGTTCCCACCGCAGGTAGACGTCGGCGTCCAACGACGGCGTGTTCGCGGCCAGCTCGACCAAGCCTTCGAGCGCAGTGTCCAGGGCGTCGAAGCTCGCGGCCGCCGACACCAGGGTGGAACCGTCGCGCTCGGCGACGACGAAGGTGCAGCCGCCCCGCCGGTGCGAGGCGATCTTGGCGACGCCCTTGTTGCCGTAGTAGCGGCGGGTCAGCACTTCGAGCATCACCGCGTCGTCGAGATCGTCGTTCTCCAGGCGCTCGCTGAGGATCGACACGAGCGGCTCGGTGCTGCGGACCATGTCGGCGATGCGATCGGCTCGGTCGGCGGCGCCGGGTGTCGCGTCGAGCACGGCGAGGTGTTCGCGGACGCGCGAGTAGACGGCGTCGCGGGTGCGACGCAGCCGCGGCTGCCCGTACCAGGCGTGCAGCACCCCGCGAGCCAGGTCGGCGACGACGGGCAGCCGTCCCTGAGTCGCGGCGACGAGACGCTCCAGCGAACGGCCGGTGGCCTCGCTGTCCTCGTGGTCGGGGGCCGCCTCGCTGAGCCAGAGGCGCAGCACGGTCGAGATCACGGGCGCGGAGTCGCCGAGGCGGCCCTGCGCGAGGAAGATCCGAAAGACCGCCTCCTCCAGGTCGGGGGTGCGCTCGAGTTCGTCGACGCCGTAGTGGGCGAGAGCGTACGACAGCTTCGACTGGAAGCGCTCGGGAACCGCCGCGACGTCGACGTCCAGGCTCTGCAGATACGTGTGGAAGTGCTCGCGGGCGCTGTGCACGCGAGCGTCGGCGATCGCCTCGTCGGACGGACGACGCTCGGACAGTGCCGCGATGTCGCCGAACACGGTGACCAGTTCGGTCTCGGCCTCGTGCGGTGCGAAACCGCGGGCGACGGCGGCCGCACGGGCGGCGAGGTAGTCGGAGAGGGCGCGGGAGTTGTCGGCGGGGTCGACGTCGAAGCCCAGCAGCAGGCTGCGCAGATCCTCGATTCCGCGTCCGAACAGTTCGTCGTCGTCGAACGGTTCGGAGTCGGGCAGATCGAGGGCGACCGTGTCAGCGGAGCCGACCGTATCGGCCGCCGCATCGTCTTCGACGGGTTCCAGACGGAGAAGGGGCACCCCGGTCTCGACCTGTGCGCCGACCGAGACGACACACTCCTTGAGACGGGCCTTGAAGGGCGCGCGGAGCACGGTCTCCATCTTCATCGACTCCAGGACCAGGACCGGATCGCCGGCCTCGACCTCGGCACCGACCTCCAGCGGTGTCGCGATGACCAGTGCCGGGGCCGGCGCGCGGACCACGCCGCCCTCGTCGCGGCTGACACGGTGCGTCACCCCGTCGACGTCGACCAGGTGGATCGGTCCGTGGGTGTCGGTGAGCAGACGGTATCGGCTGCCGTTGACGGTGATCTGGCCGGCGTGCTCGTCGAAACGTTCGAGCACGACGTCAGCGGTGCGCGAATCGTCGCCGGCCTCCACGACGACGCGGAAACGGTGCGCGCCCACGCGTGCGACGCGCACCCGGTACGCGACACCGCGCAGCTTGAAGTCGAGCGGGCGACCGCTCTCGTGGTGCACCTGCGGACGGCCTCCGGACGCGGTCACGAACAGCCGGTTGCGCTCGGCGGCCTCCTCCTCGTCGTAGGCGTCGATCGCGGCCGCCGCCAGGGCGACGGTGGAGTGCTGGTGGGAGACCAGGCGGCCCTCGTCGCGGACCCGGTCGATCCAGCCGGTGTCGGCCGAGCCGTCGATCACCTCGGGTTGATTGAGCAGTTCGAGCACGAAGCTCTTGTTGGTGGCGCCGCCCTCGATGATGACGCCGGTACGGCTCATCGCGCGACGCAGACGGCCGAGCGCTTCGTCGCGGTCGCGGCCGTACGCGATGACCTTGGCGATCATCGAGTCGAAGTCGGCGGGGATGGTGTCGCCCTCGGACACGCCGGTGTCGACGCGGATTCCCGGGCCGGTCGGCAGGTTCAGTCGGGCGATGCGGCCGGGCGACGGCGCGAAGTCGCGATCCGGGTCCTCGGCGTTCAGGCGCGCTTCGACGGCGTGACCGCGCTCGACGGGCTTCTCACCCGTCAGCTTGTTGCCCGCGGCCACGTGGAGCTGGGCGCGGACCAGGTCGAAGCTGTTGGTGACCTCGGTGATCGGGTGCTCCACCTGGAGACGCGTGTTGACCTCGAGGAAGGCGAACATCTTCTCGCCCGGGTGGTACAGGAACTCGACGGTGGCGGCGCCGCGGTAGCCGACCTTGTTCGCCAGTCGTTCGGCGGAGTCCTTGACCTCGTCGGCCTCGGCCGGACTGAGGACCGGCGACGCCGACTCCTCGATGACCTTCTGGTTGCGGCGCTGCACCGAGCAGTCGCGGACGCCGAGCGCCCACGCGGTGCCCTGCCCGTCGGCGATCACCTGGACCTCGACGTGGCGGGCGCCGGTCACCAGGCGCTCCAGGAAGACGACACCGCTGCCGAAGGCGCGCTCGGCCTCCTCGCGGGTCCGCTGGTAGGCCTCTTCGAGTTCGCTGTCGTCGGTGACCTTGCGGATGCCGCGGCCGCCGCCGCCCGCGGTGGCCTTGAGCATGAGCGGGTAGCCGATGTGCGCCGCGGCGGCCTTCGCGTCGTCGAGATTGTCGACGGGGCCGTTGCTCCACGGTGCGACGGGGACCCCAACCTCCTCGGCGATCACCTTGGCGCCGATCTTGTCGCCGAGCTTGCGCATCGCCTCGGCCGACGGGCCGATGAACGTGACGCCGATCTTGTCGCACAGCTCGGCGAACGCCGGATCCTCGGCGACGAAGCCCCAGCCGACCCACGCCGCATCGGCGCCGGACTCGACCAGCGCGCGCTCGAGGACCTCCATGTCGATGTACGGGCGTGCCGACGCCGGACCGAGGTCGTACGCGATATCGGATTCGCGAACGTAGGTGGAGGTGCGGTCCACATCGGTGTGCAGGGCGACGACCTCGATCGACTCACCGGTCTCGGCGGCCAGGTCTCGAACGGCGTTGACCAGGCGCATGCCGGCCTCGCCTCGGTTCACGATCGCGATGCGCTTGAACACGCAGAGCTCCTTGCTGTGGGGATCAGTCGGGGTTTGTAACGTGCAAGTCGTCGAGGGCACACGCGAGACACGCAACACGCAACGTTGTCGATTGTCGCAAGTCCGATGTGCGATCGGCCACCCTTTCGGGTGTGACAAGAAACCCTTACCCGCTGGTAGCGGGCGGTATTCGGGTCGAAATAGGGGTTACGCGCGAGTAGCGGAGAAGCTACGGACGAGTAGGGTCCAGCGGGCCGGTGGTCAACCCGAGCGCTCCTCGTGCGAAACGGGCGACCGGTCCGACGGCGTCGTCGAGTGCGGCGGGGTGATCGGCGCGGGCCAGTCCGCACAGTCGCGCGGTGCCGTCGCCGGTCGGGCGGACACCGATGAGGGCGACGGTCTCGCCGGTCGTCGGGACGCATACCGCCCACACGAACCGGGACTCGTCGGCCCACCCGGCATCGGCCGCGCGGATGTACTCCGCGGCATCGGGGACCTCGAGCAGTTCCAGGGCCGGAACGTCGGAGAGCCGGTCGTCGTCTCGCAGCGCGCGGAGATACCACGCGCCCGCGAAGACTTCGACCGGCTCCATGACTGGTGCGCTCGCCAGGGAAGCGGTTACTTGAGCTCGAGGAGGACGGTGCCCTGCGTGACCGAGGCGCCCGCCTCGATGGCCAGGCCGGAGACGACGCCGTCCTTGTGAGCGGTGACGGGGTTCTCCATCTTCATGGCCTCCAGGACCACGACCAGATCACCCGCGGCCACGGTGTCGCCCTCGGCGACGGCCACCTTGACGACGGTGCCCTGCATCGGTGCCGCCACGGCGTCGCCGGAGGCGGCCTTGGCGCCGCCCTTGGTGCGGCTGCGCGCCTTCGGCTTCTTGCGGATCGCGCCGTTGACGCCGCCACCGCCGCCACCCAGGTTCAGATCGCCCGGCAGCGAGACCTCGACACGACGACCGCCGACCTCGACGACCACCTTCTGACGCGGCTCGGCGTCGTCCTCGATCGGCTCGGCGCCGGCGTACGGCTCGATCGGGTTGTCCCAATCGGTCTCGATCCACTTGGTGTAGACGTCGAACTTCTCGCCGTCGCCGATGAAGGCGGGGTTGGAGACGATGTGGCGGTGGAACGGAATGACCGTGGCCAGGCCTTCGACCTGGAACTCGTCGAGGGCGCGACGCGCGCGCTCGAGGGCCTGGAGACGGGTCTCTCCGGTGACGATGAGCTTGGCGAGCATCGAGTCGAACTGGCCGCCGATCACATCGCCTGCGACGACGCCGGAGTCGACGCGCACGCCGGGGCCGGTCGGCTCCTTGTAGACGCTGATCGGTCCGGGCGCCGGGAGGAATCCGCGGCCGGCGTCCTCGCCGTTGATGCGGAACTCGAAGGCGTGACCGCGGGGGGTCGGGTCCTCCTTGATGTGCAGCTCTTTGCCCTCGGCGATCCGGAACTGTTCGCGGACCAGATCGATGCCCGCGGTCTCCTCGGTGACCGGGTGCTCCACCTGAAGGCGGGTGTTGACCTCGAGGAACGAGATGGTGTCGCCCTGCACCAGGTATTCGACGGTGCCCGCACCGTAGTAGCCCGCCTCACGGCAGATGGCCTTGGCCGAGCTGTGGATGCGGGCGCGCTGGTCGTCGGTCAGGAACGGCGCGGGAGCCTCTTCGACGAGCTTCTGGAAGCGGCGCTGCAGCGAGCAGTCGCGGGTGCCCGCGACCACGACGTTGCCGTGCTGGTCGGCGATGACCTGGGCCTCGACGTGGCGAGCCTTGTCCAGGTACTGCTCGACGAAGCACTCGCCGCGCCCGAACGCCGCGACGGCTTCACGGGTGGCCGACTCGAACAGCTCGGGGATCTCCTCGACGGTGTGCGCGACCTTCATGCCGCGGCCGCCGCCGCCGAACGCCGCCTTGATGGCGACCGGGACGCCGTACTGCTCGGCGAACGCGACGACTTCGTCGGCGCCGGCCACCGGGTCTTTGGTGCCCGCGGCCATCGGGGCCTGCGCGCGCTCGGCGATGTGGCGAGCGGTGACCTTGTCGCCCAGGTCGCGGATGCTCTGCGGCGACGGACCGATCCAGGTCAGGCCCGCGTCGAGGACGGCCTGCGCGAAGTCGGAGTTCTCGGAGAGGAAGCCGTAGCCGGGGTGGATGGCGTCGGCGCCCGACTGGGCGGCGGCCTCCAGGATCTTGTCGAACACGAGGTACGACTCCGCCGAGGTCTGACCGCCGAGGGCGAAGGCCTCGTCGGCGAGCGTGACGAACACGGCGTCCGCGTCCGGCTCGGCGTAGACCGCGACGCTGGCGATGCCCGCGTCCTTCGCGGCGCGGATGACGCGGACCGCGATCTCGCCGCGGTTGGCGATCAGAACCTTCTTGATGGTCGTCTGTGTGATCGAAGGTGACACTGGCTCTCCTGTGGCGGGCCCGCACTTGCGGACCATCGGACGTCGGGGGCTTGCGCGTCGCTCGCGGGGCTGCCCGCGTGTGGCGCTCACCGTGGGCGCCCGAGTAGCGGGCACCACGATTTCCGGGATTCAGAGTAACGCACCGAGCGATTGCTCGGTGGAGGCCGTCGGTGTGAATCTGTAGACAGGTTCTACCGGGCGTCCGCTGTACCCGCCAGTAGGCTCGCGAAGTCGTCGAGGAAGGGCAGCACGGCGTCCGGCTGCTCGGCCGGGAATCGCGAATGCATCCGCAGGCCAGAGGTGGTGCGGTTGAGCCAGATGTACACCTCGCGCCCCGAGTACGAATGGCTGCGCAGTACGCGCGCCCAGCCGGCGTCCGCCTCGGCCGCCGTCGGCGTGCCGCGGGCGTCCATGAACGAGACGACCAGACCGGGCGCTCGCGACGGGCCGAGCAACTCGGCCACTCGGAGGAACGGAAGCGATGCCCCGTGACGTCCCGCACGGAGCGACGCGGAGGCCCGTGCGATCGCGGTGGCGACGGTCGTGTCGTCGTCGACGGGCACGGCGACCGGCGACAGTCCGACGAACCACCCGAGCGCGTGCAGCCAGGTCGGATCGGTGCGCGTGTGCCGCGGCATGACGCAGGCGAACTCGGCGTCGGGCACCGCCCGGTGATACGCCAGCGCCATCACGGCGATCAGTCCGGCCACCAGGTTCCCACCGGCCTGCGCGCACACCGCCTCGAAACGACGTGTCTGGCCCTCGTCGAGGACCTTGACGGTGCGCGAGGACTGCGCCGGATGTTCGATGTCGAACGGGTCGTCGGACTCGTCGACCGGATTCAGCGGCGCGAACTGCGGAACGCCGCCGTGCGAGGACAGGAAGTCCCGCCACGTCGCCACCGCCGGGTGCGCGGCGTCCGCGGCGTCGGCCCGGCCCCGCTCGGCGTCGCTGAACTCGATGTAACTGCCGGTCGGCTCCAAGGTGTGCGGACGCTGTTCGCGCGCCGCCCGATACAGTTCGGTCAACTCGTACTGGGCCGTCACCAGTGAATAGCCGTCGACCAGAGAATGGTCGGCGGCGAACAGGATCGTGAACGAGTCCGACCGCGCGACGGTCGCGAACCGGTAGGCGGGCCAGTGCAGGGGAGCGGTGGCTCGGTCGAAGGAACCGGCGACCTGCTCCAACAGCAGCGGGGTCTCGGTGTACCAGCCGATCCGCGTCATCTTCAGGTGCACCGTGTGCGGTGCGGTGCTGTACCGCTCCGTCCGGTCCCGTTTGAGTACGACGTGGGTGCGCAGCACCTCGTGTCGATCGATCCACGTCAGCATCGCCGCCCGGACCGCGGGCACCGACATCGGCTCGTCGAAGTCGATCGCCAGGCCGAGCCACGACTCGCGACCGCCCTCGCGCTGGGTGCGCGCCCGGTACTCGAACGCCGATCGCAGGTGCTGTTCGTGATTGTGCGACGTCAGACGATCATCGCGTCGCCAGCTCCCGAGGCCGCCCTCGACCGCCGGAATCCACTCGACGAGTCCGCCCGGTGCGACGGGGGCGTCGAGGATCTGCAGAAAATCCATACCGGTGCTACGTACTCGCCCCGTCTGCCTGCTGTTCGGCGACCTGCCGCTTGATCCGCGCCAGCATGCCCGCCATCCCGCGCAGACGCAGCGGGCTGATCACCGATGCCAACCCCAGATCGTGCATGAAGTCGGCGGGCACCTCGGCGATCTCCCGCGCGCTGGCGCCGTCGAGCCCCTGGTGCAGGATCGACGCGAACCCACGCGTCGTCGGGGCCTCCGGCGGTGCACTGAAGAACAGGGCGACCGACGACGGATCCGATGCGTCCACGGACAGGAAGATCGGCGACTGGCACTCGGGGACGGGTTCCATCGCCTCGGCGTGCATCGACTCCGGAAGCTCCGGCAACTCGCCGGCGAACTCCAGGAGCAACGTCACCTTGTCCGAGTCGGCCAGCGCCGAGAAGTCGTCGACGATTTCGGCGAGCGCAGCGGGCAGTGTCAAGACCTCGGACCCCCTAGCGAGCGGCGGGAGCCGTGCCCGGCTCCTCGCCCTTCGTGATCGGGACGCGGACGCGGTTGCCCCACTCGGTCCAGGAGCCGTCGTAGTTGCGGACGTTCTCGAAGCCCAGCAGGTACGTCAGCACGAACCACGTGTGGCTCGAGCGCTCACCGATCCGGCAGTACGCGATGGTCGGCGTCTTCGGGTCGAACGCGCCGTAGATCTCCTCCAGCTCCGGACGTGTCCGGAACCGGCTGTCGGGGGCGGCCGCCTTTGCCCACGGAATCGACACCGCCGTCGGGATGTGACCGCCGCGCAGGGCGCCCTCCTCCGGGTAGTCGGGCATGTGCGTGCGCTCGCCGGTGTACTCCTGCGGCGACCGCACGTCGATCAGCGGCGTGGTACCCAGCGACGCCAGGACGTCGTCGGCGAAAGCGCGGATCGCGGCGTCGTTCCGCTCCACCACGGGGTAGTCGGTCGCCGGGTACGACGGCACGTCGAACGAGGTGTCGCGCTGCTCGTCCATCCAGGCGTCTCGACCGCCGTCGAGCAGGCGCACGTCCTCATGACCGAACAGGGTGAAGACCCAGAGCGCGTATGCGGCCCACCAGTTGTTCTTGTCCCCGTAGATGACGACCGTGTCGTCCCGCGAGATGCCCTTCTCGCTCATCAACGTCGCGAACTGCTCGCCGTCGATGTAGTCGCGGGTCACCGGATCGTTGAGGTGCAGGTGCCAGTCGATCTTCTGAGCAGTGGGAATGTGGCCGATGTCGTACAGCAGCACGTCCTCGTCGGACTCCACGATCTTGAGGCCCGGAGCCCCCAGATGCGCCGACAGCCACTCGGTGCTGACGAGGCGCTCCGGATGCGCGAACGAAGCGAAGGCCGGATTCGAATCCAATTCCACTGGCATGAGCGTGCTCTCCCCAAATTCCTGATGCGCGGGCAGCCGGAACCGACTGTCTTTTCCAGCATACGGTCGGACGAATGACGTTCGCGCGACGGACCGCCGTTGTGTCGGTGTTAGCGTCGCTTCATGCAGTTGCACCGTTCGTCCGGAATCCGCATCAGACGCGCCGCCGCCGCGGTCGCGGGCGTCGTCGTCGGAGTCCTCGTCGCGACCGCGTGCGGCGGTCAGGACGGCGTCGCGGTCCGCACCCCGCCCCGGCCGCCGGTGCACTGCACCGTCGACGAATGCCCGGACCTCCCCGTCTATCAGGCCAAGCGGCTCGCCGACAGCGGAGTGACTCCGGCGAACGCCGCTGAGACGGTCCCGGCCTATATGACCGAGGTCCTCGACGACCTCGACCGGACCTGGTCGGAATGGTTCGCCGAACTCGACATCGAGGGAGTCACTCCCGGCCGAGTCCTCATCGAACCCGGGAAGGCCTTCGCGTCGGACTGCCTCGAAGCCGGATCGGCGCCGTTGTCGAGCGATTTCGCCAACGCACTCTACTGCGCCCGCGACACCCAGCCCGACGGCCAGGGCGTCGAACGCGAGGGGTCGATCGTCCTGCCCGTCCAGACCTTCGCCGACATCTGGGACGGACGGCTGTTCGGCTCCGACGGCATCGTCCTCGGCGACTTCACCGCGGCTACGATCATCGCCCACGAATACGGACACAACGTCATGTACCGGCTCGCCGACGCCTACGGTATGAGCGAGTCGCAACTGCCCGTCGGCAACGATCCCGAACTCCTCGCCGACTGTTTCGCGGGCAACTGGGCCGCCACCGTCTTCGCGCGTGACGACCTGTCCCTCAGAGAGATCGCGCAGGCCGCCGTCCTCATCTTCAGCATCGGCGATCCGCTCCCGAATCAGGGTCATGGAACCTCCGTCGAACGGATCCAGGCGCTGACCCGCGGGTTCACGGACAAGTTGCAGAGCGGAGGGGAGCCCGTCACGTGTCTGAAGAACTACTGGCCGCAGGCGTTGTCGTCGTAGCGGTCGGTCGTCCTACGTCCAGAGGTCGGTGACGTCGACGCCGACGCGGGCGAGCAACTGCCGGGTGAGGGGCAGGCTGATCCCGATGACGCTGCCCGGGTCGCCGGTGATGCCGTCGAGGAGCCAGCCGCCGAGACCGTCGAGGGTGAATGCGCCCGCGACCTTCAAGGGTTCACCGGTCGCGACGTAGCGGTCGATCGTGGCGTCGTCGACGTCCGAGAAGTGGACCTGCGTGGACTTGTGATCGGCGACCGACGCCACTGCCGCGCCGTCGCGCAGGCGCGTCACGCAGTGCCCGGTCAGCAGATGCCCCGTTCTGCCGCGCATCCGCCGCCAGCGTGCGACGGCGACGTCGGGGGAGTGCGGCTTGCCCGACAACTCGCCGTCGAGCAGCAGCATCGAATCGCAGGTGAGGACCACGCCGTCGGCGCGGGCGTCGGCGAATCCCGGATCGCCGTCGGACAGGATCGACGAGACGATCGCCTCGCCCTTGGCTCGTGCCAGACGCGTGACGACCTCGGCGGGTGCGATGCCGCCCATCTCGTCGATCAACGCGTCTTCGTCCAGATCGGCGATGAGGACCTGCGGAGACAGGCCGGCGTCGCGCAGCACGCGTCGGCGTGCCGGCGACGCCGACCCCAGAACTACTGTCGTCACCCGCGGTTCGGGAACGACGACGGCATGCCCCACGTGCTGCGGTGCATGTCCGTCGGCAGACCCCACTCGTTTCGCGTGCCCGGACCGGTGTCGTCGGTGCCGCCGCCCGCCGTCGCGAGGACACTCACCAGCACGGCGACGTCCTCGTCCGACGGATTGCCCGACACGACGGTGAGGAACGGCTTCTCGGCGCTCACAGCGGAATGTTCCCGTGCTTGCGCGGCGGCAGCTGAACCAGCTTGCGTTCCAGCAGCTTCAGCGCGTTCGAGATCTGGCCGCGCGTGTGGCTGGGCGGAATCACGGCGTCGACGTAACCGCGCTCGGCGGCGACGTACGGGTTCACCAGGGTGTCCTCGTACTCCTGCTGGAGTTCCAGGCGCAGGGCGTCGACGTCGTCGCCGTTGGCCTCGGCCTCCTTGAGCTTGCCGCGGTAGACGAATCCGACGGCGCCCGAAGCGCCCATGACGGCGATCTGCGCGGTCGGCCACGCCAGGTTGACGTCGGCGCCCATGTGCTTGGAGCCCATGACGTCGTACGCGCCCCCGTACGCCTTACGCGTGATGACGGTGATCTTGCCGACCGTCGCCTCGCCGTACGCGTACAGCAGCTTGGCGCCGCGACGGATGATGCCGTTGTACTCCTGGTCGGTGCCCGGCAGGAAGCCCGGAACGTCCACCAGGGTGATGATCGGGACGTTGAACGCATCGCAGGTGCGGACGAAGCGTGCCGCCTTCTCCGAGGCGTCGATGTCCAGGCAGCCCGCGAACTGGGTCGGCTGGTTGGCGACGATGCCGACGCTGCGGCCGTCGACGCGACCGAAGCCGACCACGATGTTCATCGCCCGTTCGGCCTGGACCTCGAGGAACTCGCCGTCGTCGACGATCCGGCGGATCACCTCGTGCATGTCGTACGGCTGGTTCGGGGAGTCCGGGATCAGCGTGTCGAGTTCGAGGTCGTCCTCGGTGAGGTTCTCCTCGATGCTGCCCGCCGGAACCGCCGCAGGCAGACGCGGAGCGTCGGCGCGGTTGTTGCTCGGCAGGTAGCTCAGCAGCTCCTTGACGTACTCGAGTGCGTCCTCTTCGTCCTCGGCGACGTAGTGCGCCACCCCGGACTTGGTCATATGCGTGTGCGCGCCGCCCAGGTCCTCCATGGTGACGTCCTCGCCGGTGACCGTCTTGATCACGTCGGGGCCGGTCACGAACATCTGGCTGGTCTGGTCGACCATCACCGTGAAGTCGGTCAGTGCGGGGGAGTACACGTGACCGCCCGCGGCCGGGCCCATGATCAGCGAGATCTGCGGGATCACGCCGGAGGCCCGCACATTGCGGTGGAAGATCTCGCCGTACAGGCCGAGGGAGACCACGCCCTCCTGGATGCGAGCGCCCGCGCCCTCGTTGATGCCGACCAGCGGGCGGCCGGTCTTGAGCGCGAGGTCCATGACCTTCACGATCTTCTCGCCGTAGACCTCGCCGAGGCTGCCGCCGAACACGGTGACGTCCTGGCTGAACACGCAGATCTCACGGCCGTCGACGGTGCCGTAGCCGACGACGACGCCGTCACCGACCGGGCGCTTGTCGGCCAGGCCGAAGTTGGTGCTCCGGTGACGGGCCAATGCGTCGAGTTCGACGAACGATCCCTCGTCGAGCAGATGGGTGATGCGCTCGCGGGCGGTCAGCTTGCCCTTGGCGTGGATCTTCTCGGCGGCGGCCTCGCCGACCGGGTGTTCGGCGTCTGCCAGCCGGTTCCGCAGGTCGGCGAGCTTGCCGGCCGTGGTGTGGATATCGGGTGCAGCGCCGTCGTCGCGCGAAGCAGTGGTCATAGACATCGACTCTAACGAGCGATGTGTGACCCGCGTCAACCGGATCTAATGTGAGAATTTCCTCATGTTCGGCCGTCGCGAGGGCGACTCGTCTGAACGTTCGGCGCGCGGACGCCGCGACTACAGTGTCTGGACATGACCGAATCCGCGTTGCCCGATGCCGCACGTCTTCGTCAGCTCGTCTCCGGAACCCGCTGGCACACCGTCGAAGTGGTCGCGGAGACCGGCTCGACCAATGCCGACCTCATCGCCCGCGCGGACGATCCGGAGATCGCCGGAACGGTCCGCATCGCGGGCTTCCAGTCGTCCGGGCGGGGGCGTCACGCACGCGTGTGGAAGACGCCGCACGGCCAACTCGCCATGTCGGCCGCCGTCGCGGTGCGTCCGGGCGACGCCGAACGCGTCGGCTGGCTGTCGTTGCTGACCGGGCTCGCCGTGCACGAGGCGCTGTCGTCGGTCGCCGGAGTGCGCGCCGAGTTGAAGTGGCCGAACGACGTCCTCGCTCCCTCCGCCGACGGACCCGGCGGCAAGCTCTCGGGCATCCTCTCGGAGTTCCGGCCGCTGCCCGACGGTGGTGGGGTCGCGGTGATCGGCACGGGCGTCAACGTGGATCTCGATCCGGCCGCCGTCGAGACCGCCCGCGCCGAGTCCGTCCGCGCCCTCGCCGGGCGCGCCGTCGATCCGACCGATGTGGCCGCGGCGTACCTGCGGGCGCTGTCGGATCGGCTGGCGCATTGGCCCGACGACGTCGCCGCCCTCGTCGCCGACTACCGGGCCGCGAGCACCACTCTCGGCAGACGGGTGCGGCTGATCCTGCCGGGTGATCGCGAGGTGATCGGCGACGCCGTCGACATCGACGATCAGGGGCGGATCATCGTCGACGGTCCGGACGGACGAGTCGTCGCATCGGCGGGCGATGTGACCCACCTGCGTCCGGCGTAGCCGCCGGGGCGCTATCGCTGTTGCTTGCGGCGGCTCGCGGTGCCCATCGTCGGGATGAGGGTGAGGACGGGAATGCCGATGATCAGGTGCATGACGGCCGTGCCGATGCCGGTGGAGATCTCGTTCGACAACGCCAGCGGGATGACGACGCTCGCCGCGATCAGCAGGACCACCACCCAGCGGTAGAACTGGTCCGGAGCGGGAGTCCCGATCTGCAGCAGGTACCAGAGCGCGCCCGCGACGATCGCGACGATGAAACCGGCGACGGCGAACCACAGTTCATCCGAGGCCAACGGATTCCAGATGCCGAGCTTGCCCGAGTCGTTGACCTTCTGGGTGATGGTTCGGATGATCCAGGCGACGAGCCAGGCCGCGAGTCCGGTGACGATGCCGGTCATCAGCACGCCGCCGCAGAACATCAGCGGGTCGATGTCGGGTCCGCGGCGTGCGGGCCGCTTGGGTGCGGCGGGCGCCTGATCGTAGTGCGCCTGCTCGTACTGGGGCTGCTGGTACTGCTGTTCGGTGTATCCGTACGAATAGTCGTTGGCCTGGCTGTAGGCCTGGGTCGGCGGATTCTGTTTCGGCGCGCCGTAGCGCGGATCACGGGGATCGTAGTTCGTCATCGTCGGCAAGCCCTCCACCGTTGCGTCGTCGTCGGCCCTCCAGTGTACTGAGTGTGCGGGAGGCGACATCCGAACCTCGTCGACATTCACGCATTAAGCTCGGACGGCATGGGATACCCGCGCGACAACCTGGCACCCGGCGAACAGGTGGTCATTCATCGACATCCCCATTGGAAGAGCCTGGTGGTGCCGGTGTTGATCTTCTGGGTCGTGACCGCCGTGTGCGGTGTCGCGATCGGTTACACGCAGACCGGTGACTCCCTCTCGAGCGACGCGGCCCTCTGGCTGACGGTCGTCGTGGTGATCGTGTGGGCGGCGGCCGCCGTCTACTGGCTGGGTCGACCGGTCCTCTCGTGGCGTACGACGCACTTCGTGGTCACCGACCGGCGGGTGATGTACCGCAACGGCATCATCACCCGGTCGGGCATCGACATCCCGATGCGCCGCATCACCTCCGTCGAGTTCAATCACGGGCTGATCGACCGGATGCTGCGCACCGGCACACTGATCATCGAGTCGGCGTCCGACGAGCCGCTGGAGTTCGCGGACATACCGGACGTCGAAGCGGTGCACGCCCGGCTCTACCAGGAACTGCTCGACGACGAGGACGACGTCGACTACGGACGGAGACGTCGATGACCGCCGCCCGCCCGATCCTGCTCGCCGAGGACGACGCCGCGATCGCCGAACCGTTGGCGCGCGCACTGATCAGGGAGGGACACGACTGCGTGATCGCCGCGAGCGGTCCGGAAGCCCTCGATCAGGCGTTGACCTCCGAGTTCGGTCTGCTCATCCTGGACCTCGGACTGCCCGGAATGGACGGCCTCGAAGTGTGCCGCCGGGTCCGCGCCCAGTTGCCCGAGGTCGCGGTGCTCATGCTGACCGCGCGCACCGACGAGGTCGACTTCGTCGTCGGCCTCGACGCGGGCGCCGACGACTACGTGGGCAAACCGTTCCGGCTCGCCGAACTCCTGGCCCGGGTGCGCGCCTTGATGCGCCGCAGCAGCGTCGGTGAGGACGCCGACGAGGTGGTCCTCGACTTCGGCGACATCATGCTCGACGCGCGTGCGCGGCGCGTGGTGGTCGACGGCGACGACCTGACTCTGGCCAACCGCGAGTTCGACCTCCTGCAGTTCCTGATGGAGCGACCGGGGGAGGCGCTCTCGCGTGACGAGATCATGACGCAGGTGTGGGGGTCGGTGGATCTGCGTTCGTCGAAGACCCTCGACATGCACGTGTCCTGGATCCGCCGCAAGATCGGCGACGACCAGCCGAACCGGCCCAAGCACATCGTGACGGTGCGCGGCGTCGGTTTCCGATTCGACCCGTGAGGGGCGCCGCGTGCGTCGTCGAATACTGAAGATGATGATCGTCACGGTGGCCCTGATGGGACTTCTCCTCGGGGTGCCGCTGACGATCCTCACCGTGCGCGGCATGTCGGCCGAGGCCCGGCAGAACCTCTCGGAGAGCCTGAAACGGATCTCCGAATACGTACTCGCCGAGGAGACGGTCGGCCACGACCTGGAGGTGGCCGACCTCGATCTGAAGCAGTTCCGGCTGCTGGTGCCCGCGGGTGGGCGTCTCACCTTGAACGCGACGGTCACCGGGGCGAACGGCGTCGAGATCCCGATCCGTCGGGCCGTCGGCGACGACCAGGCCGAGTCGACGATCTCCGAATCGGTGACGCTCGGGCCGCACGCGACGCTCACCCTGGAGATCCCTCAGGAGAACGTGCGACCACAGCAACTGGTGGCGGTCGGCGTCCTGCTGGTGGTGCTGACCGGGTCGGTGGCCGGCGGCGCCCTCGTCGCGGTCGTCACCGCACGTCGCCTCGCCGAGCCGCTGACGGCGCTGGCCGCACGCGCCGGGGCGATGGCGCGGGGTGACCTCTCGTCCGGCTGGCCGTCGTACGGCATCGACGAACTCGATCGGGTGGCCGAAGCACTCGCCGATGCGAATCAGGAGATCGCGACCCGTCTCGAGCGGGAGGGCGAGATCGTCGGCGACGTGTCGCATCAGCTGCGCAGCAGACTGACCGCCGTCCATCTGCGCCTGGACGAACTGACCCTGCACGAGGACCCGGCCGTCGTCGCCGAGGCGGAGGCGGGGCTCGAGCAGGTCGAGCGGCTCTCGCGCGAACTCGACGAACTGGTGGCGGCGTCGCGGGAGGACTCGGCCGGGCGCGGAGCGATCGACGCGCGGGACGTCGTCGACACCTTGATCGGCGACTTCGAGCCGGCGTTCCGGGCCAAGGGGCGGCGGCTGCGGGCCGAGACCCTCGGCCGAGTGCCGACGATCTCGGGCAAGCCGGGGCGTCTACGCGAAGCGTTGAGCGTACTCATCGACAACTCGTTGCAGCACGGCGCGGGCACGACGACGGTGCGCCTCGCCGACCTGCCCGCCGTCGGCATGGTGCGTCTGACCGTCGCCGACAGCGGTCCGGGCATCGCGGACGAGATCGCCGTGGACGTGTTCCGTCGCGGATTCTCCGGTGGGAGCCGCAGCGGTATGGGGCTGTCGTTGTCGCGGGCGCTCATAGAGGCCGAGGGCGGACGGCTGGATCTGATCTCGCGGCGGCCCGCGGTGTTCGCGATCGTGCTGCCCGCTCAGGGGCGTCGACCGTCAGGCGCCGACCACATCACGCGTGTCCGAGTTCCTCATCGGTGAGATCGTCCGAGGCCGGATCCGGTTCGGTGGATCCGCCGGGTCCGCCGCGCGGCTCCTCCTCCGGGAAGGCGAACTTGCGCAGCGACCAGAATCGGAACGCCATGCCGAGGATGTTGCCGATGATGAAGGCGAGGAAGAAGTCGAGGACGGCGAGTTCGAGGCCCGCGAGGTTCTCGCGCATGTGGAAGACGTTGTTCGCGAGCCACAGCGGTGCCGCGGTCAGGAGCACTGCGATGCCGCTGATCAGGAAGAACAACATGGCTTCGTGATGCCGCTCGCGTCCACCACGGTTCTTGAACGCCCATTCCCGGTTCAGGATGTAGCTGACGATGGTCGCCACGACACCGGAGATGATCCTCGCGGCGACCGGCTTGGGTTCCAACACGGTGAAGACGAGCAGGTAGTAGATCGCGGTGTCGATGACGAAGGTCGTACCGCCGACGATGGCGAACTTGATGAGCTCGCTGTGCTTCATGACGAGGCGATGGAGGGGCCCGGGCAGCATGGACACTGCCTTGTCGATTGTCAGCACAACGGTCGAGTGTACGTAATCGAGTAGTCACAGACACATCGGTTGACGCCGGATGCGGAGATTCGTGGTGAACGTGACACCATTGACGCCGTGAGTTCGCAACCGCGCCGAGCAGAGTCAGGCATGCCGACGGTCACCATGATCGGCGGCGGACAGCTGGCCCGAATGACCCATCAGTCCGCGATCGCGCTCGGCCAGTGCCTGCGTGTTCTCGCCGCGGGCGACGCCGAACCGGCCGCTCAGGTGAGCGGCGACGTGGTCCTCGGTTCGCACGAGAGCCTCGAGGATCTGCGGACCGCCGCCGAAGGCGCCGTCGCCCTGACCTTCGACCACGAAGGCGTCCCCCTTCATCTGCTGGAGGCCCTCGAGGCCGACGGCGTGGCGGTGCGACCGCCGTCGGCGGCCCTGCGATTCGCGCAGGACAAGCTCGACATGCGCAATCGACTGTCCGAACTCGGGCTCCCGGTACCCGACTTCGCGGACCTGTCCGGCGACGTCGCCGCCGCACGCGACGAACTGATCGCCTTCGGCGAACGCAACGGCTGGCAGATCGTCCTCAAGGCCGTCCGGGGCGGCTACGACGGTCGCGGCGTGTGGCTGGTCGACGGGCGCGATGAGGCGCTCGCGGTGTTCGATGCGCACGCCGGGGGCGACACCGTGCTGATGGCGGAGCAGAAGGTGTCGATGCGTCGTGAGCTGTCGGCGATGATCGCGCGGTCACCGTACGGCCAGGGCGCGGCGTGGCCGGTCGTGGAGACCGTGCAGCGCAAGGGACAATGCGCCGTCGTGCTGGCGCCCGCACCCGGACTCGACGAGACCGTCGCCGAGCAGGCGCAGCGGATGGCACTGCGACTGGCCGACGAACTGGGCGTCGTCGGAGCCATGGCCATGGAGCTGTTCGAGACCGTCGACGGCGAACTCGTCGTCAACGAACTCGCGATGCGTCCGCACAACAGCGGCCACTGGACGATGGACGGCGCGGTCACCTCGCAGTTCGAGCAGCATCTGCGAGCGGTCCTGGACTATCCGCTCGGCGACACGTCGGCGCGGGCCGAGACCGTCGTGATGGCCAACGTCCTCGGCGCCGACGAGACCCCGGAGATGTCGGTCGACGAACGAATGCACCACCTGTTCGCGCGGATGCCCGATGCCAAGATCCACATGTACGGCAAATCCGAGCGACCCGACCGCAAGGTGGGGCACGTCAACATCGTCGGACGTCCCGGCGAACCCGTCGAGGCGGTTCGCGAGCGGGCCGAGCGTGCCGCCACCTGGATGTCGACCGCCGTCTGGACCGACGGCTGGAACCCGCACACCGATTCGATCGGAGACCTCACATGACCGCACCCGTCGGACCTCGCGTCGGCCTCATCATGGGCAGCGATTCGGACTGGCCGACGATGGAGGCCGCCGCCGAGGCGCTCGCCGAGTTCGGTGTCGCCTTCGAGGTCGGCGTCGTATCGGCGCACCGCACCCCGCAGCGCATGCTCGACTACGCGAAGGGAGCGGCCGCCCGCGGCGTCTCGGTGATCATCGCCGGTGCGGGCGGTGCCGCGCACCTGCCCGGCATGGTCGCGTCGGCGACGCCGCTGCCGGTGATCGGCGTTCCGGTCCCGCTCAAGTATCTCGACGGCATGGACTCGTTGCTCTCGATCGTCCAGATGCCCGCGGGCGTCCCGGTCGCGACGGTCTCGATCGGCGGGGCCCGCAACGCGGGCCTGCTGGCCGTCCGGATACTCGCCGCGAGCGATCCCGCGCTGCAGTCGGCGATGGAGACCTTCCAAGCCGGTCTGGAGGAGATGGTCCTGGCCAAGGACGAGAAGCTCCGGAGATCGCTGTTGGAGGACTGACGTGTCGATTCCGGACCGGGCCCGACTCGAAGCCGCCTGCACCGTCGTCGTCGAGGAGACCCTCGCGGCGATCGCACAGGTCCTCGACGACTGCGACGACGAGTCGGTGAACGCCACGCCGGTTCCGGGGACGGTGAACTCGGTGTTCGCGCTCGTGACTCACCTGGACGGCGTGATCGCGGACTGGGGTGGCAACCTCGTCGCCGGGGAGGGCATCCCGCGTGACCGGCCGACGGAGTTCACGGCGCAGGGGACACTCGCGCAGGCGCGGTCGATCCTGGACCGGATGAGCGAACGGCTGCCGCGATACATCCGTCTCGCGCTGACCGCCGGGATCGAAGCCCCCGGCGCGATCAGCAGCACCCGGGTCGACGCCGCGAGCGCGACCCCCGAATTCGTCGTCGCGCACCTTCTCCGCGAACTCACCCAACACACCGGACACATGCAGATCTGCCGGGACGTCGTCGGACGTTAGGGCGCGACGACCGCGGTCGGGAACTGGTCGGGGTGGGTGACCGGCGCACTGAGCATTCCGGTGGCCGCGTCGATGATGAAGTAGCCGACGGCCGTCCAACTCCCTGACGCGGTACCGGCTTCGACGTCGGTCTCGTAGCTCGCGCACAGGCGCAGCGTGAGACTCGCGATGAGGCGCATTCGCGCCGTCAACACCGGTTCGGGGACATGAGCCAGCTCGGGGATCGCGCCCATCTGTCCGTCGAACTGGACGCTCCGTTCGATGCCGACTCGCAGCGGTTCCTCCACCGACGGCAGGAACATCGCCTGATAGGTGAATCGCGCCCGGTGACCGGGCACCGGCAGCGAGTCCAGGTATTCGATCCACGGGCGGACGCCCGCGCCGACGAGATCGTGCAGACTCGGCTGATCGGGCAGTTCGCCGAGTATCTGCTCGCGGCGCGCGGTGATCTGCTCGCGACCGCGGGCGAGCAGTGCCTGAATCATCTCGTCGCGCCCGCCGAAGTGGTATTTGATCGCCGAGTGGTTCGCGGTGCCCGCATGCTCGGTGATCCGCCTGTTGGAGACGGCGTCGATGCCGTGCTCGGCGAAGAGCTCCTCCGCCGCGTCCAACAGTGTCTCGCGCGCACGGTCGCCGTGCTGTGCCATCTCGGCTCCTCGGAAGTCTCGAATGTGTCTCTCGTTATACCCCCTTCCCAAAATTACGCCATCTGTCTTAAAGTTGATCGGGTAACCGAGGTCGACGCTCGGGCGAAGCGTCACGGCTCAACGCCCGCCGACCATCAGAACTATTTGTTTGGGAGTGCACATGAGCGCATCGATCGACGAGGACGCCGAGGTGACGACCGAGGTCGACGCCGAAGCGGCCGAGGCCGCGAAACGAGCGAGGATAGAAGGCGTCGCACGGGTGGTCATCATGTTCCTCATGCCGCTGGTCATGGTCGGCATGATGATCTGGGGCTACATGGGCGCCATGCATTCGCCGACGCCCCGGGACCTGCCGATCACCGTGTCCGGCCAGGATGCGGGGACGTTCGCCCAGGCACTGCGGCAGGCCGACGGGGATGCGGTCGAGGTCCGCGTCGTCGACGATCCGGGTGCCGCCCGTCAGCAGGTGATCGAGCGGGACACGGCGGGCGCCGTGGTGCTCGACGGGGACACCGCGACGCTGTTCACCGCGGGCGGCGCGGGGGCCTCGCAGGCGGGTGTCACGACCGGTCTGGTGACGCCGGTCGCCGTCGCACAGGGAATGACCGTCCAGTCCGAGGATCTGGCGCCGCTGCCCGCCGACGACCCGGCCGGACTGGGCGCGATGTTCATGACCACGGCGATCGTGATGGCGGGTTACCTTCCGCTGTCGATCATGCTGTCGAACTCACCGCATCTGCTCCGACTTCGGCGGTTCCTGCCGCTGCTGGTCGGCTGGGCGGCGCTGATCGCGGGCGTCATCGCGATCGTCACCTGCCCGATCCTGCACGTCGTCCCGGCCGGTCATCTGCCCGCCGTGATGGGCATCGCGATGCTGGGAGTGGTCTCGATCGGACTGGTCCAGCTGTTCCTCACGCGAGTGTTCGGTGCGATGGCGACCATTCTGGCCATGTTGCTGCTGATGGTCCTCGGCATGCCGAGCTCCAACCTCAGCATCTCGATCTACACCGCGCCGCCGTTCTACGACGTCTTCCACTCGTTCCTGCCGCTGCCCGCCATCGGCGAGGCGATGCGGTCGGTGCTGTACTTCGGCGGCGACGGTGTCGGCAGGCACCTGATGGTGCTCGGCATCGGCGGTGCGGCCGGGCTCCTCCTGACGATTCTGGTGGACTGGCGCAAGCGTCGGACGTCGCGGTCGGCGACCGTGCGGTTGAGCATGCCGTCGTTGCGTGGGGCGTCCCAGCCGGACACGCCGTTCTGGCGGTACGCGGCGCTGCTCTTCTTCCCGCTGGCCATGGTCTCGATGATGATCACGGCGATGCTCGGAGCGATGGGGTCGCCGACCCCGAAGGACATGCCGGTCGCGGTCGTCGCCTCGTCGCAGCAGCAGGCGCAGGCCGTCGCCGACGGCATGGATGCGCAGATGCCCGGCATGTTCGACGTGAGGGTCGTCGACTCCGCGCAGGACGCCCGCACTCAAGTCGCGGATCGGGACGTCGTCGGGGCGTTCGTCCTGCCCGGCCCGCCGGATCCACAGGCCACGGTGATCACCAACCAGGCCGCGTCGACGAGTGCCGCACAGGTCGTGAACCAGATCTTCACACAGGTCGCGCAGGCCCAGCACATGCCGGTGGTCACCGACGACGTCGCGCCGCTGCCCGCGAAGGACAGTATGGGCACGGTCACGATGTACATCGCGATGGGCTGGCTGATGGCCGGGTTCATGGTGATCATCGTCGGGGCGAACGCCGCGCCGGGCAGTCGGCCGCTGCCCAGGCTGTTGCCGATCGTCGGCGTGTACTCGGCGTTCATGTCGGGAGTCGTGTTCATCATCGCCCGCTTCATCACCGGCAGCATCGGGGACGGACACGCCTGGCAGCTCTGGGCAGCGGGAACGGTCGCGATCTTCTGCGTGGCGATGTTCGCGACGGTGTTCGAGAGACTCGTCGGCATGCTCGCGATCGTCCCGGTGATCGGCATTCTGATGTTCCTCGGCGTACCCGCGTCCAGCGGTGCGATGTCGGTGTACATGGAGGCGCCGTTCTTCCGGGACGTCCACGACATCATCCCGATGGGCGCGGCGGTCGACGCCGCACGGTCGATCCTCTACTTCGGGAGCGACACGCTCGGCGGCAGCCTGCTGACGCTCGGAGCATGGGGAGTCGTCTCGCTGATCGTCGTCGCGATCATCGACCGGATCAAGCCCCTGCGGACCACGTCGGAGATGCTCGAGGTGCCTCATCCCGCCCTCGGCAGCGCGTACGTGCCGAAGGAGGAGTCGGTGGACGCCGATGCGGACGACACCGATGAGAAGGTGCTCGTCTCGTCGCACGCATGACCGGAATCGGTGCCCCGACTCAGTTCTGAGTCGAGGCGCCGGTCTGCGTGCGTCGACGGTGGACGACGAGGACCAGGGCGATGCCGACGACGAGCAGACCGACAGCGGTCACGGCGCCTGCCGCGATCCCGCGTCCGATGCGATTCGCGTGGTCGTACACATATGCGGGCGCGGCGTCATCGGAGGTCAGCGACTCGTCGGCCGACGAGAGGTTGTTCGACACCGTGGCCAGCGCCGTCTTGAGCTTGCCGAGCCCGCCGGACATGTCGTCGGCGGCCTGCTGAGTGTCGGCCTTCGCCGACGCGAGTCGGTCGAGTCCCTCCTTGAGCTGGGACGCGGCCGTGCGCGCCCGGTCGATCGCGCCGTCGACCTGCCGCGCGGCCGGTCCGGTGGCCGCGGTCGCCTTGTCGAGTTCGCTCCGGAGTGCTCCGAGGTCGCCGACGCCGCCGACGATCTCGCGCGACGCCGACTGCAGGGACTTGAGCTGCTCGATCGTCTTGTCCGCGCCCGGTACCGTGCTGTGCTCGAGGCCGGAGACGATCGGTGTGACGAGGTCGTCGACGTCCTCGGCCGACGACGCCAACGACTGGGCCTGTGTCAGGCTCTTCGACACCGTGCCGCCGAGTTCTTCGATCGTAGAGGCGGCGGCGCTCAGACTCGGCGCGGCGGCGAGGCCGGCGACCATCTGGTCGGCGGCCTTCGACGCGGTGTCGACGGATGCGAATGTGGGTTCGACGGCGGCGGTCACCTTCTCGATGCCCGCGGTGCCACTGTTCACGGTCGCGGACATCATGTCGATCAGCATCTTGGCCGACGACACCGAGTCCTGCGCCGATGCGACGTCATCGGGACTCAGGTCGACGGCCGGCGGCCGGAGAGCGGGTTCGGTGTCGAGGAAGACGAATCCGCCGACGGCGACGCCGGTGAGCAGGACGCCGAGTGCCGCGATCGCCGCAGCCGCGGTCCGACCGGCTCGGCGGGGCGTCTGTGGCGGCGGGGAGGCGTCGACATCGGAGACCGGCTCGTGGCGGGATGGGGAGTCGATCGTCACGCATGGTCCATTCGTCGTCGGGCAGAGACTCCGCCCGACGCTACGGGCGGAGTCTGTGCGGGCGGTGTGGAGAGCATGAGGGATCGATGATCAGATCGTCGATGCCACCGGCACTGTCTGGTCGGAGGTGACGACGCCGGCGGGGCACACGGTGCGGTCGCGGGCCCGGAACACGTGGTCGCCGCCGCTGCCGGTATCGGTGTCGTTCCACCCGAGTCGTCAGAAGCCGGCGAGGTCGCGCACCACGTCTCCGGCCGGGACCGCCCGCGCCGCGCGGAAACCGGCGCCGGCCCACAGATTGATCACCTGCGGATCGTCGGACGCCGCCTTGCGGATCCCGCCGGTGAGCGTGTTCACCTGCGGGTAGTACGACGGTGCGTGGTCGGAGTTGGCGCGGATGAAGTCGTTGACCAGTCCGCGGGCGAGGCGTCCGGAGTAGGCGCGGGTGGTGACCGTCGTCGTGAACTGCGGGTCGGCCAGCGCGCCGCGATGGGCCGTCCGGGTGCCTGCCTCCGGCGTGCGGAGGAGCAGCGTCCCGACCTGCGCTGCGACGGCGCCCGTGTCGAGGATCGCTCGGACGTCGTCGGGACCGGCGACACCGCCGGCACCGACCGTCGGCAGCCCGGATGCGGCGATCACCGAGCGCACCAGGTCGAGTGTGTCGATCTCGGGGTCGGAGTCGGCGATCGCGAACATCGCGCGGTGGCCGCCCGCCGAGACTCCTTGGGCGCACAGCGAATCCACGCCCAGATCGGCGGCCGCGCGTGCCTCGTCGACGCTCGTCACCGTGGCCGACACGGCGATGTCGGCAGCACGGAGACGGTCGATCACCGCGCCCGACGGCAGTCCGAACGTGAAGGAGGCGACGGCGGGACGCTCGTCGACCAGCACGTCGACTTTCGCGTCGAACGCGTCGTCGGTGAACGGCACCGTCGCGGGGAGTTCGACGCCGAGCCGCGCGGCGAGTGGTGCGAGGCGGTCGCGGTATGCCGCGAACTCGTCGGCGTCGACGTCGACGCGTTCGGGGACGAACAGGTTGACACCGAACGGTGCATCGGTGAGTCCGGCGATCTCGCGTACGGCCGAGCGCAGAGCGTCGGGTGCCAGGTACGCGCCGCCGTAGAACCCGAATCCGCCCGCGTTCGACACGGCCGCGGTCAACGAGGGTGTCGACACGCCGCCGGCCATCGGGGCGCCGACGATCGGCAGGGACAGGTCGTCGAAACGGTGCATGTGCGTCCTCACTCGACTCGTAGTATCTCCAGGCTCACCTCGGAGGTGAGGGTGAAGCCCATCTTCTCGTACAGGCCACGCGCGGGATTGTCGGCCGTCGTGTGCAGGAACGGAGCGTCCCCGGCATCGACGGTCGCCTGCGCGACGGCCGCCACCAGCCGGCGCGCGAGACCGCGGCCGCGGGCGTCGGGATGCGTGCAGACGGCGCTGATCTCGCGCCACCCGGGCAGGTGAAGTCGCTGTCCGGCCATCGCGAGCAGTCGGCCCGTGCTCGGTTCGCGATAGCCGAGGTACGTGCCCATCTCGATGGTGCGCGGCAGGAAGGGGCCCGGTTCGGTCAGTTCGACCAGAGAGGTCATCTCGGGGACGTCGTCGACGGTCAGTTCGACCAGCTCGGGGTCGGCGGCCGGTGTCACGGCATCGCCCCGGTACTGCACGAGGTCGAAGGTCGCGACGGATGTGAAACCGCTCTCGGGCAGCGGCGTCCGACGGTCCCGTAGCGAGACGGTGTTGCCGGGTCCGCCGAGTTCGGCCAGATCGGTGTAATCCTGAGCGGTCGTCTCGCGGGGATGGCCGTAGAACACCGAGACGTCCGAGAGGAACGTCGAGATGCGACCGACCGTGCGCGCGAGGCCGGCTTGCGGACCGCGGAGTGCGACGGTGAACGGGTCGTCGAGGACGCGGGCGTCGAGCTCCACCGCACTCATGCGACGGCGAGCTTCCGGCGGAAGAAGTCGATGATCTGATCCAACGCGTCGCGGGTCGGTTCGCCCGGCTCGTCGATCAGATGCTCGGTCACCACCGAATGCGGCGGGAGCGCGGCATCGGGGTCGGCCGCCTCGTCGGGCAGTTCCACGCCGATGAACTCGTCGCCGAGTTCGCGGCGCAAGAACTCGAAGCGACCGCCGGGGGACAGCAGATCGCCGTCGAACCTCGCACCGAGCACCTCCAGCCCCTCGTTCTCACAGCGTGCGCGCACGCAGGCGAGGTCGGCCGGGGATATGTCGATGGTCCGACGCCGACTCGGCGTGATGCCGAACGGCAACGACGGTTGCGACAGCACCGGCGCGAGCATGGTGTCGTCGACCGACATGGCCAGGGCGAAGCCGCCCGTCACGCACATGCCGATCGCGCCCGCGCCGGGTCCGCCGCACTCGGCGTGCGCGGAGCGGGCCAGGGCGCGCAGCCAGTCGACGACCCGTGAGGTCTGCCCGGTGGCGAAGATGGTGAACTCGCGGCTCACGCAGACGCGTCCGAGGGAGCGGATCATCCCGACCCCGGCTCGCGGCGCATCGGCGAGACCCGCGGGATTGGGTTCGGCACCGTCGACGCCGAACAACGACGGTACGAAGACGGTGAAGCCCGCCGCCGTGACGCGGCGTGCGAAATCGGCGACCTTCGGTGTGATCCCGGGGATCTCCGGGATCACGATCACCGCGGGACCGTCGCCGCGGCGATAGTAGTGGTGGTCGATCCCCTCATGAGCGAACTCGCGTCGTTCGAATCCGTCGAGCGCGGGCGGCAGGGGTGCACTCATGCGGCCGACACCACCCGGCCGTACAGCACCTGATCGGCGACCTTGGCCGAGAACCGTGCCGACCGCACCACGTCGGGTGAATCGGACGGAATCACGCGGAGCCCGGCGACGTCGAGGCGCCGACCCCGGCGGACCAGCGTGAACCGGCCCGCGGCGAGCACGTTGCGGACCCAGTCGGCGTCGGCGCCGTAGTTCAGTGCGATCGACAGGCGCCCGTCGTCCACGTACGCCAGGACGGGCGTCTCGTATCGGTTGTCCGACACTCGGCCGATGTGTTCGACGACCGCCCACGGCGCGATCCGTCCCGCCCACAGGCCCTGGATCGGATTCGTCACGAACTTGTTTGCGCGGGCTACGAAACGGGGGACTCTCACCCTTTCAGCTTGCCTCATCGCCGTTGCGTTGGATACTGGGTGCCATGAACACGGGTGCGATCGCGGGAGAGCAGGACGCGGCGCGATTCCGGATGCAGGTGGTGGCCGAGTCGATCCGGTTGTTCGCCGAGCAGGGATACGAGGCGACGACCGTCGACGCGGTCGCCGCAGCGGCGGGTGTGTCCCGCCGAACGCTGTTCCGGCAGTTCCGCTCCAAAGAGGACTTCATCTTCGCCGACCACGAGCAGCTTCTGGTGCGTGTCGCGGCGCGCCTGGAGGAGTCCGAGTCGGCCGGTGAGGATCCGTGGTGGTCGGTGTGTCTGGCCGCCGAGGAGGTCTTCGCACACTTCGCCGCCCACCGGGATCTCGCATCGCGCCGGTACCGGGTGGTGTCACAGGTGCCCGCCCTGCGCGATCGGGAGCTCGTCACCACGTACCGCTACCAGCGACTGTTCGAAGAATTTCTGCGGCACCGAGTGCCAGACACGCCCCGAGTCAGGCAGGTCGCCTACGCCGCGGCCGTCACCGGCGCCCACAACCACCTGCTCCGGCAGATGGTCCGTGGCGACGAGTCGGCCACGATCGACGTGCTGCGCGTCGAACTGCGGAGAATCCATGCGACGACGTCGCCGTCCCGTGCACGGCAGGTCCCGTCCGCCACAGCGGTCACGGTCGTCGCGCACGATGTGTCGCTCACCGCGGATCAGATCGCCGACGTCGTCCGCGAGAGATTGACTTGGCACCCAGTGCCATGATGAACTGCAAGTCTAATTCCCGTTCACGGCACTGAGTGACAGTGCTCGGTGTCAGGTCTAAGGAGCCACGCATGAGCAAGTTCGGAAACCCCGATTTCGACCTCTTCCAGCTGCCGGAAGAGCATGAGGCACTCCGCGACGCGATCCGCGCGCTGAGCGAGAAGGAGATCGCACCGTACGCCAAGGAGGTCGACGAGAAGGCTCGCTTCCCGGAGGAGGCGCGCGCGGCACTCGTGGCCAACGGCTTCAGCGCCGTGCACGTCCCGGAGGACTTCGGCGGTCAGGGCGCCGACTCGCTCGCCGCCTGCATCGTCATCGAAGAGGTCGCCCGCGTCGATGTCTCGGCCTCGCTCATCCCGGCCGTCAACAAGCTCGGCACCATGGGCCTGATCCTGTCGGGATCGGATGAGCTCAAGTCGAAGGTGCTGCCGTCGATCGGGTCGGGCGAGGCGATGGCCTCGTACGCCCTCTCCGAACGCGAGGCGGGCAGTGACGCCGCATCGATGAAGACCCGTGCCCGTCGCGACGGCGACACCTGGGTCCTCAACGGCTCCAAGTGCTGGATCACCAACGGCGGCAAGTCCACCTGGTACACCGTCATGGCCGTCACCGACCCGGAGAAGGGCCCCAACGGGATCTCGGCGTTCATGGTTCACAAGGACGATCCGGGCTTCACCGTCGGACCGCTCGAGCACAAGCTCGGCATCAAGGGCAGCCCGACCGCGGAGCTGTACTTCGAGGACTGCACGATCCCGTCCGACCGGATCATCGGCGACGAGGGCACCGGTTTCAAGACCGCGCTGGCCACTCTCGACCACACCCGCCCGACGATCGGTGCGCAGGCCGTCGGCGTCGCGCAGGGCGCCCTCGACGCGGCCATCGCCTACGTCAAGGATCGCAAGCAGTTCGGCAAGTCCATCAGCACGTTCCAGGGCGTCGAGTTCATGATCGCCGACATGGCGATGAAGGTCGAGGCCGCTCGCCTCATGGTGTACGCGGCCGCCTCGCGCGCCGAGCGCGGCGCCGGTCCGCTGGGCTTCATCTCGTCGGCGTCCAAGTGCATGGCCTCCGACGTCGCGATGGAGGTCACCACCGACGCCGTCCAGCTCTTCGGCGGCGCGGGCTACACCACGGACTTCCCGGTGGAGCGCATGATGCGCGACGCCAAGATCACCCAGATCTACGAGGGCACCAACCAGGTCCAGCGAATGGTGATGGCGCGCGCGCTGTTGCGCGGCTGACGGCGGTCCACCGACCCGAATGCGTCGAGGTGCGCCGCCCGGATGCGCCGCCCGGATGTGGAGCGTCGTGAACGGTCGGGCGGCGTCGAGCGCGGGCACGGCGTCCCGGGGGCGGTCTACCCGACCAACGGAGCCAAGGTCTCGCCGAGCAGGCGGACGCGACCCGGTATGTGGCCGTTCGCCATCAGGTTGACGCTGAAACCGTCGACACCCGTCTCGAGCAGGGCCTCGAACCGCGCCCTGACCTCGTCGGGCCCGCCCAGGATGAATCCGTCGCGGCGTCCGGCGGCCTGGGGCGCCCGCTCGATGTAGGCGTCGAGTTCGGCGACGGCCTCGTCGTGCGTCGGGGCGATACAGGCGTACGTCTGCAGGCTGACCGTGATCTCGGAACGGTCCCGCCCGAGCCGTTCGCAGTGCTCGTCGAGGGCGGCGAGCTTGCGTCCGATCTGGTCGGGCGCGCAGATGATGTTCGACTCGTCGGCGTATTGGGCGACCATGCGCAGGGTCTTGCGCTCGCCGCCGCCGCCGATCAGCACCGGGATGCGCGAGAGCGGTGCAGGGCAGTTCACCGCGTCGCGCACCGTGTACCGTCGCCCGTCGAGACTCGGGCGCTCGCCGCGCAGCATGCCGAGGATGATCTGCAGCGACTCCTCCAACCGTTCGAAGCGGTCGGTGAACGTGCCGAACTCGAAGCCCAGACTGTCGTGCTCGAGTTCGAACCAGCCCGCGCCGATGCCGAGCTGGGCGCGTCCACCGGAGACGACGTCGAGTGCGGTGACCGTCTTCGCGAGAAGCGCGGGTTCCCGATAGGTGTTTCCGGTGACCAGTGCCGACAGCCGGACTCGTGACGTGTGCTGGGCGAGCGCCGACAGGAGCGTGTAGCACTCGATCATCTCCTGATCGTGACTGCCGATCATCGGAAGCTGATAGAAGTGATCCATTACGAACACGGTGTCGAAGCCGGACTCGTCGGCTTCGACGGCCTGCGCGCGGATGCGATCGAACAGATCCTCCGGTGCGACGTCGGGATAGGTGAAATTGGGGATCTGATAGCCGAGGCGCGTCATAGACATCCCACGCCAGTCAGATGTCAAGTAGGCAGTGGTGGTGGTTGGTGTTCGGGGTTACGCGGCGGCGGGTGTGGCAGCTCGCGGCCACGCGGCAGTGTCGTCCCAGGATTGATCGTGCTGCAGGCACCACCACAGGCGCCCGAGGAGCTTGTTGGCCAAGGCTCGCAGTGCGGCGTTGTGGTGGTCTCCGACAGCACGGCGATGGTCGTAGTACTCGCGGGCCGGCGCTGACCATGTCAGCGCTGCGAACGCCCACCAGTGGCAGGCATCGGCCAGACGCCTGTTGCGGACTTTGCGGGCCTTGACGTAGTGCGAGCGGCCTGACGCGATCGTCACCGGCGCTGTTCCTGCGAAAGATCGCAGTCCCGTTGGTGAGCTGAAGCGCTTTGGGTCATCGCCGATTTCGGCGAGAATACGCGCACCGAGAACACCTCCGAGGCCGGGGACCGAGTCGATGATGTCCGCTTGAGGATGCTCGGCGAATGCGGTGACGAGTTCACGCTCGAGCACTGCGACGGCATCGAGCATCGCCACGATGATCGCGACCAGACTGGCTACGGTATGACCTAAGGCCACCTCCACAGCATCCGGCTGCCGCAGCCCGGGGGCGTGCAGATCGCTATGGATCTGGGTTACCAGGGCGGGGTCGTTGCGTCGGCCAACCCTTTTGAGCGCGTTGCTGATCCGCGGGCGAGTCAGCTTCGCCGCATCCGTGGGGGTGGGCGCTATTGAAAGAACCTCCATCGCCGCTCGGTGCTTGAGCTTCGGAAATGCTTGCAACGCTTGAGGATAGAACTCCAGTAGCACCGAACGCAGCCGACTGATCGTCTGATTCTGCGCCCAGATCGCTTCCTGATGCTGACGCGCCAGCGCCTTGATCGCCTGCTGCTGCTCGCTGTTGGCTGGCAGCCGACGATGCTGGTGACGGTCAGTGCGCACGATGTCGGCGAGCACCGCGGCATCACGCGAATCGGACTTGTTGCCCGCCTGTCCGTGGCGTTCGCGGTACCGCGCGACGGCCCGCGGATTGATCGGATACACGGTGAAACCCGCGCCAGCCAACGCCACAACCAGAAGATTCTTATCGGTCTCGATCGCGATCGGCACGTCGTCCGCAGTGCCGCCATGGTCAGCGACCATCGCCAGGAGTTCGGCAAAACCGTTGGGGTCATGAGTGATTCGCCGACGTTCAATGATGAAGCCGGAGTCGTCCATCAACGCTATGTCGTGATGGTCCTCGGCCCAGTCGATACCGCACGTGATCATCGAGCACATCCTTTCCGATGCCATCCGCCAGTAGGTCCGGCGAATCGATGAGCTCGGAGAGCGGGCGGCGACCTAATGGCGGCACTCTCGGTGCGGCATCTCACAAGCCGAACACGCACCTCCGCGGCGGACTGATGGGGTCACCGTCTACGTTCAGACCTCGGCACGCATCCGTGAACTCAACTGTCAGTAATCACCCACCAGCAGCTCGGTTCAACCATGCACCGGAATCGGTAAAATCTCAGTGACCACCCACCAGCCGCCATGTCGTCCCGCCCAGATGTGCGGACCCGACACTCCCATTAGGTGAAATCTACTGCCGCCCGGCGCCGTGCGCATGTTCATCGGAGAACGGCGTCGGCCTTCTCCATCGCGGCGATCGCGGCGACGCGGTCGTCGTCGGCGCCGCGCACCCACACCAGGGCCGCGCCGTGCAGGAGCGGAGCCAGCAGATTCGCCGCGATCCCGTCGGCGTCGCGCCAGGGACGTGTCGACACGATCCGCGCGCCCGGCGTGACCGTCGACTCGGTCGAGGCGAGGGCGGCCGTCGTGACACCGTTCAACGCGAACTCGCCCGCACCCGACGGTCGGTACTGGTCGCCGTGGGTGCGGACCGACTCGCCGAAGTCGCTGACTCCGAGCGGCAGATCCCGCGCGCCCATCGCGAACGGATCGAGGGGGACCACGACGACCTCGTCCTCGTCGTGACCGTCGAGCCGGTCCCGACTCGTGAACGCGATACGAGGGTCGCCGTCGCCGTCGTCGATCAGCACGCGCGCGCCCGCCCACCAGACGCCGAGCAGTACCGCGGCGGTCTGCCAGTGCTCGGGCAGATCGACGCGGACGTCGTCGCCGGGCAGCACGCCGATCTCGTCGCGGAGGTAGTTCGCGATCTTGGCCGCCCAGTTGCCGAGGGTGGCCGCCGACAGTTCGGTGCGTTCGCCGGTTCCCTCGTCGTAGAAGGTGAGTAGCGGCCTCGCGTGGTCCGCGACGCGCCGCAGGACGATTCCGGTGAGAGTCTCGGTCATGACTCCATCGTCGCCGATGCCGGTCAGTTGACGCAGACCGGCCCGTTCCCGTCTGCCTTGATGACCGGTTGCTTGGGCGCGGACGAGGTGGTCGACGGCGACTCCTGCGTGCTGTCGCCGCCCTGATCGCCGGTGTTCACGACGGATCCGACGCCGGTGTACGTGTTGGTGAGCGCCAGCTTCAGCTTGTCGTCCGGCAGCGACGGGTCCTCGCGGATCTCGACGGCCCCGCCGAGGTCCTTGACCAACTGCTTGGCGCCGTCGCTGTCCTTCGACTTCGCATAGACGATCGAGTCGAACTCGTTCATCGGCTTGGTCGAGGTCTCGCCGCGCTGGTATCCGCGATCGGTGAGAAGCCGCGACACATTGCCGGCCAGACCTTCGACGGTGCCCGCGTTCACCACGTCGACGGTGTACCCGGCGCGCGGGTTCTCCGAGTCGGTGGTCGGCTTGTTCCCGAGCAGCCGGTCGACGTACGAGTGGACCTGCGCGGTGTCGATGCCCAGGACGCTCTGCGTACCGTCGTCGCTCCACGCCTGGTCGTCGGCGATCGGGATGGTCGTGAACTTCACATTTCCGCCGGACAGGTCCTTGAGCTGTTCGGCGAATCCGATGACGTCCCAGCCGTCGTCGAGCATCACCGAGCGGGAGACGGCGTTCTGCAGTTCGCTGAGCTTGCCCGCGTCGGTGAGGGTCTGCGACGACAGGATCTTCTGCGCCAGTGAGGCCATGTACACCTGTTGCCGGGTGATGCGGTCGAGGTCGCCGCGGGGCAGCCCGTGTCGCTGTCGGACGAAGCTCAACGCCTGCGGACCGTCCAGAGTCTGGCGACCCTTGCGGAACCGGGCACCCGAGAGAGGCTCGCTCACCGCGTGTTTGAGACACACGTCGACTCCGCCGACCGCGTCGGTGAGCAGCGCGAAGCCGAGGAGGCCGACCTCGGCGTAGTGGTCGACGCTGACGCCGGTCAGGTTCGCCACGGTCTCGATGAGCGCTCGACGACCCGCCTTGGTTCCGGCTTCTTCGGCGTCGGCCTCGCTCTCACCGGCCTCGACCTCCTTGATCCGGACCTCCTCGCGCGTCGCACCGTAGGCGGCGTTGATCTTGCTCTTGCCCAGCCCCGGCACGTCGACGTAGGAGTCGCGCGGGATCGAGATCGCGGTGGCCGCCGACCCGTCGTTCGGGATGCGGATCAACAGGATGGTGTCGGTGCTGGTGGACACCTCGCCACTGACCCGGAGTCGGTGGAGTTCCTCCTCGGACAGGGGATTGCCCTTCGCGTCGTTGCGGGAGTCGGTGCCGACCAGCAGGATGTCGACCGCGCCGTCGTCGTTGCCGCCGAGTTCGAGACCGCCGAGTTTGGTGACGGCGGCGTTGAGCGAGTTGACCCGACTCCACCCGAAACCGGTGATCAACAGGACGACGACGGTCAGGATCGCGACCGCCGCCCGGCCGACGTGCTTGGCCGGGATCCCGACGATGGGACGCGCGGCCCACACGGCGACGGCGTCGCGCAGCGTTCCGACTTCCGGACGCGGCTTCGCGGACTCGGTCGGTCTGCGTTTGCGCGGCGCGGTGTGGATCTCCTCGGACACACGACGGCGTCGCCCGTCGGTGTCGACCGGTGCGGGTCGACGCTTCTGCGGGCGCGACGGGTCGTGATCGGGTCGTCGCCGGGCCCGACCGTCGCGGGAGTCGTCGTCCCGTCCGCTCTCGCGTCGCTGATCCACGTGCTGGTCGATCCCTTCGTGTCGCTGCAGCCGCATCTGGAGAGGAGGCTCCCGGACGAGGATACTGGCGTGGCGCGGGTCGATCCGGGAAGCGCGCCCGGCGTGGGGCACCATGGTCGCTGTGAGTTCCCTGACGACGGTGTACGTGATCGGCGCGGCGGGCCAGCTGGGCACCGCCCTACTGCGCTCGCCCGCCGTACCCGGTGGAGCGACGGTCCGCGGTCTCGGGTCGACGGACGTCGACATCACATCGGCGGCGAGTGTCGACCGGGCGCTCGCCGATCTGCGCGCGGGCGACGTGGTGATCAATGCCGCGGCGTTCACCGACGTCGACCGAGCCGAGACCGCGCCCGAGGACGCCTACGCGGTGAACGCCGACGGCGCGGGGAATCTCGCGCGGGCGGCCGCGCGCGCGGCCGCGGAACTGATCCACGTCTCCACCGACTACGTGTTCGCGTCGGCCGCACCGCATCGGCCGCTCGAACCCGACGACCTCGCCGACGACGCGCGGGCTGCCACGGTCTACGGGTCGAGTAAGCGAGCGGGGGAGCGCGCGGTGCTGGCGGCGCATCCCGCGGCGCTGATCGTGCGGACCGCGTGGGTGTTCACCGGTGTCCCTCCGGTCCGTGACTTCGTCACCACCATGACCCGGCTCGCCGCCGACGGCGCCTCCCCGAACGTCGTCGACGATCAGCGGGGCTCGCCGACGTACGCGCCCGACCTCGCGGCGGGTCTGTGGGAGTTGACGGGTCATCTGATCGGCGGTCGATCGGTCGAGCGGCGCGTTCTACATGGGACGAACGCCGGAGAGGCGACGTGGTGTGACCTCGCTCGCGCCGTCTTCGCCGCTGTCGGAGCCGATCCAGATCGCGTGAATCCTTGCACCACAGCGGAATTCCCGCGTCCTGCGGCACGTCCGGCGTATTCGGTGCTGTCGAACGAGAGTTGGCTCGCCGCCGGTCTCACCCCGCTGCGCGACTGGCGCGCGGCGCTGTCGGACGCGCTCGGCGCCGCGCGTTCGGGTTAGTCTGTCGCGGTGACTGCTCCTTTCGGGGTGGTCACCGTGACGTACTCGTCCGGTGACTACCTGCACAACTTCCTCCGCACGCTCGGCGACGCGTCGGTCCACACGCCGCCGGTCGTCATCGCCGACAACGGCTCGGACGACGGCGCACCGGAGAAGGCCGCGGCCGAGTACGACAACGTGACGCTGGTGCACACCGGCGGAAACATCGGATACGGCGCCGCCATGAACCGCGGCGTCGCCGAACTCGATCCGGACATCGAGTTCGTGGTGATCGCCAATCCGGACGTCGAGTGGTCGCCGGGCTCCCTGGACGAGCTCCTCGCCGCAGCGCAGCGGTGGCCGCGCGCGGCCAGCCTCGGTCCGCTCGTCACCGAACTCGACGGCTCGGTGTATCCCTCCGCCCGCGCCGTGCCGAACCTGATCTCGGGGACCGGGCACGCGGTGCTCGGCGCGGTCTGGCCGAACAACCCGTGGACACAGGCGTATCGCGACGACGATCCGGCGGGGGTCGAACGCCCCGTCGGATGGCTGTCGGGATCGTGTCTGCTGGTACGCCGCAGCGCATTCGACAGCGTCGACGGCTTCGACTCGCGCTACTTCATGTTCATGGAGGACGTCGACCTCGGCGATCGCTTCGGTCGTGCGGGGTGGCTCAACGTCTACGTGCCGGGTGCGCGGGTGCTGCACGCCAAGAGCCACTCGGTCAGCAGGCATCCGGAGAAGATGATCCCAGCGCACCACGCGAGCGCCTACCGGTTCAACGCCGATCGGAACCCGGGGCCGCTGCGTGCTCCGCTGCGGCTGGCCCTGCGTGCCGGTCTGGCCGTCCGCTCGAAGATCGCCGTCGCCGCGGCCCTGCGCGAACAGCGTCGCGCGGGCTGACGGCCACGCATTCGAACGTCCATGTCGAAAGGAAAATCTGTGGCACCGTCTGTTCAGGCACTGGTCCTCGTCGGTGGCAAGGGCACCCGGTTGCGTCCGCTGACGCTGTCCGCGCCCAAGCCGATGCTCCCCACCGCGGGGCAGCCGTTCCTCACGCATCTGCTCGCGCGGATCCGGGAGGCGGGGATCACCGACGTGGTGCTCGGCACGTCGTTCAAGGCCGAGGTCTTCGAGGAGTACTACGGCGACGGGTCGTCGCTCGGGCTGAACCTGACCTATGTGACCGAGGACCAGCCGCTGGGCACCGGCGGCGGCATCCGGAACGTGTACGACTCGCTGACCGCGGACACGATTCTGGTGTTCAACGGCGATGTACTGGGCGGCACCGACATCCGCGACGTGGTCACCACACACTCCGAGTCGGGTGCCGAAGTGACCCTGCACCTGGTGAAGGTCAGCGATCCGCGGGCGTTCGGCTGCGTGCCGACCGACGCCTCGGGTCGGGTCACCGCGTTCCTGGAGAAGACCCAGGATCCGCCGACCAATCAGATCAACGCCGGAACGTACGTGTTCGATCGCCGCGTGATCGGGGAGATCCCGGTCGGTCGACCGGTGTCGGTGGAGCGCGAGGTGTTCCCGTCGCTCCTGGCACAGGGACGTCACATCCACGCGCACGTCGACAACGCCTATTGGCGGGACATGGGCACGCCCGAGGACTTCGTGCGAGGCAGCGCCGATCTGGTCCGCGGAATCGCGCCGTCGCCGATCATCGCGCAGCGGTGCGGCGAGGCACTCGTGCTCGACGACGCCGACGTCGCCGCGAACGCGGTCCTGATCGGCGGCACCGTCGTAGGGCGGGGCGCGACAGTCGGCAGCGGCGCCCGGCTCGACGGCGCCGTCGTCTTCGACGGGGCGATGGTCGAGGCCGGTGCCGTGGTGGAGCGCAGCATCGTCGGCTTCGGCGCCCGGGTCGGTGCGGGTGCGCTGGTACGCGACACCGTGATCGGCGACCGCGCGTCCATCGGCGCCCGTTGCGAGCTGCTGCGCGGCGCACGCGTGTGGCCGGAGATCCAGATCCCCGACGGCGGCGTCCGGTTCTCCACGGATGTGTGAACGGGCCGACCGTCAGCGCGACGGGGTGCCCTGGACGTCCTCTCCCCACGCCTGGGCGGGGACGTCACGATCGGCGACGACCTCGTCGCCGGCCAGCCGGTAGTTCACCACGACGGGCCCGCCGGTCGGATTCGCCGTCGCGTCGCCGGGGCCGAGCCACCGGTAGGTGACCGACACCGACGAGTTCGACCAGGCTGTGACCTGGGAGAACGCCGTCTCATGCTCGGTGTCGTAGCGGACGAATCCGTTCGCGTCGAAGAAGAGGACGCGCGTCGGTGAGCTTCCGGTGCCCTGGTCGAGGACGGCGTCGACCCACATCAGGTCCGGGCACGAGCCGACGGGCGCGTCGGTGTGCTTGTCGGCGACGATGCCGCGTCCGTAGAACGTGCCGATGCCGGCGAGGGCCTCGGTGACGACGGGGGAGTTCGGATCGAGGCACCGGCCGTCGCCCGCGGTGGCCGGAGTGACCGGGTCCGCCGCGGGGCTGGTCGTATCCGGCGCGTCGGATACGACCGTCGATGTCTGGGTCTGCGTCTGGGTCAGGGTCTGCGTCGTGGTGGCGGGCGTGGTCTGTGCCGAGGCGTCATCGGCGGTGTGACATCCGGCGACGCCCACGACGACGGCGGCCGCCGACACGGCGGCTGCGATGGACTTGTTCATGGTGCCTCCCTTGATCGTTCGTCTGATCGTTCGTCACCGGGTCCGTCGGTTGCGACGAGAGAGGCGTTAAGCGCGTGTCGGTCGAACGACTGACGCGACCGGCTGTCAGCGGGCCTTCGCGGCGGCGAGGAGGCCGGTGCCGACCGGAACGATGGCGGGTAGGAAACGGTCGTCCTCGGCGACGATGGTCGCCGCCTCGCGTGCGGCGAGAGTGCGCGGATCGGCGGCGTCGCGGTCGTCGATGGTGCCGTCGGCCGATGCGTTGTTGACCACGAGCAGCCCGCCGGGCCGCAGGATTCGGACCGACTCGGCGACGAACGTCGGATACGACAGCGGGGGACCGTCCACGAAGACCAGATCGTACGATTCGTCGGCGAGACGAGTCAGCACGTCGGTGGGGGCGCCGTTGATGAGTCGGGTGCGGCCGGGCGCTATCTCGGCGTCGGCGAAGGTCTCGCGTGCGGCGCGGTGGTGCTCGGCCTCCGGATCGATGGTGGTCAGAATGCCGGTGGACGGCATACCGGCCAACAGCCACAGACTGCTGACACCGACCCCGGTCCCGATCTCCACGACGTGTTCGGCGTTCGCGGTGCGCGCCAGCAGTGACAGGAGCGCTCCGGTGGCGGGGCTGACGGCGCGAGCACCCAACTCCTCGCCGCGCAGACGGGCCCCGGTCATCGCGTCGTCCTCGATGATCGCGGCCTCGGCGTACGCGTTGAGCCGGTCGGTGGTCTGCGCGGGCGTCTCGTCAGTCATGTGAACGAGGGTGCCACAACGGTGCTGACCAGGTATCAACCAGTGGCGATTCGCATCCTCAGGAAACACACAGGGCGCTCTGGGGTGTGCCACATTCGGATGAGGAATGGTTCAAGTCGATGGCTTGGAATTTCGATCGCACCGCAGACGTTGCACATGCACAGACGATTCGTTCTGTCGGCGATTCTGCGAAGGAAGGAACTGGCGCGCTACCGATGAGTCTGCACACCACGACCGATGTCGAACCGACCGCCCGTGATTCGTTCCGCGGGACGGCGGGTTTCGATGCCACCGGCGACAAGAACCTGATGCCGTCATGGGACGAACTCGTCGCCGAGCACGCGGACCGCGTGTACCGTCTCGCATTCCGCCTCGCCGGAAACCAGCACGACGCCGAGGACCTCACCCAGGAGACCTTCATTCGGGTGTTCCGGTCGCTGACCAACTACAAGCCCGGCACGTTCGAGGGCTGGCTGCACCGCATCACCACCAACCTGTTCCTGGACATGGTTCGTCGTCGCGCCAAGATCCGCATGGAGGCGTTGGAGCCGACGTACGAGAAGATCCCGACCGACACGCCCGACCCGCAGCAGGCGTACGCCGATGCGAACCTGGGCAAGGACCTGCAGGACGCTCTCGACTCGCTCGCTCCCGAGTTCCGCGCCGCGATCGTCCTGTGCGACATCGAGGGACTCTCGTACGAGGAGGTCGGCGCGACGCTCGGCGTCAAGATGGGCACCGTTCGCAGCCGCATTCACCGCGGCCGACAGGGCATCCGCGAGTTCCTCGCCGCACGGGGGCACACCGACAGTCGTTCGGTCGCCGTCGCCAGTGAGGTCTGATCGCGTAAGCTGGGCCCGACGAGATCACGGTGGGCCGCGCAGCGGCCGTCGAGTGGAAGGGGCGCCGCCTGTGGGTCTGGGGCACGTACGTCGTTCGTCCGGTCGCCTGTGGGCGCCCGCATCCGGCTCTATCGTCCCGAACCCGGAGCACCGGCCCCGCCAGGAGTTCGCCGCCACCGAACACTTGTCGATCGAGGCCGTCGTCGCCTATGTCGACAGCGAACTGTCGCCGACCGCGGCGCACCGCGCCGACGCGCATCTGGCCGCATGCCCACACTGCGTGGACGAGGTCGCCAGCCAGGCGCGTGCGCGATCGCTGCTGCGTGCGGGCGACGACATGAGCGCACCGCCGTCGCTGCTCGGGCAGCTCAGCCAGATACCCACGCGGGAGATCGACATGCGTCGTGCCGCCGGCCGGTCGAATCGCCGGGGCCGCTGACTCGTGACTGACCCGACCCCCGACTCGCAGGACGAGGCCGTCTTCGGCCGCCCCGACGGCGTCACCGGCTCCTTCGCGGGCGCCCCGTCGCCGGGCCGACCCGCGCCCACTGTCGCCGCTCCCGATCCGGTGCTGGCCGAGGCGTTCGGCAAGCCCGAGGGAGTGTCCGAGACCCTGCAGCGCGATCCGCTGGCACAGAAACCGGACGAGACCGTCGTCGAACCCGCCGATCCGTGGCGCGACCCGGAGTCCGGTGTGGCCCTGGCCGGTCCCGCGCTGACCGAGCAGTCGGCGCCGACGCCGGTGGATCCGGGGCCCAAACTCGGTGTCCGCGATCTGTTGACGGGACGTCGCGTGCACTGGTGGGCGCTGATGTCGCTGGCGATCGTCGCGATCCTCGTCGGGGTGGCGGGCGGGCTGATCGGCCGGTGGACGGCCGAGGTCGCCACGCCGCTGAACTCGAACTCGGTGAAGTTGAACGTCGACGACTCCGGTGACGACGGTGACGGGACCCGGGTCACGAAGGTCGCGGACGCGATGGAGCAGGCCGTCGTCACGATCGAGGTCCGCACGGCGGGCGGCGGCGAGACCGGTTCGGGGTTCGTGATCGACAAGTCGGGCTATATCGCGACGAACAATCACGTCGTGTCGATGGCCGCGAATGATCGGTCCGCGAAGACGGAGGTCGTGTTCGCCGACCGCACCCGGGTTCCTGCCCGCCTCGTGGGACGCGACCCGAAGACCGACCTCGCGGTGATCAAGGTCGACGACGTGCAGAACCTGACGGTCTCCAAGCTCGGCGACTCGTCGAAGGTCGAGATCGGCGAGGACGTGGTGGCGTTCGGTGCCCCGCTGGGACTGTCGAAGACGGTGACGACGGGCATCGTGAGCGCCGTGGACCGTCCGGTCCCGCTCCGGCCGGACGCGACGTCGGACACCGACGCGGTGATCAACGCCATTCAGACGGACGCCGCGATCAACCCCGGCAACTCGGGCGGCCCGCTCGTCGATTCGCAGGCCCGCGTCATCGGCGTCAACACGGCGATCCAGTCGGCGACCGGCGGTTCGGTCGGACTCGGTTTCGCGATTCCGATCAACGAGGCCCGACCGGTTTTCGAGCGCTTGATCTCCGGCGGGAAGATGACTCATCCCACGATCGGTCTCACGACGGCCACGGTGCGCAACGACAGGGTGTTCGGCGCCCAGGTCCGCGATGTGGCCGACGGCAGTGCCGCCGCGCGTGCCGGGCTGCGTGAAGGCGATGTGATCACGAAGTTCAACGGTCGCGACATTGAGGGCGCGGACGAGTTGACGGTTGCCGTTCGGACGTCGAAGATCGATGAGGCAGTGAAGTTCACCTACTGGCGTGAGGGCCGGACCTTCGACGGTTCGATCACTCCGGTCAGCGATTAGACACGGATCGAGCGGGTACGACGATGTTCAGCAGTATCGGTTGGGGCGAGATCGTGGTGCTGCTCGCCGCGGGCCTCATCATTCTGGGGCCGGAACGTCTGCCCGGCGCCGTCACCTGGACGATGCAGTCGATCCGCAAGGTCCGCGACTACGCGACCGGCGCGTCCGGTCAGCTGCGCGATGAGATGGGCGTCGACTTCGAGCAGTTCCGCGAGCCTATTCAGCAGATCAACGAACTGCGCCAGATGAATCCGCGGAGCGCCGTCACCAAGCACCTTTTCGGCGGCGACTCGTCGTCGCTGGACTCGGTGGAGGAACTGGGCCGCTCCTTCCGCGACTCCTTCGACATCGACGGCACCGCTACGCCGTCGAAGCCTGCCCGGCCGGAGCCGAAAGCCCCCGAACTCCCCGCTCCCGAGCCCGCCAAGCCGAACCTCTCCAAACGCTCCCACGACTTCACCGACTGGGACGCCACCTAAACCGTATCCGCGGCATCTGGCCACATTCGCGGCATTCCCGACTGCCGCGAATGTCTCCGAGCGAAGCGAATGCGGTGGTTAGGGGTTTCTACGGCGGCATCTTGTCGATCGTCGCTCGCGTAAACGCCAGAGCGCGGTCACACACCTGGGCGATCGGTGGAGTCGCGGTGCCGGTGTAGGTGACGGACGTCCGCACCCCGGCCTGTCGAGATTGGACGTAGGTTTCGCATCGGGTGCCGTCGCGATACACCAGCACGCCGACGGATCGCGCGCGAAGTCGTTGGTCCTCAAGCCATTCAGTGAATCCGTCGTTCGGTAACCGCTTCTTCGCGGCATCCAGACTTGGAGAGTTCCCGACGACCTGGTCGACGACCCAGGAACCCACGTCCGACGAGGTCCAGACACATCCTCGGAGCGTCTGTCCGTTCGTGCCGGCCGCGTCGTGAACGGACTCTGGTGCCCAGCCGAGAACACCTAGTCTCTCTGAGTGCATCGCCGTGCAGGGTTCGTAAGAAGTACCTGCATTTGCGGGATTCCACCTGCGGTCGTGAGTTGTTGTAAACGGAAGTTGGACGCCGCTGCTATCGGTTTGGCGAACTGTGTCGGAGGACGTCTCAGATGTCCTTGGCAAGGCTTCACTTGAGCATCCGACCGCGAGTACGGAGATCGCCAATACAGACATACGGCTGAGTCTGATCATTGGGATCACTCAAGGACCGCCGCTGCGGCGGTATCGGTTGAGGTTATCGATTGCCCGGTGTTGATAGCTGACACCGCGACGACATGCGCGGCGCTCGATAGGTTCTTGAGATCTGCGGAACCCGTTCGGAGCAGTGAGGTGAGCTTTGCGAAGATGTCCTCACCTTCCTCGCAACCCACACCGAAATAGTTCGTGCCTACGACTGTATTCAGCGACCGTGCCAACTCTCCCAACTCCACTCCGACTTCCCGCGCCACTCTCGCTCGCTCCAGCCACAGCTCTTCGGTGGAGATGACGTCGTCGGACATGGCGGGCTCCCGGGTAGGCGGTTGTGGCTCCTATGGGGTTAGACGCACGGTAGCGCTGTTCGGTTCCATGACACGCCGAATCGGTCCAATTCGCTCGTAGTTCGTGAAAGCAGTCTGCTCCCGACCTCCGAGAGGGGAGGGCGGGAGCAGACAGGGGTCGGAGAGTCGCCGGTCAGTCGTGGCGGGTGGTGTCGATGCCGAGGTTCATGCCGGCGAGGCCGCGGCGTCGGACGGCGAGCTTCTCGGCGACGGCGCGCAAGGCCGATCCGGAGGCGGAGTCCGGCTGGGACAGGACCACCGGGGTCCCGACGTCACCGCCTTCGCGGAGCTGTTGTTCGAGCGGGATCTGGCCGAGGAGTTCGACGGGGGCTCCCACGGCGCGGGTCAGGCGCTCGGCGACGAGCTCGCCGCCGCCGGAGCCGAACGGCTCCATGCGGGAACCGTCGGGGAGTTCCATCCACGACATGTTCTCGACGACGCCGAGGATCTTCTGGCGGGTCTGCAAGGCGATGGCGCCCGCGCGCTCCGCGACCTCGGCGGCTGCCTGCTGCGGCGTGGTCACCACGAGGATCTCGGCACCCGGAATCAGTTGGGCGATGGAGATCGCGACATCGCCGGTGCCCGGCGGAAGATCGAGGAGGAGGACGTCCAGGTCGCCCCAGTAGACGTCGGCCAGGAACTGCTGCAGGGCGCGGTGAAGCATCGGGCCGCGCCAGGTGACCGGGGTGTTCCCGTCGGTGAACTGACCGATGGAGATGAAGCGCACGCCGTGGCTCTGCGGCGGCATGATCATCGACTCGACCTGGGTCGGCTTGGCGTCGGAGCCGAGCATGCGGGGCACGCTGTGGCCGTAGATGTCGGCGTCGAGGACACCGACGGACAGGCCCCGATCGGCGAGGGCCGTCGCCAGATTCACGGTGACGCTCGACTTGCCGACACCGCCCTTGCCGGACGCGATCGCGTACACGCGGGTCAGATTGCCGGGCTTGGAGAACGGGATCTCCGGTTCGGCACGATCGCCGCGCAGCTTCTTACGGAGTTCGGTGCGCTGCTCGTCGTTCATCACGTCGAGCTCGACACGCACCGCGCCGACGCCGGGGACGTCCGATACAGCGGTCGACACGCGGTCGGAGATCTCGGTGCGAAGCGGACATCCCGACGTCGTCAGATACACGCCGACGTCGACGCTGCCGTCGTCGCCGATGGCCACCGACTTCACCATGCCAAGATCGGTGATCGGTTTGCCGATCTCCGGGTCGGAGACCTTGCTGAGCGCCGAGCGGACAGCGGATTCGGTAGGGGTTCCGGCGGTAGTCACGACCCCAGTCTAGGCCCTGGGGCGAATCGTCCACTGCCCGCCTCACCCGCGCCGAGACGGCGTCCGGACTACTTGTTCGGTGCGGGCGCTGGAAGCACCGGAGGCGGCGGCAGGCAGATCGGTCCGAGGCACTGCGGCTTCGGGGTGGGCTTCGGCGTCGACTTCGGAGGAGTCGAGCGCGGCGTCGACGACTTCGGTGCGGTCGACTTGTCGCTGGACTTGTCGTCCTTCTTGTCGCCGGTCTTCGACGGCTTCTTCTTGTCGTCGTCCTTCTTCTTCGCGTCGTCGTCCTTCGGCGGGGTCGTCATCTCCGGGATCGGAGTGGTCGGCATGACGCCTGCCGCGTACGCTGCGGCCCAGCCGAGGACGTTGTTCGCATACGCGAGCGAATGGTTGTAACGCATTACCGCGGCGACCTTGTTCGACGCCGACATGATGTCGGTCATGCCCGCGCACAGGTAGCGCCCTGCCGAGTAGGTGGCGTCGAAGATGTTGTCCGGATCGGCCTTGCCGTCGCCGTTCGCGTCCGATCCCCACGCGGCCCACGTGCTCGGGATGAACTGCATCGGGCCCATGGCTCGGTCGTGGGTCTTGTCGCCGTCGAGCTTGCCGCCGTCGGTGTCGGTGATCGTCTCGTTGCCCGCGAGGGTTCCGTTGAGCACGGGGCCCCGGACCTTGGTGATCGAGTCGCCGAAGCTGTCGACGTTGCCGTTGCCCGCGTGCCCGGACTCGATGCGACCGATTCCGGCGAGCAGATACCAGGGAAGCTTGCACTGCGGAGACTCGGCCGCGACGCGCGTGGCAGCGAGCTTGTACGCCTTCAGCACGATTCCCGGGATGCCGAGCGGGCCGTCGGGAAGGTTCGCGGCGATGCGGAACTGGGCGGCGGCGTTCTTCGACTCGTCCTCGGGATCGGTGGGCGGTGCGAATCCGGTGAGCTGGCCCGCGGCGCCCGGAACCACCTGGGTCACATCGTCGACCGCGACCATCTCCGAATCGTCAGCGGTGAGGATCGACGGCCCGAGGTGCGCCGGGCCGTGAGCGGTGGGAATGGAACTCCCGCCGGCCGTCGCTCCACCGAGCATCACGGCACCGACGGCCACGGTGCCGACCCCCACGGCCAGGCCGCGTCGAGGCACGTGTGCCCTGCGCGGGCTGTGCCGAAAACTCATCCCCATGTTCGCGAACTCCAGTCGAGAGTCATTCGCGCGGTCCCTCCCGCGACTGTGAGCAAGCATACAGCCCGATCACTTCTGTTTCATATCGGATTCGTCCGAACCATCCGAGGGCGGCGTCTCGCGGAGCTTCGCCGCCACGCGTTCCGCGATCTCTTCGACGGCGTCCTCCAACTCGCGGCGCATGTAGTCGCGGGTCACGGTGTCGCCGACGGCGAGGCGGACCGCGGCGAGCTCCCGGGCCAGGAACTCGGTGTCGTCCTTGGTCTGCGCTGCTCGACGACGGTCCTCGTCGAGGGAGATGCGGTCTCGGTTCTCCTGCCTGTTCTGCGCGAGCAGAATCAACGGCGCGGCGTACGCGGCCTGTGTCGAGAACGCCAGATTCAACAGGATGAACGGATACGGATCCCATTCGAATGCGAAGACGCCGATGTTGAGGATGATCCAGACGACGACGATGATCGTCTGAATCGCCAGGTAGCGGCCGGTGCCGAGGAAGCGGGCGACCCGCTCGCTGTACACACCGACCACGTCGGAGTCGAGGTTGAACTGGAATCGGCGGACGCGGTCGGCGGGAGTGTCGAGATGGCGCGGGCTCATCGGGTCTGCCCTTCGTCGTCGTTCTCGCGCCAGTCACGGGGGAGCAGTGCATCGAGGAGGTCGTCGACGGCGACGGCGCCGAGAAGATGCGCGGCGTCGTCGACGACGGGTGCGCACACCAGGTTGTAGGTGGCGAAGAATCGCGTCATCGTCTCCAGTGAGTCCTCCGGATGCAGACGCGGCATCTCGGCGTCGAGGATGCCGCCGACCAGGTCGGCGGGCGGTTCCCGGAGCAGTCGCTGGATGTGCACGGCGCCCAGGAACTTGCCGGTCGGAGTGTTTGTCGGCGGACGCACGACGAACACCATGCTGGCCGCCGCCGAGTTGATGTCGGGGTCACGGATGCGTGCCAGCGCCTCGGAGACCGTCGCGTTGGCGGTCAGGATGAGCGGTTCGGGCGTCATGACACCGCCGGCGGTGTCGGGCGAGTGCAGCAGCAGGCGGCGCACCGACTCCGACTCCTCGGGGTCCATGCGCGACAGCAGCGCCTCGGCCTCGGAGGCCGGCAGTTCGGCGACGAGGTCGGCCACGTCGTCCGGGTCCATCGCCTCGAGGACGTCGCCCGCGCGTTCGGGTTTCAGGCTCGCGAGCACCTCGCTCTGATCGTCGGTCGGCATCTCTTGCAGGATGTCGGCCAGACGCTCGTTGTCGAGCGCGGCGGCGATCTCGTTGCGGCGCTTGTTCGGCAGCTCGCGCAACGCGTTGGCGACGTCGGCGGGACGCATCTTCTCGAACTGCGCGAGGGCGCGTTCGACGCCCTGACCGACGCGGGCCAGTTCGAGGCGGCTCATGCCGACCACATGCCGCCACTCGATGATCAGCGTGTCGCCGCGTCGGCGCAGCCCCTTGCGGGTCGCGCGGACCGCGACACGGCTGACCATCCAGTCGCGATTGCGGTTGCGTTCGATCGCGATGTCGACGACGGTCAGGTCGACCTCGTGCAGCTCGGGGTAGTCGGGGTCGTCTGTGCGCACCATGCTGTCGAGGACCTGGCCGACGGCGAGGGCCTCGTTCGGGCGCACGCTGAGCTTGCGGAGATTCACATGGCCGGTGGTGAGCGTGACCGCATCCGGCTCGATGCTCGTCACACGGAGCATCGGCACGAAGATGCGGCGGCGCGTCGTCAACTCGACGGCCAGCCCGAGCGCCCTCGGCTGCTGGCCGGGCAGATGCATCGAGATGACGACGTCGCGGACACGGCCGATCGATTCACCGTCCGGTCCGAGGACAGCGAGGCCGACTAGTCTGGCCACGTAGACCTTTTGGGCGGGCGTCATGCCTACAAGACTAGAAGTACACGGAAGCGATCGCCGGAGACGTCCGGGACAGGAGTGATACCGATGACAAATCCGATGCGCCAGACACCCGGTCTGCCGACTCCGCCGAAGGGCTGGCCGGTCGGCTCCTACGACACCTACGAGCAGGCCCAGCGAGCCGTCGACTACCTGTCCGACAACCAGTTCCACGTCGAGCACCTGACGATCGTCGGAGTCGACCTGATGCAGGTCGAGCGTGTGCTCGGTCGACTCACCTGGGGCAAGGTGATCGGCGGCGGACTCGTCTCCGGCGCCTGGCTGGGTCTGTTCCTGGGCATCCTGATCAGCTTCTTCTCCAGCGACAACATCTGGGTGCCCGTGGTGTACGGCATCGTCGCGGGCATGGTGTTCGGCCTGATCTCCGCGGCCATCCCGTACGCGGCGAGTCGCGGTCAGCGCGACTTCACCTCGTCGATGCAGCTGGTGGCCGGACGGTACGACGTCCTGTGCGATCCGAAGACGGCCGAGCAGGCCCGGGACATGCTCGCCAAGCTCGCTCTCTGATCGCCCTCGACGCGACACGTTCACACCTGTTGTGCGATGTGTCACTGCCCGGTGCGATACCCTAACTCGCACATCAGCTTTCATAGCTGATTCTCAGGGTAGGAGGGCATGGCGGAATGCGACCAACACGATCCGCGGCCGACGGGAACGGTGCATCGCCGCCGCGTCGACGTCGACTGCGAACAAGGATGTCGATCGCGTGCGTCGCGGCCGCGGCGGTCACGGCGCCGATGCTGACCGCATGCGGGTCCGACTACGACGCGGGCGTGATCAACATGTACGCCGCGGCCGACGGTTTCGACTTCATCACCGAGGTCGCGCAGCGATGCACCACCGACTCGAACGGTGAGTACTCCATCAAGGTCAACATGCTGCCGAAGGAAGCCGACATGCAGCGGCTCCAACTGGCGCGACGCCTGGCGGGCAACGACGCCGGACTGGACCTGATGGCCATGGACGTCGTCTGGACCGCGGAGTTCGCCGACGCGGGCTGGGCCGTACCGGTCCCGGACGACATCGCGACCAGGACCAGGGACACCAACCTCGCCGGACCGCTCGAGACCGTCGAGTGGAAGCGCTCCGACGACGCCGAGAAACGCCTCTACGCGATTCCGCTGTGGGCCAACACCCAGATGCTCTGGTACCGGCCGGAGCTGATGAACGACAAGCTCGACACCACCAAGGCGCCGACCACCTGGCAGGGCATGCTCGACGACGCCGCCGCCATCAAGGACGCGGGCGGCCCGGGAGCCATCCTTCTCCAGGCCAAGCAGTACGAGGGCCTCATGGTGTGGTTCAACTCGCTGCTGCAGTCGGCCGGTGGCCAGGTCCTGGACCCGAACGATCCGACGAAGGTCACCCTGACCGATACGCCGGAGCACCGGAAGGCCACCATCGAGGCGCTGACCGTGATGCGCCAGGTCGCGACCGCGCCCGGCGCGGACCCGTCGATCTCCAACTCCGACGAGGGCACCGCGCGTACCGATATGGAGGCGGGCAAGGGAGCCTTCGAGATCAACTGGCCGTTCGTGTTCGCGGGCATCAAGGAGAACGGCGCCGCGGGCGACGCCAAGATCACCGGCGACGCGCTGACCGGCTTCAAGGACGTCATCGACGCGACCGCCGACGATCCGACCGACCCGCGGGTCGCGACCGTCAACGACGCCACGCGCAAACTGTTCGACTTCGCCGCATACCCCGGCATCACCAGCGGCAAGACCGCCAAGTCGACGCCCGGCGGCTTCAACGTCGCCGTCGCCTCGACGTCGAAACAGCAGGACCTGGCGTTCAAGGCGGCGTCCTGCCTGACCGACGAGCAGGCGCAGAAGGTGTACGCGGTGCGCGGTGGAACCCCACCGACCATCGCATCGCTGTACGACGACGCCGACTTCCAGCTCGCCTACCCGATGTACAAGATCATCCGTCGCCAGCTCGACGAGGGCGCGGCACCGCGCCCGGCCACCCCGCGCTACCAGGACATGTCGACGGCGATCACCGCGACGTTGAGCCCGGTGGGCCAGTGGGATCCCGAGCGCAAGGCCGATGAACTGCAGAAGGTCGCGCAGGGCGCCATCGACGGGGAGGGGATCGTCCCGTGACTGACGACGACAACGATCAGCGGACCAACGCGGGCGGACTGACTCCGCACGGCGAGGGGCCGGACACCACGCCCGGTCGGCACGCGAGACCGGAGGACCGCGGCGACGAGCGGCCGGTCGAGAAGACCGGGCCCATCCCGACCGTCCACTCGGACGTCTGGGTGCCACCGAGCACGGCCTCGACCCCGCCGAGACAGCCGGAGACGCCGAGGCAGCCGGAGACGCCGAGACCGCCCGAGACGCCGAGGCAGCCCGTCGCTCCTCGCCCGGAACCGCGGCCGGCTCCCGCTCCGGCCGGCGGGTCGATGGCGATGTCGGACATCCTCGACGACCACCAGCCGACCCCGGCCGCCGCGACGGCCACCGCTACGACCGCACCGACGAAGAAGAAGAAGACGAAGGTCACCGGGCGCAAAGCGTCCGAGCGCCGTCTGGCCCTCCTCCTGGCCGGCCCCGCGGCTCTCGTGATGCTCCTCGTGACCGGGTATCCGATCGTCTACTCGTTCTGGCTGTCGCTGACCGATCAGAACCTGCGCGAACCCGACTCGGGCAGCTTCGTGGGATTCAGCAACTACGGCACGGTCCTCGGCAGCGGCTACTGGTGGACGGCCCTGTGGGTCACGGTCTACATCACCGTCATCTCGGTGATCATCGAGTTCATCCTCGGCATGGCCATCGCGATGGTGATGCACCGCGCACTGTTCGGCAGGGGACTGGTGCGCACCGTGGTGCTGATCCCGTACGGCATCGTCACCGTCGCCGCGGCCATCTCGTGGAAGTACGCGTGGACGCCCGGCACCGGCTACCTGGTGAACCTTCTACCGGACGGTTCCACTCCGCTGACGAGTCAGATGTCGGCGCTGTCGGTGGTCATCCTCGCCGAGGTCTGGAAGACGACGCCGTTCATGGCACTGCTGCTCCTGGCCGGCCTCGCGCTGGTTCCCGACGACCTGCTCAAGGCCGCGCAGATGGACGGTGCGGGCGCTTGGACGAGGCTGTTCAAGGTGATCCTGCCGCTGATGAAGCCCGCGATTCTCGTCGCGCTGCTGTTCCGCACGCTCGACGCGTTCCGCGTGTTCGACAACATCTACGTGTTGACCTCGGGCAACCACGACACCGGATCACTGTCGATGCTCGGCTACAACAACTTGTTCAAAGCGTTCAACCTCGGTGTCGGCTCGGCGATCAGCGTGCTGATCTTCTTGTGCGTCGCCGTGATCGCGGTGGTGTTCATCAAGGGATTCGGGGCCTCGGCACCCGGTTCCGACGACGAGGGGAGGTAGCGGGAGAATGAATACTCTCAATCGTCGCCGCGCCGGGTGGCTGATCGTCAACGTCCTGGTGGTCCTGTACGCGATCATCCCGCTGTGGTGGATCATCAGCCTGTCGTTCAAATCGACCGGCACCGTCACCGACGGGAACTTCATTCCCAAAGCGTGGACGATGGACAACTATCGTGCACTGTTCGCCGACGGCGTCCTGGCCACGCTCCTCTGGGTGATCCTCGGGATGATCATCGCCGCGGTCGTCCTCGCCGTGTTCATGCGGCTGCGTCGCAGTGCGATCGAGAACCACGATCGCTCGAAGACACAGGTCGCCACCGTCGGCGTCGTCGTCCTCTCGATCGGTCTGATCATCGCCTTCGTGTGGGGCATCATCATTCCGCTCACCGACGGCGGCACATTCGGACGACCGTTGATCAACTCGATCGGCATCGGCCTCATCGCCACGGTCATCGCCGTCGTCCTGGGCACCATGGCCGCGTACGCGATCGCCCGCCTGGAGTTCCCCGGTAAGAAGGTGCTCGTCGGCGCCGCCCTGCTGATCGCGATGTTCCCGCAGATCTCACTGGTGACGCCGCTGTTCAACATCGAGCGCAGCATCGGCCTGTTCGACACCTGGCCGGGCCTGATCCTGCCGTACGTGGCGTTCGCGCTGCCGCTGGCCATCTACACGTTGTCGGCGTTCTTCCGCGAGATCCCGTGGGAACTGGAGAAGGCGGCGCAGATGGACGGCGCCACTCCGGGGCAGGCGTTCCGACGGGTCATCGTCCCGCTGGCCGCGCCGGGCGTGGTCACCGCGTCGATCCTAGTGTTCATCTTCGCCTGGAACGACCTGCTGCTCGCGTTGTCGTTGACGTCCACCGATCGCGCGCAGACCGCGCCGGTCGCGATCGCCAACTTCACCGGTGTCAGTCAGTTCGAGGAGCCGACCGGCGCCATCGCCGCCGCGGCCGTCGTCATCACCATTCCGATCATCATCTTCGTGCTCTTCTTCCAACGCCGTATCGTGGCCGGTCTCACCTCCGGCGCCGTGAAGGGATAACCCATGGCCGACATCGTTCTGGACAAAGTCTCCAAGCAGTACCCGGACGGCTCGACGGCCGTGCACGGCATCGACCTGCAGATCGCCGACGGCGAGTTCATCATTCTGGTGGGCCCGTCCGGCTGCGGAAAGTCGACGACCCTCAACATGATCGCCGGACTCGAGGACATCACCTCGGGCGAACTGCGGATCGGCGGCGAGCGGGTCAACGAGACCGCGCCGAAAGACCGTGACATCGCGATGGTGTTCCAGAGTTATGCGCTCTACCCGCATATGAGCGTCCGCGAGAACATCGCGTTCCCGCTCAGCCTGGCCAAGGTGCCCAAGGCGGAGATCGCGCAGAAGGTCGACGAGGCCGCGCGCATCCTCGACCTGGGGGAGTACCTCGACCGCAGGCCCGCCAACCTGTCGGGCGGCCAGCGCCAGCGCGTGGCGATGGGCCGTGCGATCGTCCGCTCGCCCAAGGCCTTCCTGATGGACGAGCCGCTCAGTAACCTCGACGCCAAACTGCGCGTGCAGATGCGCACCGAGATCGCGAGCCTGCAGGCACGGCTGGGCACCACCACCGTGTACGTCACACACGACCAGACCGAGGCCATGACGCTCGGCGACCGCGTCGTGGTGATGCGCTCGGGTCACGTGCAGCAGGTCGGCTCGCCGCAGGAGCTCTACGACCACCCGGTCAACCTGTTCGTCGCCGGGTTCATCGGGTCGCCGTCGATGAACTTCATTCCGGGACACCTCACCGGCAGCGGGATCGACACCCAGTTCGGTCACGTCGAACTGCCCGACTACGACCAGGTGACCGGCCGTGCACGGGCCGTGGGCAGCAACGGCGAGGTCCTCTTCGGTATCAGGCCCGAGCACCTCGTCGACGCGGCACTGACGCACCCGGCGGAACTGGAGCGATTCCTGACCTTCGACATCTCCGTCGATCTCGTCGAGTCGATGGGTTCGGACAAGTACGTGTACTTCAATCTGAACGGTCCGCAGTCGGCCACGCAGGTCCTCGATCAGCTCGCCGAAGACCTCGGGTCGTCGACGGCGGGCGGTCAGAAGGTGGCACGGCTGACCCCGTACTCGCAGGCTCGACGCGGAGGCGCGCTGACGCTCGCGGTGAACCCGCAGCGGCTGCACGTGTTCGACACGGCGAGCGGTGCGGCCCTGCGGTAGCGGCCCCGCACATCGAGCGGAGTCGAGCCCCTGTTTCACTGGAGCCCATGAGTTCGTCTTCGGGATCGATCACCGATCGGGTGGTCGCGCATGTGTCCGGTGTCGTCGGATCGGAGCCTCAGCGAGCGTCGGTGACGTTCCTCGGCGTGGAGCCGATCGACGTGCTGCGGTTCGTCGACGGCGACGATCTCGTGTTCGCCACGGTCGGTTGTGCGCGTCATCCGATGCACGACCCGAACGACTTCGCTCCCGACCCGGTTCGCGGACCGCGCGCCGAGGCCGTGGTCCGGATGCGGGCGGTGTCGCCGCTGCCGGGTCTGCACAAGTCGCTGGCCATGCTGGCGGCCGCGCCCGCGGTGGAGGGGTTGATCCTCGCCGAGGACTCGCTCGTCGACCTGCAGGAACCGTTGTGGAACGGAGCGATCTGCTCGGCGTTCCTGCTGACGGCCGACACGATGCCCGACCTCGGGCTCGACGATCCCGCCGAACCGGTGCGTTTTCTGCGCGCCGTTCCGATCACGGCCAACGAGGCGGCGTGGGTGCGGTTGAAGGGCGCCGACGCGCTCCGGGAGGCATGGGCCGAAGCGGGCGTCGACGTGGCGGATCCGACGAGATCTGCGGTCACGCCCGGCTGAGCGACGCTGGTCGCGTCTACAGCCAGTGGTTGCGTCGCAGCGTGCGCCAGAGCGTGAAGCAGATGCAGACCATGATGAGCAGCAGGACCGGGTAGCTGTAGGTCCAGTGCAGTTCGGGCATGTTGTCGAAGTTCATACCGTAGATGCCCGCGATCGCGGTGGGGACGGCGGCGATCGCGGCCCACGACGAGATCTTGCGCATATCGGTGCTCTGCTGGATCGAGACCTTGGTGGCGGCGGCGTTCAGCAGGGTCGTCAGACGCTCGTCGTACTCGGCGATCAGATCGGTGGCGGTGGTCAGGTGGTCGGCGACGTCGCGGAAGTGCCGCCGGATCTCCTTGCCGTTCGCCGACATCGTCGGACTCTCGAATCGGACCGGCGACACGTCGAGCGTGTTCTTGTTCCCGGACAGCCGCGCAAGCGGCATGCCCAGCGGGTACACGGCGCGCTGCAGCTCCAGGACCTCTCGTTTGAACAGGTACACGACGTCGATGTCCACATCGCTCGACGTCGTGGAGAACACTCGCTCCTCGATCTCGTCGACGTCGGACTCCATGTCCGAGACCACGGCGAGATAGCTGTCGACCACCCGGTCGGCGACGGCGTGCACGACGGCCGACGGCCCGAGCTTGAGGTGGTCGGCCATGTGCTCGAGCCGCTGGCGCACACCGGTGAGGTGGGTGTGGTCGCCGTGCCGGACGGTGATCACGAAGTCGCGGCCGGCGAGCACCATGATCTCGCCGGTCTCGACGATGTCGTTGGCGACCTCCAACGAGTCGTGGTCGACGTAGCTGATCGTCCGCAGCACGAGGAACACCGTGTCGTCGTAGAGCTCGAGCTTCGGTCGCTGATGCGCGTGCACCGCGTCCTCGACCATGAGGGGATGCAGTCCGAATGCTTCGGCGACGTCGTTCATCTGGTGTTCGTCGGGGTGATGCAGGCCGAGCCAGACGAAGCCCTCGCCGGACTCGCGGACCTGCGTGAGCGCCCGCCGGAAGTCGTGCGAGCCGTGCCGCCGGACCCCGTCGACGTACACCCCGCAGTCGACGACCGCGCGCGCCGCCGGGACCGGGGGCGTCACAGTGTGACCCGTGTCGCGACCGGGTCCGCGGTTTCCCGGCTGCAGCATGCGTGGAATGGAGGGCATTACCGGGAGTCTACCGGCGACGACGCCGATCGGCCCGGCAGACGAGCAGGTGCCGTTACACTCGGTCGGTGCCGTTCGAACTCTCCGTCTACACCGCCACGGCGATCACCCTGATCGTCATCATGGACCCGCCCGGCCAGGTCCCGGTCTTCCTGTCGCTGGTCGGTCGACGGCCGCCCGAGTTCCGGCGCAAGGCGGCCTGGCAGGCGCCGCTGGTCTCGTTGTTCGTGATCTCGCTGTTCGCGGTCGGCGGCCGGGCGATCCTCGCCTACCTGCACATCGGGATCCCGGCCCTGCAGGGTGCGGGCGGACTGCTGCTTCTCCTGGTCGCGCTGCAACTGCTGACCGGTTCGGGGGAGCCGCGGACCGCGGCGTCGTCGGACGACGTGAACGTGGCGTTGGTGCCGCTGGGAACGCCGCTGCTGGCCGGACCGGGCGCGATCGCCGCGGTGATCGTCGCGGTCAGCGAAGGACACGGGGACATCGGCGCGTACACCGCGATCGGTGCGGCGATCCTGACCGCGCACGCGGTGGTGTGCCTTGCCCTGCTCTACTCGACGACTCTGATCCGCATCCTGAAGCCGGGTGGCATCACCCTGCTCGCGAAGATCGCCGGTCTGCTCCTCGCGGCGATCGCCGTCCAGCTCGTGGCGACATCGGTCATCGGATTCGCGGCGACGGCCTGACGCGGGCGGCGTCGGCTAACGTTGCATCCGATGGGCATTCAACGACGAATCACGACCGCACTCGTTGCGGGGGTCCTGGCCGCCGTCTCGCTCACGGCGTGCGCCGACGACCAACGGCCGCTGACGGTTGGTCACGGCGACTCGCCGGAGATGACGACCGCCGCCGCCGTGTACGCGGGCGCGCTCGCCCGCACCGGGATGGACGTCGAGACGCTGCCGCACGCGGAATCGCAGAAGGAGTTGCTCGACGGGGTGGCCTCCGGCGGCCTCGGGCTGTTCCCGGCGTTCACCGGCGACCTCCTGGTCCAACTGACGCCGGCACCGACGGCGATCAGCGCCGAGGACGTGATCGCCGACGTCAACCGATCCCTGCCGCAGCAGGTCGCCATCGGCGATCCCGCGTCGGTCTCGGACCGCTGGCAGGTGCTCGCGGGGCAGGATCTCAAGGAGCGGTCGGGCGTGGAGACGCTCGCCGACTGCGGGAGGTTCCCCGCCGACCTGCCGATCGTGGTGGTGCAGACTCCGTCGACATCGGTGCTCGACGCGATCGCCGGATGTCACCACGGCCCGGTGCGCAGCGTGCCGACCGTCGACGAACTGGTGACCCAGGTGCGAACGGGACGTGCGCTCGGCCTGGCGACGGCACTCGACACGGCGTCGGTGACCGATCTCGCCGGGGTACAGGCGCTCAAGTCCGACGGCCCGCCGATCGCGCAGGATCTCGTCCCGGTGTTCGCGAGTGGGCGATTCGAGAAGCCGCAGCTCAAGGCGCTCAGCCGGGTGGCCGGTGAACTCACGACAGCGGACCTCGCGCAACTCGTGCGCGAGGTCCGTGACGGTGGCTCCCCGCGCGCCGTCGCCGATCAGTGGCTGGCGACGCACGGGGTCTAGCAGCTCAGCTCCGGATCACTTGGAGAACTTCGAGAGTCCCCAACCGGTGAGCCGGGCGCCGACGGCCTGGTACTTCGATCCGACGAGCCGCACGGCCACGTCGAGCAGCTTGGCGTCGGCGCCGACGAGGACGCGAGCGTGCTCGCGTTCGACGGCTTTGATGATGATCTGCGCGGCCTTCTCCGACGAGGTGTTCGCCAGGTACTTGTCGAACAGCTCGGCCGTCGACTTCTGATCGTGATCGCCGGAGGTCGTCGCGTTGCGGGCGATCGCGGTCTTGATGCCGCCCGGATGCACACAGGTCACCTTGACCGGATGCTTGGCGATGATCATCTCCTGGTTGAGCGCCTCGGTGAAGCCGCGGACCGCGAACTTCGCCGAGTTGTAGGCGGCCTGCCCCGGCTCGGCGAGGATGCCGAACAGCGACGACGTGTTGACGATGTGACCGTCGCCCGAGGCGATGATGTACGGCAGGAACGCTTTGGTGCCGTTGACGACGCCCCAGTAGTCGACGTCCATGACGCGTTCGATGTCCTTGAACTCGGTCACCTCCACCTCACCGTGGTGCGCGATGCCCGCATTGTTGAAGATCGCGTTCACGGTGCCGTAGTGCGCGGCGACGGTGTCCGCGTACTCCAGGAACGCCTCGCGTTCGGCGACGTTCAACAGTTGCGAGTGCACCTGCGCGCCGGTGTCTTTCACCAGACGCTCGGTCTCGGCGAGCCCGTCCGCGTTCATATCGGAGATGGCGAGCTTGGCTCCTCGCTTCGCGAGCTGCACCGCGAGATCGCGGCCCATGCCGGACGCGGCGCCGGTGATGACGATGACCTTGTTGCGGAAGTCTTTCACAGCGGATTCTCGATTCTTCAGTCGTAGTCGGTCAGGCGCCGGGAGTCACGGCCAGTTCGGGCGAGACGCTGGGCGCCACGTCGTAGGCGGCGATGTCGAACTCGCGAGTCCTGTTGCGGAAGGTGAAGGTGAAGCCGGGCCACAGCGAGGTGATCTTTCCGTTCACGTCCTTGTACCAGGAGGCGCAGCCGCCGGTCTCCCACACGCTGTTGCGGAGAGTGTGCTGGAGTCGGTCGTTGTAACGGTCCTGTGCCTCGAGCTTGACCTCGGTGCGGCCGATGCCCGCGGCCCGGGTCTTGCGGATGTAGTCCACGAGGTAATTGAGCTGCGACTCGATCATGTAGACCATCGAGGTGTGGCCCAGACCCGTCGACGGTCCGACGAGCAGCATGAGATTCGGGAAGCCGTGGACGAACGAGCCCTTGTAGGCCTGCATGCCGCCGTCCTCCCAGACCTGTGCCAGGGAGCGGCCGCCGACGCCGTGGATGGTGGCGAACGCGGGGGAGTCGGTCACGTGGAATCCGGTGGCGACGACGATCACGTCGACGTCACGGGTCGTGCCGTCGTTGGTGACGATGCCGGTCTCGGTGACCTTCGCGATGCCGTCGGTCACCAGGTCGACGTTCGGGCGGTCGAGCGTCGGGTACCAGTCGTTGGACTTCAGGATGCGCTTGCAGCCGACGGCGAACGTCGGGGTCACGGCCTCGCGCAGCTTCGGATCTCGGATGCCGCGGAAGATATTGCCGCGGCAGATCGCCTCGACGGGCTTGAGTGCCTTGGGCGCGAAGGTCATCCCCGCGGCGACGAACTCGTTGGCGGAGTAGATGGTGCCGCGGATCAGGCTCTGCAGACCGGGGACGTTCTTGAACGCCCAGTTCTCGACCGACAGGTACGGGCGCTCGTTGCGCGGGATGATCCACGGAGCGGTGCGCTGGTAGACGTCCATGTGCTCGACCACCTTGCCCAGCTGCGGCACCGCCTGGATGGCGGACGCGCCGGTGCCGATGACGGCGACCCGCTTGCCCGCGAAGTCGAAGTCGGTGTCCCACCGTGCGGTGTGGACGATCTTGCCGCCGAACGCGTCGATGCCGTCGATGTCGGGGAGGTTGGGCTCGCAGAGCGGGCCGATGCCGCCGACGACGATGTTCGCGTGGATCGTGTGCGTGACTCCGTCGCGCTCGGCGGTGATGGTCCAGCGGGTGTTGTCCTCGTCCCATTCGGCACCGATCACGTCGGTGCCGAACCAGGTGCGGTCGGCGATCGCGTGCTCGTCGGCCACCTTGTTGATGTACCGGTGGATCTCCGGCTGATGCGAGTACGAGCGGGTCCACTCCGGGTTCTGGGCGAAGGAATAGGAGTACAGATGCGACGGCACGTCGCATGCGGCGCCCGGATACACGTTGTCGCGCCATGTGCCGCCGAAGTCGGCGCCGCGGTCGAGGACGAGGTAGTCCTCGACGCCGTTCTGGGCGAGCTTGATGGCTGCGCCGAGCCCGGAGAAGCCCGCGCCGATGATGGCGATCTCTACATCCTGCGTTGTCATGGTTCCTACGATAAGACGTTGTTGAACGTGAGTCAATAGCTAATTGAATAGTGGTCAATAGTGGCTTACGGTAGACGTATGACCTCTTCGAGAACGCGGATGAGTCCGGAGGCCCGGCGCCGCCAGCTCATCGACCTGGGTGTCGCGATGGCAGGCGAGCAACCTCTCGAGACCGTCACGATGGACGCGGTCGCCGACGCGGCAGGGGTGTCTAAGGGCCTGATCTTCCACTATTTCGAGTCGAAGGCCGACTTTCACCTGCAGGTGATCCGGGAACAGGCGCAGGTGATGCTCGACCGGACTGCGCCGCGTGACGACCTCGACGATGTGCTCGAGATCCTGCATTCCTCGGTGGCCGCGTACGTCGACTACGTGTCCGACAACGGTCAGGGATTCATCGGCGTGATCCGCGGTGCCGGGAGCGCGGACGCCGACATCCGCGACGTCGCCGACACCACGCGCGCGGTGATGAGCGAACGGATCCTCGAACGGGCGCCCGAACTGGGAATCGAGCGGTCGCCCGTGATCGAACTCGCGATCGCCGGGTGGATGTCGTTCGTGGAGGAGACCCTCGTCCGCTGGCTCGCCGATCCCACGGTCCTCACTCGCGATCAGCTCATCGCGGTACTGGTCGGGGCGCTGCCCGCCGTCGCGGGACTCGCGACGACGGCCGTCGCGATGGACTGACGCCGGCCTGGGAGCAGCACGCCTCGTGCATGCACGTGAGCCCGGGACCTCCTCGCGGAGGTCCCGGGCTACATGGGTCGGTCGGGCTACTCGAAGGCGGCGTCGACGATCTCGGCCTGCTCGACGGCGTGCACCTTGCTCATACCCGACGACGGCGCCGACATGGCGCGACGGGAGATGCGGCGCAGACGCCCCTGCAGTGCGGGGATCATCTCCGGCAGCCACAGGCCCAGGTACGGCCACGGCCCCTGGTTGGCGGGCTCCTCCTGAACCCACACGAAGTCGCTCGCGTTGGGGTAGTTCTCCAGGATGCGCGCCAGGCGGTGCTCGGGCACCGGGTACAGCTGTTCCACGCGGACGATCGCGACGTCGTCGCGGCCGTCCTTCTCCTGGCGGGCGGCCAGCTCGTAGTACAGCTTGCCGCTGACCAGCTGGACACGGGTCACCTTCGACGCGTCGGCGCCGTTCTTCTCGAACCTCGGATCGTCGATGATCGACTGGAACTTGCCGTCGGTGAAGTCCTCGATCGGTGAGACGGCCGCCTTGTTGCGCAGCATCGACTTCGGCGTGAACACCACGAGCGGACGGCTGATGCCGTCGTGGACGTGGCGACGCAGCAGATGGAAGTAGCTGGCCGGCGTCGACGGCAGCGCGACGGTCATCGAACCCTCGGCGCACAGCTGCAGGAAGCGCTCGATGCGACCCGACGTGTGGTCCGGGCCCTGGCCCTCGTGGCCGTGCGGCAGCAGCAGTACGACGTCGCTGCGCTGACCCCACTTGGCCTCACCGGAACTGATGTACTCGTCGATGATCGACTGCGCACCGTTGACGAAGTCGCCGAACTGGGCCTCCCAGAGGACGAGAGCGTCCGGGTTCGCGACGGCGTAGCCGTACTCGAAGCCGAGGACCGCATACTCCGACAGCGGGGAGTCGTACACCAGGAAGCGGCCGGTCGCGTCGTCGCCGAGGTGATTCAGCGGCGTGTACTCCGATCCGTTCTCCCGATCGATGAGGACCGAGTGACGCTGGGTGAACGTGCCGCGGCGTGAGTCCTGACCGGACAGGCGGACGGTGGTGCCCTCCTGGACCAGCGAGCCGAAGGCCATCAGCTCGGCGAACGCCCAGTCGACGTCGCCGTTGACGGGCATCTCGTGACGGCGCTTGATGACCGGCTTGACGCGCGGGTGCGGGGTGAAGCCCTCCGGCAGCTCGCCGAACGCGTCGCCGATCTGCTGCAGGCGCTCCTGCGGGACGGCGGTCACGAGGTTGGTGCGCAGGGTCTGCTCGGCCTCGACCGACGGCGACGCCTCCGGCGTGTAGCGGTCGAGCTCCTTGACCTCGACGAACACTCGCTCCAACTGGCCTTGGTAGTCGCGCAGCGCGTCCTCGGCCTCCTTGGTCGAGATGTCGCCACGACCGATCAGAGCCTCGGTGTAGCTCTTGCGGACGCCGCGGATGTTGTCGATCACGTCGTACATCGCCGGCTGCGTCATCGAGGGGTCGTCGCCCTCGTTGTGGCCGCGGCGGCGGTAGCAGACGAGGTCGATGACGACGTCGCGATTGAACGCCTCGCGGTAGTCGACGGCGAGCTTGGCGGCCCAGACACAGGCCTCCGGGTCGTCGCCGTTGACGTGCAGCACCGGTGCGCCGATCGACTTGGCGATGTCGGTGCAGTACTGGGTGGATCGCGAGTACTCGGGTGCGGTGGTGAAGCCGACCTGGTTGTTGACGACGATGTGGACGGTGCCGCCGGTGCGGTAGCCGTTCAGCATCGACAGGTTCAGCGTCTCGGCCACCACGCCCTGACCGGCGAACGCGGCGTCGCCGTGCAGCATGAGCGGCACGATGTTGAACTGCTTGTCCTCCTCGAGCACGTCCTGCTTGGCGCGGACGATGCCCTCCAGGACCGGGTCGACGGCCTCGAGGTGGCTCGGGTTGGCGGTCAGCGAGACGTTGATCTCGTTGTCGCCGAACATCTGGTAGTAGGTGCCCTCGGCGCCCAGGTGGTATTTGACGTCACCGGAGCCGTGGGTCTGCGCCTGGCCGAGGTTGCCCTCGAACTCGGTGAAGATCTTCGAGTACGGCTTGCCGACGATGTTGGCGAGCACGTTGAGGCGCCCGCGGTGCGGCATGCCGATGACGACCTCGTCCAGACCGTGGTCGGCCGAGCGGTCGATCACCGCGTCCATCATCGGGATGACGCTCTCGGCGCCCTCGAGCGAGAAGCGCTTCTGGCCGACGTACTTGGTGGCCAGGAAGGTCTCGAAGGCCTCGGCGGCGTTCAGCTTGGACAGAATGTACTTCTGCTCGGCCACCGGCGGCTTCACGTGCTTGATCTCGACGCGCTCCTGCATCCAGCGCTGCTGCTCCGGATCGAGGATGTGCGTGTACTCGACGCCGATGTGACGGCAGTACGCGTCGCGCAGCACCGACAGCACGTCGCGCAGCTTCATGGTGCTCTGACCGTGGAACCCGCCGACGTTGAAGGTGCGGTCCAGATCCCACAGGGTCAGGTCGTAGGTCAGGACGTCCAGGTCGGGGTGCGCGGCGCGCGCGTCGCTGCTCATCGACAGCGGATCGGTGTCGGCCATCAGGTGGCCGCGGCTGCGGTAGGCGGCGATCAGCTCGAGGACGCGCGCGTTCTTGTCGACGAGTCCGGCGGGGATGTCCCGACGCCAGCGGACCGGCTCGTACGGGACGTGCATCGCGGTGAAGATCTCGTCGTAGAACGAGTCGTCGAGGAGCAAGTGGTGGATCGTGCGCAGGAAGTCGCCCGACTCGGCGCCCTGGATGATCCGATGGTCGTAGGTCGACGTGAGGGTCATCAGCTTGCCGATGCCCATCTCGGCGAGCTGCTGATCGCTCGAGCCCTGGAACTCGGCCGGGTACTCCATGGCGCCCGCGCCGATGATCGCACCCTGGCCCGGCATCAGACGCGGCACCGAGTGAACGGTGCCGATGGTGCCCGGGTTGGTCAGCGAGATGGTGACGCCCGCGAAGTCGTCGGCGCCCAGCTTGCCCTCGCGGGCGCGGCGGACGATGTCCTCGTAGGCGGTGACGAACTCGCCGAAGTTCATGCTCTCGCAGCCCTTGATGGCGGCGACGACGAGCGTGCGGTCGCCGTTCTTGCCGGGCAGGTCGATAGCCAGACCGAGGTTGGTGCTCGCCGGGGTGATCACGTTCGGCTTGCCGTCGACGACGCCGAAGTGACGGTTCATGTTCGGGAACGACTTGATCGCCTGGACGATCGCGTATCCGAGGATGTGGGTGAAACTGATCTTGCCGCCGCGGGTGCGCGCGAGATGGTTGTTGACGACGATGCGGTTGTCGAACATCGCCTTGACCGGAACGGCGCGGACGCTCGTCGCGGTGGGGATCTCCAGCGACGAGGTCATGTTCCGCACGATCGCGGCCGCCGGGCCGCGCAGGATCTTCTTCTCGTCTTCGCTCGGAGCGTTCTCGGTCTTGGGCGCCGCGGCGGGGCGAGACGCTCCGCCCGCGGCCTTGGTGGCCGCGGCCTCGCGGGTCGGCGCCGGGGTGCGAGCCGGCGCGGGGGTGCGTGCGGGCTCGGCGTCGAGCGTCACGGCCTGCTTCGGCGGAACCACCGCGGCCGGCTGTGCCGGTGCGGGTCGCGCCGGTGCGGGCTGCGCAGGGGGCGCGGCCGGGGGTGAGGCGGGTGCCGTGCCGTTCGTCGGACTGTAGTTCTTCAGTACTTCATGCCAGCTCGGATCCACGGAAGAGGGATCGGTCTTGAATCGCTGGTACATTTCTTCGACCAGCCATTCGTTCTGCCCGTAATCGGACTCAGAAATCGAACTGCTCACAGCGTTGTCTCGCCTCAATTCACCCAGTGCTTTTGTCTCTGGCCGCGTCGGCGAGGTCGGTCTTATGGACGTACTCGCCAGCCAGTTCTATAGACTACGCGGCTGCGTTCATCGTCGTCGCCTTCAGGTGACGATGGAGGCCCAGGTCACTCTCGTGTGGCGGATATCATAGGTCCGTCGGCCTCGGAATCGGGGGAGACGCCCGCATCCCAAAGCCGACGATACGGCCCGTGCGCCTGGTAGAGGCCGTCGTGGTCGCCGTATTCGACGATGCGTCCGGCGTCCACCACGGCGATCTTGTCGGCCCGTGCGGCGGTCGCGAGGCGGTGCGCGACGATCACACTGGTTCGGCGCGCCGCCAGGGCGTCGCCCGCGGCGAGGACCTGTGCCTCGGTCGCCTGATCGAGCGTCGCGGTGGCCTCGTCGAGCAGGATGAGGTCGGGTTCGACGAGTTCGGCCCGGGCGAGCGCGATCAGCTGCCGCTGCCCCGACGAGAGACTGCGACCACGCTCGGACACGGCGTGTTCCATGCCGCCGGCGAGCCCGGCGATCATCGACGCCGCGCCGACCCGCCGCGCCGCGTCGGCGATCTGCTCGCGGGTGGCGTTCGGACGGCCGAACGCGATGTTGTCGGCGACCGTCCCCGCGAACAGGTGCGGCTCCTGCGGAACCACGCCCAGCCGGGATCGGTACGGCGCGATGCCGATGTCGCGTAGGTCGATGCCGTCCATGCGGACGTGTCCGGAGGTCGGATCGTAGAACCGGGCGAGCAGTTTGACGACGGTCGACTTGCCTGCGCCGGTGGCGCCGACGAGGGCCAGCGAGGTGCCCGGCTCCACATGCAGGTCGACGTCGGTCAACGCGTCCCGGTCGGCGCCGCGGTAGCGGAATCCGACGTGCTCGAGGCGGACGTCGCCGGTGAACGACGCCCCGTCGCCGCTCCGCGCTCGCGGATTGTCCACCAGCGTGGTCGGCGTGGTGACGAGATCGCGGATGCGCTGCAGGCCGACGGCGGCCTGCTGGTAGCCGTCGAACACCGTGGTGAGCTGTTGGACGGGGCCGAACAGCATCGCCAGATAGAGGACGAAGGCGACTAGAGTCCCCGGCTGGAGCCCCCCGTTCGCGATCTGATGCGCACCGACGCCGACGGCCACCGCGGTGGCGAGGTCGGCGCAGAATTGGATGAAGGGGAAGTACGTCGCGACGGCCTTCTGCGAGGTCATCCGTGCGCGGTACCAGGCCTGCGAGCGGTCGGCGAACTCGGCGACGGCCACCGGGAGGTGTCGGTAGCCGCGAGTGGTCGACAGCCCGGCGATGTTCTCCTGGAAGTCGGCGTTCACCGCCGACACCAGCTCGCGCGTCCGGGTGTACGCGCGCGAGGAGATGCGGCGGAACACGATCGTCGCGATCAGTAGGACCGGGAAGATCGCGATCACCGCGAGAGCCACCTCCCAATCGGTGATCATCAGGGCGACGAGGACGCCGACGAGTGTCAGCAGGGAGACGACGGCCGACGACAGCCCCGTCTGCAGGAAGCCCGACAGCGCGTCGACGTCGGTGGTCATGCGGGTCATGATGCGACCGGACAGTTCGCGCTCGTAGTAGTCGAGGCCGAGCCGCTGCAGATGGGCGTAGGTGCGGATGCGCAGCGAGTACAGGACGCGTTCGCCCGCGCGGGCGGCGACGATCGTGTTGATTCGGCCGGCGACGGCGCCGATCGCGACGAGTCCGACACCGAATCCGGCGGCGGCCAGGACCACTCCGTCGGTGTGGGCGTCGAGGACGTGGCGCGCGATGGACGGGAAGGCGAGTCCGACGAGGGTGTCGACGGCGATCGTCGCGATCAACACGACGAGCAGCGCACGCACCGGGCGCAGGATCTGCACGAGTCCGAACGTGGGGCGTTCGGCGCGGGCGGCGGCCTCGTCGACGTCGGGATCCTCGTCGGCGGCCGGCAGCGCGGCGACGGCCGCCTCGATCTCGGGAGTGGCGGGCATCGCGCCGAGCGCACTGGTCATCGGCCCGCCACCGGTGCGTGCGCCGGTGGCGGCCGAACTCGGCGCCTGCAGGACGTGTCGTCGATCGACGGCGTCGGCGTCGCCGGGCCACAGATCCTCGACGGTCAGTGCGGCCTGTCGGTCGAGTTCCGGGTCGGCGGCCGCCTCGGTCGGTCGGGCCGGTGCCATCAATCGGGTGAACTCGGGGCTGCGGGCGGCCAGCTCGTCGACGGTGCCGATGTCGGTGACGCGTCCGTCGGACAGGACGGCGACGCGATCGGCGATCGTCAGGGTGGACGCCCGATGGGCCAGGACGAGCATGGTGGACCCGTCGTCACGCAGTCGCCGCAGAATGCGCGCCTCGGTGACGGCGTCGACCGCCGAGGTGGCGTCGTCGAGCACCCGGACGCGGGCGGGTGCGTACAGCGCCCGCGCCAGGGCGACGCGTTGGCGCTGCCCGCCCGAGAGGGTGAGCCCTCGTTCGCCGACGGACGTGTCGTAGCCGTCGGCCAGCGCGGCCGCGAAGTCGGCGGCCGCGGCGTGGGCGGCGGCCTCGACGGCCGGGCGGTCGGCCGGCGACTCCGGATACGGACCCAGTGCGATGTTCGCGGCGATGCTGTCCGAGTAGAGGAACGGCTCGTCGTCGACGACGGCCACGACCTCGGCGAGCGTGTCCGGGTGCAGATCACCGATGTCGACCGCGCCGTCGACGCCGGTCAGGGCGACGGACCCGGAATCGGGCCGATAGGTGCCCGCGACGAGTTCGGCGAGCGTCGACTTGCCGGAGCCGGGACCGCCGACGACCGCGACGCACTCGCCCGGGGCGATCGTCAGGTTCAGTCCGTCGAGTACGGGCGTCGTGTCGTATGCGAACCGCACGTCGGTGAAGGAGACGCCGACCGGACCGTCGGGAGCGGTGCCGTCGGCCTGGTACGCGGGGTCGCGCGGATGGTCGATCACGTCCTGGACGCGGGTCACCGAGGCCTTCGCCAGTTGGGCGTTGACGATGAGGTTGGTCAGGATCCGAGCGAGCCCGGTCATCGTCGCGAGGTAGGTGGAGAACGCCAGGAAGGTGCCCGCCGTGATCGAGCCGCGCAGCGTGAGCCAGCCGCCGACGCCGATCACCAGCACGGTGCCCAGCTGGGGGACGGCGGTCATCGCCGGAGTGAACAGCGCGCTGAGCCGGGCCGTGCGCAGCTTCTCCCGGAACAGTCGCGCGCTCAGGTCGGCCAGCCGGTCGGTGACCCGCGACTCCTGGCCGAAGCCCTTCACCACGCGCACGCCGGTCACGGTCTCCTCGACGTGCCCGGCGACGTCGGCCGCGGCCTGTTGCGCCGACCAGGTGGCCGCGAAGAGGCGACGTCGACTCGCGTAGACGAGCAGGGTCAGCATCGGAACGACGGCGACGGCGATCGCGGTGAGCAGCGGCGAGAGCCACGCCATGACCGCGAACGCGAGCACGGCCTGCACGGCACCGCCGAGTGCCAGCGGCGCCATGGCCAGCAGTCCCTGCACGATCTGCAGATCGGAGATCGAGCGCGAGACGATCTGGCCGGTGCGGATCTGGTCGCGGGAACGTCCGTCCAGATGCAGGAGGGTGTCCAGGAGGGCGCGTCGCAGCCGGTCCTGGACTCCGATCGCGACGGCTCCCGCCGTCATCCGGCGGCCGAACTGACACGCGTAGCGGAGGAACGCGGCGACGACCAAGGCGATCACCAGGACACCCAGGCTCACGTCCGGTGCACTCGGCTCCCCGGTCGCGAGGTCGACGGCCGCGCGCGACACCAGCGGCACGGTGAGGTCGACGGCGACGGCGCCGAGGGTGGCGACGACGGTCGCGATCGCCAGACCGCGGCGTGCGAATGCGGCGGAGACGAGGCCCGCGATCGCGCCCCGCCCGGTCAGTTGGCTCCCTCGATCCTCGCGTTCGGTTCCACCGCGCCGTCGACGACGGTCAGCCAATGCCGGGGCGGCGCACCGAAGGCGGCTCGGGCGTTGCGGATCACCGTGGTGCCGAGCGCGCGGTTGCCGACACCGCCTATCACGGCGCCGATCCCGCCCGGCAGCACCTTGCCGAACATGACCGGTGCCTTGCCGAGAGTGAACTTCTTGACGAACCGGTTGGTCAGAGCCTTGTTGATGGTGGCGAGGTTCGCGCCGGGGATGCCGGGCAGGCCCAGCTGCGCCATCGCGGTTCGGCTGCTTGGACCGAGGGTCTTGCCGACGATGCCGACGCCCTCCTCGCCGAGGGCCACGGCCAGAACCAGTGCGCGACGACGGTCGTGCTGGGTCGGGGCGATGCCGTGTACGTCGGCGATCGCGAGCGCGAGGAGAGCGGAGGCCTCGATGAAGAAGACGGTCTCGGCCGACATCGCGCCGATCGCGGTGACCGTGCCGACGCCGGGGACCGCCGCGGCGGCGCCGACTGCGCCGCCGGATGCGGTGACCGTGGTCAGGTAGTGCTTCTCCAGACGCCGGATGATCGCCTCCGGCGAGTCACCCGGGTGCTTGCGTCGAACGCTCTGGACGTACCGGGCGACGGCGGGCTGTTGCAGTCGCTGCGCCTTGTCGACCAGCGTCGTCACGACGAGTCCGGGGGAACGTCCCGACGGCCGATCGGCGTCGGCGGGGAGGCTGGACGTCCGGGTGGCGACGTCTGTGGACTTCTTGGATCCGAACATTCTGTCGTCCTCTCTCCGGTCGGTGCACGGCCGTGCGCGGTTCGCGTCGAACCGCCTCCGTACAACCGATGTCCTCGTCCATTATTCCTGGCCGTCGTCACCGGCGGCGGGTGGCGACCCACACAGCGCATCGGTGTTAGGGTTCGCAACGTTCGATACGAGAAGAGGGTGCGACCGGTATGGCATTACCTGTGGAATCGACGTTCAAGCCGGTCACCGACCGTCCCTGGGCCGCGCTGTTCGCGCTGTGTCTCGGGTTCTTCATGATCCTCGTCGACATGACGATCGTGGCCGTCGCGCAACCGGAGATCAAAGCGTCGCTCGACGCGAGCGTCACCGGAATCGTGTGGGTGACCAGCGCGTATCTGCTGACCTACGCGGTGCCGCTGTTGATCACCGGTCGGTTGGGCGACAAGATCGGTCCGAAGATCGTCTTCCAAGCGGGTCTGGTGGTGTTCACCGCCGCGAGCGTGTGGTGCGGGCTGTCCGGATCGATCGGCGAGCTGATCGTCGCACGCGGTCTGCAGGGTGTGGGCGCGGCTCTCATCACCCCGCAGACCATGGCGCTGATCACGCGCATGTTCCCGCCGGAGCGACGCGGTGCCGCGATGGGCGTGTGGGGGACCGTCGCCGGTGTGGCGACCGCCGTCGGACCGCTGCTGGGCGGTGTGCTGACCGACTCGTTCGGCTGGGAGTGGATCTTCTTCGTGAATCTGCCGGTCGGTGTTCTGGCACTGGTCCTCGCGCAGATCCTGGTGCCCACCGTGGAGACGCACGATCACAAGTTCGACTGGATCGGCGTGGTGCTGTCGGCGATCGGACTGAGCGCCGTCGTCTTCGGCATCCAGGAGGGTGAGAGCTTCGACTGGACCGCCTGGATCTGGATCCTGATCGGCGGCGGGCTGGTGTTCCTCGGCGTGTTCGTGTGGTGGCAGGCACGCACCAGCGGTGAACCGCTCGTCCCGCTGAGCCTGTTCCGCAATCGCAACTTCACCCTCAGCAACGTCGGCATCGCATCGATGGGCTTCGCCGTCTCGGGATCGATGATCCCGATCATGTTCTTCCTGCAACTCGTGGGCGGGATGTCGCCGACACGGTCGGCGCTGATCATGGTGCCGATGGCGGTGATGACCGGTGTCCTCGCGCCGCTGGTCGGTCGGGTGCTCGACACAGTGCACCCGAGCCTGATCATCGCGTCCGGGCTGCTCGGCTACGCCGTGGCGACCGTCTGGTTGAGCCTGGTGATGGATCCGGCGTCGCCGGTCTGGTCGATGCTCCTGCCGACCGTCCTGATGGGCGTGTCCAGCGCGGGGATCTGGGCTCCGTTGGGAGCCACCGCGACGCGTGATCTGCCGTGGCACCAGGCGGGCGCGGGTGCGGGGGTCTACAACACGACGCGGGTGGTCGGTTCGGTGATCGGCGCATCGGCCATCGGCGCGCTGATGACCTCGCGGCTGGCCGCGAACCTGCCCGGCGCCGATTTCAACCACAGCGACACCCCGGACGTCGGTCGACTGCCGGCGATGGTCCGCGGCGGATTCGCCGACGCCATGGGGCAGTCCGTCCTCCTCGGGGCCGGGATACTCCTCGTGGGCTTCGTCTGCACCCTGTTCCTCAAGCGGCCGGCACACCAGCGGTAGGCGTCGGAGTCCCGAATTGTCGGAGGCGGATCGTAGTATCGGTGCGAGTTCGATTCCAAGCGTGGAAGTGAGGTCGCGGTGACCGAGCCGCTGTTCGACGTGGAGCCGCTGTCGCTCTTCGATCTGCCCGAGGAGGCGACGAAGCCGGCGACGCCGAAGGCGCCCCGGGTGGTCGAGAGCCCGCAGACTCCACCCGACGCGGTCGTCGATCCGCACGTGCGGTTCCTGCACACCGCCGACTGGCAGTTGGGCATGACGCGTCGGTTCCTGACCGGGGAGGCACAGCACACCTACGCCGCCGCCCGTGATGCCGCGGTCGTGCGGATCGGTGAGGTCGCCGCGGAGACCGGTGCCGAATTCGTCGTGGTCTGCGGCGACGTCTTCGACGATCCGCGCGTGTCGACCCGCGTCATTCGACGCACGCTCGACGCCCTCGGCGCGTATCCGGTGCCGGTGTATCTGCTGCCCGGCAATCACGACCCGTACGACGCGACGAGCGTCTACACGTCGGCGGCGTTCGTCGACGCCTGCCCGGGCAACGTCCACGTCTTGAGCGCCGCGGGCGTGGTTCGTGTGCGCGACGGGGTGAGCATCGTCGCCGCGCCGTGGTACTCGAAGCATCCGACGGCCGATCTCGTGGCCGAGCAGCTCGCGGGGCTGGCGCCCTCGGACGACATCCGGATCGTCGTCGGTCACGGCGGTATGGACTCGTTGAGTCCCAACCCGGATCCGTCGATCGTTCGGCTCGCCGGACTCGATGCGGCGGCGGCGAGCGACCTGGTCGACTACGTCGCGCTCGGCGACCGCCACTCGGTGACGTCGGTCGGCGACTCCGGGCGCGTCTGGTACTCGGGGGCGCCGGAGGTGACGGCCTTCGACAATGTCGAGACCGAGCCGGGGCACGTCCTGGACGTGACGCTGCGACGCGGCGGCGAGCGGGCCGTCGAGGTGCGGCGACACAAGGTGGGGCAGTGGTCGTTCCGCACGATCGGCCTCGACGTCACCGGCGCCGACGACGTGCGGCGGCTACGTGCCACGCTCGAGGAGATCCCCGACAAGCCGCGCACCGTCGTCCAGTTGGCGCTGGTCGGCACCCTGACGGTGTCGGAGAACGTGATGCTCGAGACCTTGTTGGAGGAGGCCGCCGATCGCTTCGCGGCGGTGAAGTTCTGGGATCGGCGGCACGATCTGACGGTGATCTCGGACGCGGGTGATCTCGACGACCTCGAACTCGCGGGGTACGCCGCGCAGGCGGCCGCCGAACTCGCCGACCGGGCGAGGGCCGACGCCGACGCGGGCGACGAGGACCCGGATGCGGCGGCCGCTCGATCGGCACTGTCCCTGCTGTATCGGCTTGCCGGAGCGGCGCGATGAGACTCCATCGACTCAGAGTGACCGATTTCCGCGGAGTCGCCGACCGCGAGGTGGTGTTCGCCGACAACGGTGTCACCGTCATCGAGGGGGAGAACGAGGCGGGCAAGTCGACCATGGTCGAAGCGCTCGACCTGTTGCTGACGACGCGCGCCAACAGCACCAAGGCCGTCGTGCGCGATGTGCAGCCCGCCGGGCGAGACATCGGCAGCGAGGTGTTCGCCGAGATCAGCTGCGGCGAGTACCGCTTCGAATACTTCAAACGATTCAACAAGTCGCCGGAGACCGCACTCACGGTGCTCGAACCGGCCCCGGAGCAGCTCACCGGCCGACCCGCGCACGAACGCGTCGAGCAGATCCTCGGCGCCGCGCTCGATTCGACGCTGTACCGCGCGCTGCGCCTGCTGCAGTCGTCCGATCCCGAGTTGGGCGATCTCACCGACAGTTCCGCGCTCTCGCGAGCCCTCGACAGGGCCGCCGGTGAGGCGAACGACGAGACCGCGGACTCCCCGGAGTCCCAGGAACTGGTCGCCGCGGTGACCAAGGAGTATCTCCGGTACTTCACCGCGGCGCAGGGCCGTCCGAGCGGGGAACTCCTGCATGCGCAGAATGCCGCGGCGACCGCTGCGGCAGCCGTCGCCGAACGGGAGCGGCTGCTCGAGTCGGTGCAGGAGGCCGCCGACCGCCTGCCCGAGGTGGTGGCGGAGATCGCCGAGGCGGCGGCCGGGGAGTCGCGGCAGCGGGTGGACGTCTCGACGTTGGCCGCGCAGGTCGCCGAGGCCGATGCGGTCGGCGACCGGCTGGCCGCCGCGAAGGCCGTCGTCGCCCGGGAGGAGATGGCCGTCGAGGCCGCGCAGGCAGCGGTCCGTGAGCGGGCCGGGCTGCGGGCGCGCCTCGGGCAGGCCGAGTCGGAGATCGCGACCACCACCACGGCCGTCCAGGACGCGCGGGCCGCCGCGGAGGTGGCGGGTCAGCGCGCCGCCGAGACCGCCGAACAGATCCTGGTCGCGCAGCGTCAGCTCGACGACGTGCGGGCGTGGATCGAACACGCGGAGGCGGCCGAGCGGACCGCCGCCGAACGCAGACGGCTCGCCGACACCGACGCTACGATCGCCGAGGCGACCCGGTTACGCGACGAGATCGCCGACGCGACGACGTCGGTCGCCGTGCTCAGCGCGACCCCGGAGGACGCCGAGCGCGCCGCGGTCCTCGATCGGGACGTCGCCGCGGCGAGAGCGCGATTGGAGGCCGGAGCACCGACCGTGACGGTCACGCCGCTGGCCGGTGAGGTCACGGTCGACGGCGTGGGAGTCGACGCCGAGCAGACCGTGTCGGGTGCGTCGTCCACCGTCGTCGAATCGGCGTCTGTCCGCGTCGAGGTGACCGCGGGAGCCGATGTCCGGGCGCTCGCCGACGATCTCGCGCGACTCGAGGCCTCGGCCGCCGAACTCGTGGATCGCTGCGGTGTGGCCGCGCTGTCGGAGGTGGCGGGTGCGGCCGCTCGGCGGACCGACCTCCTGCGCGTGGTGCGCGAGGGCGAGCGTGCCCTGGCGCGCGTGCTCGACGGACGCGATTTCGACGCCGTGACGACGCTGCGCGCCGAGATCGCCGCGCGGATCCCCGACACGGCGCGATCGGCACCCGAGCGGGCAGACGATTTGGGCGCCCTGCGGGTGCGTGAGCGTGAACTCGCCGCCGCCGTCGCCGAGGTGCAACGTGCGCGCGACGCTGAACTCCATCGAGGCAACGAGGAGCGGAGCAAGGCGCAGGCCTGGGAGTCCTCGGGCGCCACCGCCCGCGTCACGGCGCTGACCCTGCGCGACGAGCTCGCGACCGTCGTCGAGACAGCGTCCGACGTCGCACTCGACGAGACGGCCACCGGGGCCGCGGAGAGGCTCTCCGCCGCGAAGGGCGCCGAGGCCAAGATCGCCGCCGAATCCGTCCGCCTCGATGCCGCCGGTGTGCGCGCCAAGCACGCCGAGGCCGAGGCGGCGCTCGAGCGCACCAGGACGCGGCTGACGCACCAGCGGAAGCTGCAGGCCGAGTTGTCGACCCGGATCGAGGTGTGCCGCAACGACGGACGCCTGGACGAGTTGTCGGACGCCGTCGCCGAGAACGATGCCGCACAGGCCGCCTTGCGCCGAGTGACCGAACGCGCGGAGGGCGCTCGCGTCCTGCATGAGACCCTCCAGCGCAAACGCGCCGAATCGCGGGCTCGGTACGTCGATCCGTTCGCACGACGGCTGGAGGAGTTGGCCGCGCCGGTGTTCGGCGACGGCGTCCGCTTCTCCGTCGGAGACGACTTCCAGATCGTTTCGCGCACCCTCGACGGTGTCACCGTCGACGTCACCGCGTTGTCCGGCGGAGCCCGCGAACAGCTGGGTCTGCTGGCCCGATTGGCGTGCGCGTCGCTGGTCGACGAGGCCGACGGCGTCCCCGTGATCCTCGACGACGCACTCGGATACACCGACCCCAAACGTCTCGCATCGATGTCGTCGGTGATCGGTGCGGCCGGACCGAACGCCCAGATCATCGTCCTGACCTGCACGCCAGACCGATACCGGGGCGTCCGGGACGCGACGCTGATCGCGGTGTGACGCCCCCGTGTTGGGACTACGAACCTCGGTGCGCTAATGTTGCTTTCGCTTGATCCGCCCCCCTAGCTCAGGGGATAGAGCGTCTGCCTCCGGAGCAGAAGGTCGTAGGTTCGAATCCTACGGGGGGCACAGCAATGACCAGCGATTTCCCGAGATCGCTGGTCTTCGTGCTTTATAGGCGGGGCGATCAGGGGCCTTTAACCCCGATGGGGGCCATTGACGTATGTCTGCACCCCGACCGGAATCGATTCCGGTCGGGGTGCAGACGAGCGACGTCGTCGGCGCTGTCAGTCGACGGCGACCATGACGTCCGACGCCTTGACGACGGCATAGGCCTTGGCGCCGACCCGGAGGCCGAGTTCCGCGACGGCCTCGTTGGTGATCGATGCGGTGATGACGTTGCCGCCGCCGATGTCGATGCGCACGTGGGCGGTGGTCGCGCCCGTGGTGACCTCGGTGACGGTTCCTTCGACGGTGTTGCGTGCGCTGATCTTCACGAGCGATCTCCTATGCTTCGAGTGGAAGGTGATAGGGAGATCTCAGCAGGTCAGGAGCGGTGATTCAACGCCGATGCGGGATCGACCAGGGAGCCGATCTCACGCGGATGCGGCGGCGACGGTCCCCGACGCCGCCGAGTGCGAACCGCGACCCCCAGCACCGCCCGCAGATGCGTGCCGACGGCCGATCGTCGAGTGTGATGCATCTCATGGACGATCGGTCCCGGATCCGGCGGTCACGTCCCCTCACTGCGACGCATCCGGCCCGACTCGTCTCCCGGCGATGCGATCTCGCCTGCTGCCACCGGCCGTCGGTCAGTCCCATGACATGGTCAGGATCCGGTGGTCTTCGGGCACCGCGGGGATGTCGGAGAAGTCGTCCTCGTCGTACGACATGCCCTCCCAGACGCCGTCCGACTCCAGACTGTCGGTGTCGAGACGCTCCTCCACCTCGTCCTCGTCGAGGGAGGTGCAGATCGCGATCGATTCGGCGGCGACACCCTCGTAGTCGTCGTCGAACATCTCCTCGTGAAGTTGTACGCGAACCCAGGCGACATCGGCGTCCGCTTCGAAGCGGGTGAGTCGTTCGGCGATCTCGACGAGGTCGGGACGGCCGTATCCGCGCTGGTTCGGGGCGATCGAGTCCTCGTGCGGGTTGTCGGCGAAGAACTCGTCGATCGTCAGCAACGGAATCTGTTCGTCGGCGTCGAGATAGCGCTCCAGAATGTCCTCGCGGGAGATCACGACTCGACGATAACGCGGGAATGCGGCGCGTGCTGCCCATCACGTCGATGTGCTGTCACAGGAGCGCGTCGGCCGGTGTCCCATGAGTGCAAGGATGAAGACACTGACCGGGAGGCAGCAATGAAGATCGTGGTGGCAGGTGCCGGATACGCCGGAACGACGGCGGCGAATCGGTTGGCGCGCAAGATCGACGAAGCACAGATCACCGTCGTGAACCCGAGCCCGGACTTCGTCGAACGGGTGCGACTCCACGAGATGATCGCAGGCAGCGGATCGGCGACGAGGCCGTTGCGCGAGATGCTCCATGAGCGGATCGATCTGGTGGTCGCATCGATCGAGGAGATCGGCGACGGCGTCGTGACACTGTCGACGGGGCAGGACCTGGCGTTCGACAGGCTCGTGTACGCGGTCGGCAGCTCGAACGAGGCGCCGCAGGGTACGTACGCGCTCGGCGGCGCCGATCAGGCGGCGCGGGCCCACGAGAAGCTGACCGAGCTCGGCGCGGGTGCGACGGTGACCGTGGTCGGCGGCGGACTCACCGGGCTCGAAGCGGTCTCGGAGGTCGCGACCGTACGCCCGGACCTGAGCGTCTGCATCGTCAGCGAGGAGTTCGGTGCGTCGCTGAGCGACGGTGCGCGCGGCCGCGTCCTGGACGTGCTGCGCAGCCTCGGCGTCGAGATCGTGACCGGCCGCTGGACCCCGGACGACGACGCCGATCTGGTCCTGTGGGCGATCGCCGGCGGTGTGCACGAGCTGACCGCGACCAGCCCGCTGGCCGTCGACGCCGCGGGCCGCGTCGCCGTCGACGAGTTCCTGCGGAGCACGAGCCATCCGAACGTGTACGCGGTCGGCGACGGTGCCGCCGTCCCCGGTGCACGACTGAGCTGTCAGGCCGCGATTCCGCAGGCCGCGGCCGCCGCCGACAACCTCGTCCGCGAGGCGAAGGGGGAGGCGGGCAAGCCGTTCTCGATGTCGTTCGTCGGGCAGAACGTGTCGTTGGGGCGCGCCAACGGAGTCATTCAGGCATCGCATCGCAACGACGAGCCGACCCGCTTCTGGTTCGGCGGCCGTCCCGCCGCGCTGTTCAAGGAGCAGGTGTGCCGGGCAACGGTGCGGTGGGCGCGGTCGGGTACCGCGGTCGCGCTTCCGGGGCCCAGATGAAGGACGACTTCGTCGCGCACCGCCCGCTGTTGTTCTCGATCGCCTACGAGATCCTCGGGTCGGTCGCCGACGCCGAGGACGTGGTCTCCGAGAGCTGGTTGCGCTGGCGTGACGTGGACGTCGACGCCGTCGACAACCCGCGTGCGTACCTGGCGCGAATCGTCACGAGGCAGGCGCTGAACGCCGCGCGGTCGGCCGACCGTCGCCGGGAGGAGTACGTCGGGCCCTGGCTGCCCGAGCCGCTGGAGACGCCGGAGGTCGACGACGGACTCGGTCACGTACTGACCGGTGAGGCGGTGACCACGGCCATGCTGCTGGTCCTCGAGTCGCTGACGCCGACCGAACGCGCGGTGTTCGTGCTGCGCGAGGTGTTCGACTTCTCTTACGGCGAGATCTCCGCCGCGGTCGGGAAGTCGGAGGCCGCGGTCCGCCAGGTGGCGCATCGGGCGCGCAATCACGTGCACGCGCGACGCTCGGTGGCCGTCGCCGAGCCCACCGAGGCGCAGTCCGTCGCCGAACAGTTCCTGGCGTGCGCGGTGACCGGCGACGTCCAGTCGCTGATGGATCTCCTCGCGCCGGGAGTGGTGTACCTGGGTGACGGCGGCGGTGTCGTGTCGGCCGCGCGCCGACCGATCGAGGGGCCCGACCGCGTGGCGCGCTTCGTCGTCGGACTGCTCACCAAGAGCGCGCGACTCGGCGCGGTCGGCATGCGCGTGTCGGTGGTCAACGGGATGCCCGCGCTCATCGTGTCGATCGACGACGTGGTCGACAACGTGACGTGCATCGAGGTGACCGACGAGAAGGTGACGGCCGTGTACACGGTGCGGAACCCGGAGAAGTTGACGCGGCTGGCCGTGTGACGGTCGGGCATCGGCCTATCCTCGACTCCATGACCGCACCGCATTCACGTGCTCTCGACCGCGACACCGTCCTCTGCGTCTCGCTGGCGGCGCGGCCGTCGAACATCGGCACACGCTTCCACAACTATCTGTACAACGAACTCGGGGTGAACTACGTCTACAAGGCGTTCGCGCCCGCCGACATCGTCGCGGCGGTGCAGGGCGTCCGCGGCCTGCCGATCCGCGGTGCGGCGGTGTCGATGCCCTACAAGGAGACGGTGATCGAGCTCGTCGACGTGATGGAGCGGTCCGCCGCGGCGATCGAATCGGTCAACACCATCGTCAACGACGACGGGGTGCTGCGCGCCTACAACACCGACTATCAGGCGGTGGCCGATCTGTTGGAGGCGTCGTCGTTCGACCGCGGTGCGCCGGTCGCCGTCGCGGGCAGCGGCGGAATGGCGAAAGCCGTCGTCGCCGCGTTGCGCGACACGGGATTCAGCGATGTCACGGTGGTGGCGCGCAACGCCGAGACCGGGGGAGCACTCGCCGCGAAGTACGGATTCGCCCATGCGGCCGAACTCGGTGACGCGCGACCGGCGGTGCTGGTCAACGCGACGCCGGTGGGAATGGCGGGAGGACCGGGCGAGAACGATCTGCCGTTCCCAGCGGAGGCCGTCGACGCGGCGACCGGGTGTCTCGACGTCGTCGCCCTGCCGCCGACGACGCCGCTCGTGCGGGCGATGCGCGCACGCGGTGCGGAGGTGATCAGCGGCGACGCGGTGATCGCGGGTCAGGCGGCCGCGCAGTTCGCGCTGTACACCGATGTGACGCCCACACCCGAGCAGATACGGGCGGCCTCGGAGTATTCGCGAGCCTGAACGTGGCGTGAGCCGTCCCGCATACACTCGCTCCATGCTCATCGCAGGTCTGGTGTTCGCCGCCGTCGCAGCTCTCATCCACGTGTACATCTTCTATCTGGAGTCCATCGCCTGGACCACGCCGAAGGCGTTCGCGACGTTCGGAACCGACGCCGAGTCGGCCGAGACGACGAAGCCGCTGGCGTTCAATCAGGGGTTCTACAACCTCTTTCTCGCGATCTCGGTGATCGTCGGCGTGATCCTGGTGGGCGTCGACCAGCGGGCGGTCGGAGCGACCCTGGTCCTGGTCGGTGCGGGCAGTATGGCGTCGGCCGCACTCGTGCTCGTGCTCTCCGACGCGACGAAGCTGCAGGCCGCGCTGAAGCAGGGCGTGCTTCCGGCGATCGGCGTGGTGCTGTTGGCGATCGGACTGCTCGTATGACGTCCCAGGACGGTGAGGTGAAGGTCCTGGCCTTCGACACCTTCGGCACGGTGACCGATTGGCACACCGGCGTCGGAGGAGTACTCGCGACAGTGTTCCCGGATCTCGACTCCGGCGAACTGGTCCGCGAATGGCGGCGGCGGTATCCGCCGGCGATGGCCGCGGTCGAGTCGGGGAGCGGCCGTGGACGCTGCTCGACGATCTGCACCGGGAGACGCTCGTCGATCTCCTCCACCGGATGCACGCAGTGCCGGCGACCGACGCTCAACTCGACGAAGCGGTGCACGCCTGGCATGTGATCCCCGCCTGGCCCGATGCATCCGCGGCCCTCCATCGGCTGAAGCGGAAGTTCACGGTCTGCGCGCTCAGCAACGGCGACGTCGCACTGCTCACCGAGATGGCGACGAACGCCGACCTGCCCAACCCCGGCAGGGCCGAGCGAACTCGACAGGTTCGCCGTCCGCGGCATCGACGAGTTGGCGGACGCACTGGGCTGCTGACCCGTTCACGCACCCGCGACGGTCGTGGCCCGTGCGCCCGCAGTGTTCGCACGCGCCAATCGTTCGGCGGGCGGGAGGTCCCACGACGCGGCGAGCGTCCCGGTGAACGCGTCGCCCGCGCCGGTGGTGTCGACGACGTCGACCGCGATCCCGTCCACGCGGAACTCCCCGTCGGGTGATCGCAGAGCGGCACCGTTCGCACCGAACGTCGTGACCACGGTCGGAATCCGGGCCAGATGCGATGCCGACGCAGACGCCTCCGACTCGTTCACCACGACGACGTCCACGAGCGACCACAGCTCGTCCGGCAGGTCCCGGACCGGCGACGGATTGAGGATCACCGTCGTCCCGCCGGCGCGAGCTGCGCGGGCCGCGTCGAGGACCACCGGCACCGGCACCTCCGACTGCATGAGCAGCACGTCGGCATCGGCGACGACTCGCCGATCGTCGTCGGTCAACGACAGCAGAGCGTTGGCGCCCGGCACCACGACGATCGTGTTCTCGCCGCGGCCGTCCACCGTGATCACCGCGGTGCCGGTCGGACCGGGCACCCTCGTCACGCGCAGGTCGACGTCGCCGAGGGAGTCCAGGACCCGGGCGCCGTCGTCGCCGACGGCTCCGATGAACGTCGTCGCCGCGCCCGCTCGCGCCGCGGCCGCCGCCTGATTCGCGCCTTTGCCGCCGCGACCATAGGCGATGCGGTCGCCGGGCACGGTCTCGCCGGGGCCGGGAAACCGCTCGCACGAGCAGGCCACGTCCAGGTTGATGCTGCCGACGACGACGATCGAGGTCATGGGGCAACCGTATCGACCGACACGGCGGGCCGCCCGATAGAATCAACCACCGTGACTCCCACCGAACTCGCTGCCCTGCTTCGCGCTGCGACGCTGACGGTCTTCACGGCCCATGACCTGGACGTCGACCTGATTCCGGAGACGGTGGTCGTCGAGCGTCCGCGCAGCCCCGAACACGGCGACTACGCCACCAACATCGCTCTTCAGCTCGGTAAGAAGGCCGGGGTCGGTCCGCGCGAACTCGCGACCTGGCTCGCCGAGGCCTTCGCCGCCGACCCGGGCATCGAGTCCGCCGAGATCGCGGGCCCCGGATTCGTCAACCTTCGCCTGGCCGCGGCCGCGCAGAACCAGACCGTCGCCGCCGTTCTCAGCGAGCGCGAGACGTACGGCCGCGGCGACGAGCTCGCCGCGCTGAACGTCAACCTCGAGTTCGTATCCGCCAACCCGACCGGTCCCATCCACCTCGGTGGAACCCGGTGGGCGGCCGTCGGCGACGCACTCGGCCGTGTCCTGGCCGCACGCGGCGCCACCGTGACCCGCGAGTACTACTTCAACGATCACGGCGAGCAGATCAACCGTTTCGCTCAGTCGCTCGAGGCCGCCGCATCGAATGAGCCGGTGCCCGAGAACGGGTACGCCGGTGAGTACATCACCGAGATCGCACAGGCCGTCGTCGCCGATCACCCCGGCGTGCTCGACCTGCCCGAGGCGGAGCGATTGGAGACCTTCCGCGGCGACGGCGTCGAGCGGATGTTCGCGCACATCAAGCGGACCCTCGCCGAGTTCGGCACCGTCTTCGACGTCTACACGCACGAGAACTCGATGTTCGAGCGCGGCCTGGTGGACGAAGCGATCGCGGAGCTCAAGGCCAGCGACAACCTCTACGAGGCCGACGGCGCGTGGTGGCTGCGTTCCAGCAGCTACGGTGACGACAAGGACCGCGTCGTCATCAAGAGCGACGGCAACGCCGCCTACATCGCGGGCGACATCGCCTACCTCAAGGACAAGCACGACCGCGGCGCCAACCACCTCATCTACATGCTCGGCGCCGACCACCACGGCTATGTCGTACGACTCAAGGCGGCCGCGGCGGCACTCGGCTACGACCCGGAGTCGGTCGAGGTCCTCATCGGCCAAATGGTCAACCTCGTCAAGGACGGCAAGCCGGTCCGCATGAGCAAGCGCGCCGGAACCGTGATCACGCTCGACGACCTCGTCGAAGCGGTCGGCGTGGACGCCGCACGGTACGCGCTCATCCGCTCGTCGATCGACGTCAACATCGACATCGACCTCGACCTGCTGCGCAAGCAGTCCTCCGACAACCCCGTCTATTACGTCCAGTACGCACACGCGCGGCTCGCCGCGCTGTCGCGCAGCGCCGCCGAACTCGGTCTGGTCGCCTCGACCGAGCATCTGGAGCTGCTCGCCGACGAGTCCGAGGGCGACCTCATCCGGACCATCGGCGACTACTCGGAGGTGGTCGCGACGGCGGCGACGCTGCGGGAACCGCACCGGGTGACCCGCTACCTGGAGTCGCTGGCCGGCGCCTATCACCGCTTCTACGCGCGGTGCCGCGTCCTCCCGCAGGGCGACGAGACGCCGTCGGACGTACACTCGGCGCGGCTCGCACTCTGCGAGGCCACTCGACAAGTGCTGGCCAACGGTCTCGACCTGGTCGGCGTGAGCGCACCGGAGCGTATGTGATGGCACACCCTGCAGGACCTCGTCACGCTGACATCCTCGCAGCACCCCACCTGGCCGAACGACCCAATTCGCCCGCCGAGATGGCGGCGATCCCGGCGAACGTCTACCCGCGCGGCACCGCCCGCACCGACGACGGCGCCGTGACGATCGGCGGCGTCGCCGTCGACGAACTCGCCGACACCTACGGAACCCCGCTGTTCGTCTATGACGAGCGCGATTTCCGCTCCCGCTGCGCGGACATGCAGGCGTCGTTCGGACCGCACGGACGCGTGCACTACGCATCCAAGGCGTTCCTGTCGATGGAGGTCGCCCGCTGGGTGCAGTCGGAGGGGCTCTCGCTGGACGTGTGCACCGGGGGAGAGCTCGCGATCGCGTTGCGCGCAGGCTTCCCGGCCGAGCGGATCGCCATGCACGGCAACAACAAAGACGAGACCGAACTCGATTTCGCTCTCGAATCGCAGATCGGCCACATCGTGGTCGACTCGATGATCGAGATCGAGCGCCTCGACCGGCTCGCGGGCGCCCGCGGGGTCGTGGCCGATGTGCTGATCCGCGTCACGCCCGGCGTCGAAGCGCACACCCACGAGTTCATCTCGACCGCACATGAGGACCAGAAGTTCGGTTTCGCGTTGGCCGCGGTCGCCGGGAGCGGAGCCGGCGGGACCTATCGGGACAGCAAGGCCATGCAGGCCGTCCGCGCCGTCTTCGCGTCGACCAACCTGCGCCTGGTGGGGCTGCACAGCCACATCGGCTCGCAGATCTTCGAGATCGACGGTTTCGAGCTCGCCGCACACCGCGTCCTCGGTCTGCTGGCCGAGGTCGTCGCCGAGTTCGGTCTGGAGAAGACACGCCAGATCGAGGTCCTCGATCTCGGTGGCGGCCTGGGGATCTCGTACATTCCGTCGGAGGACCCGCCCGCCGTCGCCGATCTCGCGTCGTCGCTCGTCGACATCGTCCGTCGGGAGTCGGAGCGACTCGGACTGCCGATGCCGACCATCGCCGTCGAGCCCGGCCGTGCCATAGCGGGTCCGGCCGGAGTCACGCTGTACCGCGTCGGCACTATCAAGGACGTCGCTCTCGACGGCGCCGCGACCCGTCGCTACGTGTCGGTCGACGGTGGGATGAGCGACAACATCCGCACCGTCCTGTACGACGCCGAATACGATGTGCGTCTGGCCAATCGCGTGTCCGACGCGGAGGCCGTGGTGTGCCGGGTGGTCGGCAAGCACTGCGAGAGCGGCGACATCGTGGTCCGCGACTGCTGGTTGCCCGCGGACCTGACCCCGGGCGACATGCTGGTGGTCGGGGCGACCGGTGCATACTGCTATTCGATGTCGAGCCGCTACAACATGGCCCCGCGCGCCGCTGTCGCCGTCGTGGCCGAGGGAGCGTCCCGACTGATGCTGCGCCGCGAGACCGTAGAAGATTTCCTGAGCTTGGAGGTGGATTCGTAAATGACCACAGCGTCACCCCGCCCGATCGGCGTCGCCGTTCTGGGTATGGGCAATGTCGGAACCGAGGTCGTACGGGTCCTGACCGACAAGGCCGCGGACCTGCAGGCCCGCGTCGGGGCTCCGGTCGTGTTGCGCGGCGTGTCGGTTCGCGACCTGTCGCGTCCGCGCGGCAACGTCGACTCGGCCGTGCTGACCGACGATCCGGCGTCCCTGGTCACGCGGGACGACGTCGACATCGTCGTGGAACTCATCGGCGGAATCGAGCCGCCGCGTACCCTGATCCGCACCGCACTGCAGGCGGGCAAGTCGGTCGTCACCGCGAACAAGGCGTTGATGGCCGTGCACTCGGGTGAACTGTCCGAGGCCGCCGCGGGCAGCAACGTGGACCTGTACTTCGAGGCCGCGGTTGCCGGGGCGATCCCGGTGATCCGACCGCTGATCCAGTCGCTCGCCGGCGACACGGTGAACCGGGTGGCGGGCATCGTCAACGGCACCACGAACTTCATCCTCTCGGAGATGGACGAGACCGGAGCCGACTACGACGAGGTCCTGGCCGAGGCCGGCCGCCTCGGTTACGCCGAGGCCGATCCGACCGCCGACGTGGAGGGGCACGACGCCGCGGCCAAGGCCGCGATCCTCGCGTCGATAGCCTTCCACTCGCGGGTCACCGCCAACGACGTGTACTGCGAGGGCATCACCGCGATCACCTCCGACGATCTGGCCGCGGCCAAGAAGTTCGACTGCACCGTCAAGCTGCTCGCGATCTGCGAGCGGATCGACGCCGACGGCGCAGAGAGGATCTCCGCGCGCGTCTACCCGGCGCTCATCCCGTTCGAGCATCCTCTCGCCACCGTCAACGGCGCGTTCAACGCGGTGGTCGTCGAAGCCGAGAACGCGGGTCGCCTGATGTTCTACGGGCAGGGTGCGGGCGGGGCTCCCACCGCGTCCGCCGTCACCGGCGACCTCGTGATGGCCGCCCGCAACCGTGTCCTCGGCGGTCGTGGGCCGCTCGAGTCCACCTACGCGTCGCTGCCCGTCGCCCCGATCGACGACGTGCCGACCCGCTACTACGTGTCGATGCAGGTTGCCGACCGCCCGGGCGTTCTGGAACAGGTCGCCGCCGAATTCGCCAAGCGGTCGATCAGCATCTCCGCCGTTCGACAGGAGGGTGCGGGCGAGAACGCCCGTCTGATCGTCGTCACTCACCGAGCCTCCGACCTCGATCAGTCGGAGACCGTCGCCGCAATCGAGAAGATGGACTCCGTCATCAAGGTGTCCAGCGTGCTCCGTCTGGAAGGAACCAATGACTGACTCCGCTCACCGGCCCGTTCACCAGGGCTGGCCCGGCCTGATCGAGGCCTACCGTGACCGCATGCCCGTGCAGGACGACTGGAGGATTGTCACCCTGCACGAGGGTGCGACGCCGCTCGTGGCCGCTCCGGTCCTCTCGGAGATCACCGGCTGCCAGGTGTACCTCAAGGTCGAGGGTCTGAACCCGACCGGTTCGTTCAAGGACCGCGGTATGACGATGGCCGTGACCAACGCCGTCAACAACGGCAAGAAGGCCGTGCTGTGCGCGTCGACCGGCAACACGTCGGCCTCGGCCGCCGCGTACGCCACGCGCGCGGGCATGACCTGTGCCGTCCTGATCCCCGAGGGCAAGATCGCGATGGGCAAGCTCGCCCAGGCCGTCATGCACGGTGCGCAGGTGATCCAAGTGCAGGGCAACTTCGACGACTGCCTCGAACTGGCTCGCAAAGTGACCGCGGAGTTCACCGAGATCGAACTCGTGAACTCGGTGAACCCGGCCCGCATCGAAGGTCAGAAGACCGCGTCGTTCGAGATCGTCGACGTCCTCGGCAAGGCCCCCGACATCCACGCGCTTCCGGTCGGCAACGCCGGAAACATCACCGCGTACTGGAAGGGCTACCGGGAGTACCACGCCGACGGCGTCATCGACACGCTGCCGCGCATGCTCGGCGTGCAGGCCGCGGGCGCCGCTCCGCTGGTCAACGGTGCGCCGGTCACCGACCCGGAGACCATCGCGACCGCCATCCGCATCGGATCACCGGCCAGCTGGAACCAGGCGGTCGCCGCCAAGGACGAGTCGAACGGCCAGTTCCGTGCCGCCACCGACGAGAAGATCCTCGAGGCCTACCGCCTGGTCGCCGGCCGCGAAGGCGTGTTCGTCGAACCCGCCTCCGCCGCGAGCGTCGCCGGCCTGTTGGCCGCGCACGAGGACGGGTGGGTCGAAGCGGGCTCCACCGTCGTCTGCACGGTGACCGGGAACGGACTCAAGGATCCCGACACCGCGCTGCTCGGCATGCCCGAGGTGGACGCGATCCCGGTGGATCCGGTGGCCGTCGCCCGCGCACTGGGCGTCAGCTGACGAGTATGGGGAACGCTGTGAGTGCTGCGTCGTCGATCGGGGCTCCGGCCGCCGAACTCGTGCTGGCCGAAGGCTCGGCGGTGCGGATTCGCGTACCCGCGTCGAGTGCCAACCTCGGACCGGGGTTCGACTGCCTCGGACTGGCGCTCGGCATGTACGACGAGATCGCCGTGACCGTGACCGACGGCGGCGTCGTCGTCGTGTCGGCGGAAGGTCAGGCCGCGGGCGACGTCCCGACCGACGAGCGACACCTGGTGGCGCGCGCGGTGATCCGCGGGCTGGAGTACGCCGGGGTCGCCGCACCCGGGCTGTCGCTGCACTGCGTCAACACGATCCCGCACTCGCGGGGTCTGGGATCCTCGGCCGCGGCCGTCGTCGGCGGCCTCGCCGCCGCTTCGGCGCTGCTGGCTCGGGACGGTCGACGCGCCGCACTCACCGAGACCGAACTGGTTCAGCTCTCCAGCGAGTTCGAGGGGCACCCCGACAACGCGGCGGCCTCGGTCCTCGGATCGGGCGTCGTCACCTGGATGAACGACGGTCCCGAGTTCTTCGCGCGTCGACTCACGGTGCATCCGGCCGTCCGGGCCACCTCGTTCGTCCCGCAGACCCGATCGTCGACCGCCGTGACACGCGGACTGCTGCCCGACGCGGTGCCCCGCACCGACGCCGTGTTCAACCTGTCGCGCGCCGCGCTCGGCGTCGTCGCTCTCACCAGCGACCCGTCCTGCCTGGTCGACGCCACCGACGACAAGCTGCACCAGCGGTACCGTGCCGAGGCGATGCCTGCGACCAGCGGGTTGATGCAGGCGTTGCGGAGTCGCGGACACGCCGCGACCGTCTCCGGTGCGGGACCGTCGGTCCTGGTCCTGGGAACGGTCGAACTGGGCGACGACGAGGCGCGCCTGGCCGCCGAACACGGCTTCGAGATGATCTCGTTGGAGATCGCCGACGGCGTCGAGGTGATCGGCTAGCCGGGGGAGTCCCACACTCTCCCGGCTACTCGGTGGTACGCTGTAGAAGCTCCGCCGTGAAGGCCACGATCCAAGTGCCCTCATTCTTCCGGCCGCCAAGGATTTCTCTCCGACATCGGTCGACATGCGGCGAAGCGATGAGATGACATGCTCCCCGCTCAATCCACGAGCGGACGCCCCGACCTCGTAGGTGTCGGGGAACGAAAGGAATTCCGTGACCGAAACGGACCTGCAGACTCCTAAGCGTGCTCGGACCGGGTTGTCGGCGATGCTGCTGCCCGAACTCCGTTCGCTCGCCGGTGAGCTGGGTATCAAGGGAACGTCGGGCATGCGTAAGGGCGATCTGATCGATGTGATCAGGGCTCACCAGCAGGGTGGGGGACCCAAGAGCGCGCCGACGAAGGCAGCGAAAGCGCCGTCCGCGAAGGCTGCCGAGAGCAGGACTCGCGGTGCCGACGCCTCGGCCCAGCAGACCACGACCCCGGAGGCGAAGACCCCAGACGTCAAGGCTGCCGAGACCACGGCCGCTGAGGCCGCCGCCGAGCCCAAGCGCGAACCGCGCAAGGCTCGATCGAAGGCCGACACGCCGAAGGCGGAGGCCTCGAAGGCGGACGCGCCGCGCCAGGAGTCGCTCAAGGTCGAGACCGCCGCCCCACCGGCTTCGGCCGACGCGCCGCAGCAGACCGGCGACACCACGGGCGACCAGCCGCAACGCGGCAACCGGAACCGCAACCGCAACCGCAACGATCGCGAGAACCGCCAGTCCGACAACTCCTCGAACGGTGAGAAGAACACCGACGAGCAGAAGTCCCAGGGCGAGCGGAACCAGCGCTCGGGCGGCCAGCAGAACCAGGGCAACTCGAACCAGGGCAATTCGAACCAGGGCAACTCCAACCAGGGCGGGGGCCAGAACGGCAACCAGAACCAGGGCGGACGGCCGAACAACCAGAACAACAACAACGATGACGACGAGGACGGCAACGGCCGTCGTCGCGGGCGTCGGTTCCGCGAGCGTCGTCGTGGACGCGACCGCGGCGAAGGCGGCGGTGGCGGCGGTGAGCCGCAGCTCAACGAGGGCGACACCATCGTTCCCGTCGCGGGCATCCTCGACGTGCTCGACAACTACGCGTTCGTCCGCACGTCCGGCTACCTGGCCGGCTCGAACGACGTCTACGTCTCGATGAACCTGGTCCGCCGTAACGGGCTGCGCCGCGGCGACGCGATCACCGGTGCCGTGAAGGTGCCGCGCGAGGGCGAGAACCAGGGCAATCAGCGACAGAAGTTCAACCCGCTGGTCCGTCTGGACACGGTGAACGGCAGCGACGTCGAATCGGCGCGTAAACGTCCGGACTTCAACAAGCTGACACCGCTCTACCCGAACCAACGTCTGCGCCTGGAGACCACCCCGGACCGACTGTCGACGCGCGTGATCGATCTGATCATGCCGATCGGCAAGGGACAGCGCGCCCTGATCGTGTCGCCGCCCAAGGCCGGTAAGACGACGATCCTGCAGGACATCGCCAACGCGATCTCCACCAACAACCCGGAATGCCACCTCATGGTGGTGCTCGTCGACGAGCGGCCGGAAGAAGTCACCGATATGCAGCGATCGGTGAAGGGCGAGGTCATCGCCTCGACCTTCGACCGTCCGCCGTCGGACCACACCAGTGTCGCCGAACTCGCCATCGAGCGCGCCAAGCGGCTCGTAGAAGGCGGCCAGGACGTCATCGTGCTGCTCGACTCGATCACCCGCCTCGGCCGCGCGTACAACAACGCGTCGCCCGCGTCCGGCCGCATCCTGTCCGGCGGTGTCGACTCGCAGGCCCTGTACCCGCCGAAGCGCTTCCTCGGCGCGGCCCGCAACATCGAGAACGGCGGATCGCTCACCATCATCGCCTCGGCGCTGGTGGAGACCGGATCCACCGGTGACACGGTGATCTTCGAAGAGTTCAAGGGCACCGGCAACGCCGAGCTCAAACTCGACCGTAAGATCTCCGAACGCCGCGTGTTCCCGGCCGTCGACGTCAACCTGTCGAGCACCCGCAAGGACGAGTTGCTGCTCGCTCCAGACGAATTCGCAATCGTGCACAAGCTGCGTCGTCTGCTCTCGGGCCTCGACTCGCAGGCGGCCATCGACCTGCTCGTCGGTCAGCTCAAGAAGACCAAGAGCAACGTCGAGTTCCTGATGCAGGTCAGCAAGAACGCTCCGGGCGTCAACATCGACGACTGACGTCCCTCTCCCGCTGATCGCGCGGGTCTCCTGCTGATTCGAGCGGAGTCGAGATCTCCTTCGGGGTCTCGACTCCGCTCGATCTGCGTGCGGGCTCGACCTGCCTGCGGCTCGACCTGCGTGCGGTGTCGTCAGTACACGTCCCGCAGGTATCGGCCCTCCGCGCGAAGACGTTCGAGCTCGGCGCGGGCACCCGCGTCGTCGTCGGCGTCGCCGTACTCGACGATGATCGCGGCGAGAGCGTCCTCGACGTCGCCCGCCATACGCTCGGCGTCCCCGCACACATAGACGACGGCGCCGTCGCGCAGCCAGGTGTACAGCTCCTCGCCGTGGCCGTCCATCAAGTGGCTCACGTACTGCTTGTCCTCCTGCTCGCGCGAGAAGGCCACGTCGAGGCGATCGAGGCTGCCGTCGGCGTGCAGGCCGAGCAGTTCGTCGCGGTACAGGAAGTCGTGGTCGCGGCGACGAGCGCCGTGGAAGAGCCAGTTGCGTCCGGACCCCGCTGTGCCTGCGCGCTCGTGCACGAACGCCCGGAACGGGGCCACCCCGGTGCCCGGACCGATCATGATGATGTCGGTGTCTGGTTCGGGCAGGCGGAACGACTTGTTCGGGGTCAGATACACGCCGACGGTGTCACCGGGTTCGACGCGATCGGCGAGATACGCCGATGCGGCGCCGTGCCGATCCCGACCGTCGCCCCACTCCTGCGTCGCGAAGTGACGGACCGTCGCCGGAGTGAGGTGCAGGGTGCCCTCGTGGACGGTCGGGGACGAGGAGATCGAATAGGTGCGCGCGGTGAGCGGCTTCAACTCGCCGAGGAACGCCTCCGGAGTCGGATTCCACGCGGTGTCGAGGTTCAACAGGTCCAGGACGTCGCGTCCGCGGGCCCACGCGTCCAGGGCGGCGCGGTCGCCTGCGAGGAGTTCGGCGAGGTCGGTGTTGCCGCGGGCGTTCGCGAGATGATCGAGCAGGTACGGCGACACCGAGGTGATCTCGAAACCGTGCGTCAGCGCCTGTGCGAGCGTACGGTCGCCCTTCCGATCGGAGACGACCGTATCGGCGGGCACGCCCAGCCGATCGATGATCGCCGCGACCAGTGCGGGCTCGTTCGCGGGCGTGACATTCACCGCGTCGCCTGGCTGGTACTCCAGCCCCGAACCGGCGATGTCCAGAACGAGGTGCCGCACCTCCTTCGTGCTCTCCGGAGCGGTCAACAGCGTGTTCTCCACCACCGTCGCCGGATAGGGATTACGTCGTGACCAGCGGGGACGCTTCGCGGCGCGGGCAGGCTTGTCGGATGAGGTGCCATCGGTCATACCCACCAGATTAGGCCGCCCTATGATCGTGTGCCTCGTCGCCGTCCGACGGCGGGACCGTCGATTCGCACCCGCGGGCGCCTCTATGGAATAATCGTTCGGTCAGTCCGGTTCCGGTTCACACCGCGCACCACGCTCGGTGACCCGGCGACCACATTCGAAAGGGACGAAATGAAGCAGGGAATTCACCCCGATTACGAGGTGACCACCGTCAACTGCGGTTGCGGCAACGAGTTCACCACGCGCAGCACCGCCAAGGGCGGACACATCACCGTGGAAGTCTGCTCGCAGTGCCACCCGTTCTACACGGGCAAGCAGAAGATCCTCGACACCGGTGGTCGTGTGGCCCGCTTCGAGGCTCGGTACGGCAAGCGCTCCAAGTAGCTCTCCGACGACGCCCGACTCGAGATCGTTCCGATCTCGGTCGGGCGTCGTTCGTCTTTCCGCACAACACACCAGATGGGGAAGTGATCCACAGGTGAGCACACAGGGACCGTCCGCGATCGACGACATCCTCGCCGAACACGCTGGACTCGAGCAGCAGCTGTCCGATCCGTCACTGCACGACGATCCGGCCGAGGCCCGCCGCGTCGGCAAACGGTTCGCCGAACTGGCGCCGGTGATGGCCGCCTACACCAAGCTCACCGCCGTGCGCGACGACCTCGCCGCGGCCCGTGAACTGGCCGAGGTAGAAGCCGAGTTCGCCGACGAGATCCCCCCGCTGGAGGCCAGCGAAGCCGAACTCGACGCCCTCCTGACCGACCTGCTCGCGCCCCGCGACCCGCACGACGCCGACGACGTCGTCCTCGAGGTGAAGTCCGGTGCGGGAGGTGAGGAGTCGGCGCTGTTCGCCGCCGATCTGGTCCGCATGTACCTCAAGTACTGCGAGCGCCAAGGCTGGAAGACCACCGTGCTCGGCGTCACCGAATCCGATCTGGGCGGCTACAAGGACGCGACGCTGTCGATCAAGGCGCGCGAATCGTTGCGCGACGGCGTGTGGTCCAAGCTGAAGTTCGAGGGCGGTGTCCACCGTGTGCAACGGGTGCCCGTCACCGAGTCGCAGGGGCGCATTCACACGTCGGCCGCAGGCGTCCTGGTCTACCCCGAACCGGACGAGGTCGAGCAGGTCCAGATCGACGAGTCCGATCTGCGCGTGGACGTCTACCGAAGCTCCGGCAAGGGCGGACAGGGCGTCAACACCACCGACTCGGCGGTTCGTCTGACGCACCTGCCGACCGGCATCGTCGTGACCTGTCAGAACGAGCGGTCGCAGATTCAGAACAAGGCGCGCGCGATGCAGGTCCTCGCCGCGCGTCTGCAGGCCGCCGCCGAGGAGGAGGCCGCCGCGGAGGCCGCCGCCGGGCGTGCCGCACAGATCCGCACCGTCGATCGATCCGAGCGGATCCGCACGTACAACTGGCCGGAGAACCGCATCACCGACCACCGGATCGGGTACAAGGCGAACAATCTCGACGCGGTCCTGAACGGCGAGATGGACGCCCTCATCGGTGCTCTTGTCGATGCCGACAAGCAGGCGCGACTGCAGCAGTGACATCCGCCGACACCCTGCGCCGAACCGGTGCGCGGCGGCTCGCCGACGCGGGCGTCGACGCGGCCGCGCACGACGCGGCCGAGCTCCTCGCGCACGTGCTCGGCGTCGAACCCGGACGGCTCCTGCTGATCGACCACGTCGCGTCGACCGACGCCGACCGATACGACGAGGCGCTCGCCCGTCGCGCCGCGCGAGAACCGCTCCAACACATCACCGGGACCGCGTACTTCGCCGGCCGCGAGCTCGCTGTGGGCCCTGGCGTGTTCGTGCCGCGACCCGAGACCGAACTCATCGTGGAGTGGGCGATGCGGAACCGGCCCGATCGGCGACGCGTCGCCGACCTCTGTTCGGGCAGCGGGGCGCTCGCATTGGCACTGGCCGACCGACTGCCGGGCGCCGACGTGGTCGCGGTCGAGAAGTCGGAGGTCGCGCTGGAGTACCTTCGGCGCAATGCGGCCGACAGCGGCGTGCACGTGGTGCGCGGCGACGTCACCGATCCGAGTGTGATGTCCGTCGCGCTCGGCGACCGCGACCTGATCGTCTCGAATCCGCCGTATGTGCCCGCCGCGTCGCCGGTGTCGGCGGAGGTCCGCCACGACCCGGCCGACGCCGTGTTCTCCGGCGAGACCGGGATGGACGTGATCGATGCGATGGTCCCGATCGTCGCCGACGCGCTGATCCCGGGCGGACTCTTCGCCGTGGAACACGACGACGAGACCGCCGACGCGGTGGTCGCGACGCTGGTCACCGACGGGCGCTTCATCGACGTCACAGCCCATCAGGACCTGGCCGGGCGGCCGCGATTCGTGACCGCCCGCCGAACCGGCGAGCACGCCGGAACCGATACCGACAACGACCGTGCAAGGATGGAACCGTGAGTGTCGTCTTCGATTGCAGTGACCCCGCCGCGCGCTCCGCGGGACTGAACGCCGCCGTCGGCGCCGCACGGGGCGGTCGTCTCGTCGTGCTGCCGACCGACACCGTGTACGGCATCGGCTGCGACGCGTTCGACAGTGAGGCCGTCGCGGCGCTCCTGGAGGCCAAGGGACGGGGACGTGACATGCCCGTCCCCGTCGTCGTCGGATCGTGGAACACCATCGACGGCTTGGTCCGGTCGGTGTCCGCGCAGGCCCGCGAGTTGACCCGTGCCTTCTGGCCGGGCGGACTGAGCCTCGTCGTCGAGCAGGCACCGTCGCTGGCCTGGGACCTCGGAGACGTCGCGGGAACCGTGATGCTGCGGATGCCGCTGCACCCGGTGGCCATCGAGGTGCTGCGCGAAGTGGGGCCGATGGCACTCTCCAGCGCGAACATCTCCGGTCGGCCCCCGGCGACGACGGTCGTACAGGCGCAGGAGCAGCTCGGCGACTCGGTGTCGGTCTACCTCGACGGCGGACCGTCGGCCAAGGCCGTGCCCTCGACCATCGTCGACCTGTCCGGCGACGCCCCGCGGGTACTGCGCGAAGGCGCGATCACCACGGCGGAGATCGCCGAGGTCCTCGACCTGGATCCGGCCGACCTGGTGGAGCGTCCGTGACGAACTCCCTCGACGACGTCGACCCGGAGATCAGTGCGCTGATCGACCGGGAGGAACGTCGTCGCGAGGAGAGCCTGCAACTGCTCGCCGCCGAGACGATCGCCTCACCCGCGGTCCGCGAAGCGGTCGGGTCGAGTCTGTCGGACAAGTACGCCGAGGGCTACCCCGGTCGACGCTTCCACGGCGGAGCCGAGGTCGTCGACGAGGTGGAGCGTCTCGCTCTCGCTCGGGCGTACGACCTGTTCGGTGCCGACTACGCCAACGTGCAGCCGTTGTCGTGGGCGCTCTCGAACTTCGCCGTCTACGCCGCCTTCGCGCAGCCCGGCGATCAGGTCCTGTCGCTGAGCCTGCGGCACGGCGGACACCAGTCGCACGGATCGCGTGCCAACTGGTCGGGTCGGTGGTTCACCGTCGTCAACTACGAGGTACGACGCGACACCGAACGCGTCGACTACGACCGGATCCGTGACCTCGCTCTCATCCACCGGCCGCGCATCCTCGTCGCCGGAGGCACCGCGTACGCGCGCAGCTGGGACTTCGCCGCCATGCGCGCCATCGCCGACGAGGCGGACTGTGTCCTCTGGGTCGACGGCGCGCACCTGATGGGCCTGGCCGTCGCGGGAGTCCTCGAGTCGCCGGTGCCGTACGCCGACGTGGTCTCGGTGGCCACCAACAAGGTGATGCGCGGACCGCGCGGCGGGCTGCTCCTGGCCCGAGCCGAACACGCCGAAGCGCTCTCCCGCGCGGTGTACCCCTTTCTTCAGGGCGCACCCGCCATGCACTCGATCGCGGCGAAAGCCGTCGCGTTCGCCGAGTCGTCGACCGACGAGTACCGGCGATACGCCCGCGACGTCGCGGACACGGCGGCGGCGCTGGCCTCCGGTTTCGTCGACTGCGGACTGCACGTGGTCGGGGGAGGCACCGACACCCACATCGGCGTCGTCGACGTGAGCGCCCTCGGCGTCACCGGCCGCGAGGCGACCCGTCGGCTCACCGCGGCCGGGATCGTCGTCGACAAGGCCGTGACCCCGTTCGACGAGCAACCCGTCGCCGAGGGCTCGGCCATTCGGTTCGGCACCGCGGCGGTCACCGCGGGCGGGATCGTCCCGGCGGACGCACCGCGGATCGTCGACCTCATGGTCGAGGCGATGTCGACCGACGACGAGGGCCGCCACGCCGAGATCGCGTCGGTCGTCGCCCGGCTGGGGGCCGCGGAGTGATCTCGCTCGCCCTGGACGTCGGTGGTGGGGGAACGGGCGTCCCCCTGCGCGAGCTGGCGCTCGTCGGCCTCACCGCGGCCGGTGTCACCTACCTGATCACATCGCTGGTCCGCGTGTTCGCGGTCAAAGCGGGGGCCGTCGCCGTTCCGCGCGAACGTGACGTGCACGTGATCCCGACGCCCCGGCTCGGCGGCGTCGGCATGTTCATCGGCGTGGCGTGCGCGATCGGTCTCGCCGCACAGTTACCCGCCTTGAACAGGGGTTTCGCCTACACACACGATATGATCGCGGTGCTGACCGCGGGGCTGGTGATCGTGCTCGTCGGCATCATCGACGACCGATGGGGCCTCGATGCGCTGACCAAGTTCGTCGGTCAGCTCACCGCGGCGGGCGTGCTGGTCATCATGGGCGTGTCCTGGTATCTGCTGTACGTCCCGTTCGGCGACATCGGCACCGTCGTCCTCGATCCTCTCCAAGCCGGCCTGCTGACCGTCGCGATCACCGTCACGACCATCAACGCGATGAACTTCGTCGACGGTCTCGACGGTCTGGCCGCCGGGCTCGGACTGATCGCCGCCGCCGCGATCTGTCTGTTCTCCCTCGGACTCCTCTTCGACCAGGGCGGTGACGTCAGCTACTATCCGCCGGCGCTCATCACCGCGGCCCTGGCCGGTGCGTGCCTGGGGTTCCTGCCCCACAACTTCTCACCCGCCCGCATCTTCATGGGCGATTCGGGTGCCATGCTCATCGGTCTCATGCTCGCCGCCGCGTCGACCAGTGCGTCGGGACGTGTCGCGCGCAGCGCCTACGGGCCGGCCGACATGTTCACGCTGCTCTCGCCGCTGATCCTGGTGGCCGCCGTCATGTTCATCCCGATGCTCGACATGATCATGGCGGTCATCCGACGGACCCGGGCCGGTGTCGGGTTCTACACGCCGGACAAGATGCACCTGCACCACCGGCTGCTCGAGATCGGCCACACGCAGCGACGTGTCGCCCTGGTGATCTACCTGTGGGTCGGCCTGCTCGCCTTCGCCGTCGCCGCCTCGACCCTCGTCTCACCCGCCGTCGTGATGCCGATCTTCGGCGTCGGTGTGGTCATCGCCCTGATCGCCACTTTCGCCCCGCGCCTGCGCCGCCGGTACATCTCCCGCTAGCGCCCGTTCGCGAGGCCCGCGGCACGAAGGGGCTCCGCCCTCGGACAGAGTTCACTCGACCCGCGGCGAGGGACGGTTCGCTGAAAACGGGCTCGGCTCGCTAGCCTTGTCGCGTGTCTACGAACGATGAGAATCCGCCCGCAGAGGCTGCCGCGAGCAAACCGCAGTGGGAGGAGAGCCCGGCGGCTCCGCTGTGGAACGGACTGAAGTACGGATCGTGGGGTTTCGCGATCCTGCTCGTGGTCGGTCTCCTGGTGTGGTGGCCGTACAAGGGGCTTCCCGGACTCTGGGGAGCGCTCATCGGCGCGGGAATCGGCGGCAGCTTCATTCTCATCACCGTCATCACGATCCTGTTGACGTCCAAGGCCTCGCCCAGCGTGGTGATGGGCGCGTTGATGGGCTCGTATCTCGTCAAGGTGATCATCGTGATCGCGGTGACGGCGAGCATCAAGGACATGGACTTCTACAACAAGCCCGCTCTGGTGAGTGTGCTGTTGGGCGCGATAGTCCTGGTGCTCGGCGGCGAGCTGTGGGGTGTCATGAGCACTCGCACGACCTATGTCGATTCTGACAAGACAACCGACCAGTAGATGTGACGATCCTCACTCAGGCTGCCCTGACCAGCTACTACGGCCGATAGTAGGTCTGAACTCGTCGAATCCGCCGTGACCTGGATTCGCTGGTCGGCACTGAATCTTGCTACTCTGCTGCCTGCGGGCCGATTCAGGTGACGTGCGCCGATGAGTGTTGTCCCGAATCGCCAATTGACAGTAAGGCCCCCGCGGATCGCGAGATCGGCGGGTCCGAGAACGGGAGAGAAAGCTGAGCGCCATCCTCGCAGCTGGAGACGAATTCCACGCGCCGACATTGTGGGACTTCTACCCGAAGATGCTGTTCGGCGGACACCAGCCGAACCCGGAGTGGTGGGGCATGGATCGTCTCATGCTCATCCGCATCGTCGTGTCGGTCGTCGTCGCACTCGGCTTCCTCATCGCCATGCGCAGCCCGAAGCTGGTTCCGCGCGGCGCGCAGAACGTCGCCGAGAGCATGCTCGACTTCGTCCGCGTGCAGATCGCCGAGGAGATTCTCGGCAAGGAGAACGGTCGCAAGTTCCTGGCGATCATCGCCTCGATCTTCTTCGCGACGATCTTCCTGAACCTCACCTCGATCATCCCGTTCTTGAACATCTCCACCAATGCGCGCATCGGCATGCCGCTGGTGATGGCCGCGGTCGCCTACATCACCTACTGCTGGGTGGGCATCGCGAAGTACGGTTTCTTCGGTTTCATCAAGTCCTCGATCGTGCTGCCGGGCGTGCCGCTGCCGGTTCACTTCCTGCTGGTCCCGATCGAGTTCGTCTCGACCTTCATCCTCCGGCCGTTCACGCTCACGGTCCGACTTCTGGCCAACATGCTCGCCGGCCACATCATGCTGGTGCTGTTCTTCTCGGCCACGCAGTTCTTCATCGTGACCAAGAGCGGCCTGTGGAGCATCGCGGGCGTCGGCGGCATCATCGCCGGTATCGGCTTCACGTTCTTCGAGCTGCTGGTCATCGGTCTGCAGGCGTACATCTTCGCGCTGCTGACCGCCGTCTACATCGACCAGTCGTACCACGCGGATTCCCACTGACCCTGCGGGAAGCGCACGACCAACTGAATCTTCGGTCCGGGGACGTATCCGGAACGACACGAACTGACTCACTCGCTCGACCGGGCGGGGAGCCATTAAGAAAGGGAATCGCAAGATGAGCATCATCGCCCAGACTCTCGCCGCAGACTCCGAGATCACCGGTAAGGGATTCGGCGCGATCGGCTACGGCCTCGCAGCCATCGGCCCCGGTATCGGTGTCGGCATCGTGGCCGGTAAGGCCATCGAGGGCATCGCCCGTCAGCCCGAGCTCGCCGGTCAGATCCGCACCACCATGTTCCTGGGTATCGCACTGTCCGAGGCACTGGCGCTGATCGGCATCGTCGCCGGCTTCATCTTCTGATCTAGGGACGACACCACATGATCAACGAACAACTGATGATTCTGGCGGAAGCAACGCCAGAGGAGGGCGGCGAACACCAGCCGCCGAACCCGCTGCTGCCGCAGTGGTACGACATCACCTGGTCGCTGGTCGCCTTCGCCGTCGTTCTGTTCGTCTTCTGGAAGTTCGTCATCCCGAAGTACAAGCAGGTGCTCAATGAGCGTCGCGAGACCATCGAGGGTGGCATCGAGCGCGCCGAGGCCGCACAGGCCGAGGCCGCAGCGTCCCTGAAGGCCTACCGGGAGCAGCTCGCAGGCGCCCGCGAAGAGGCAGCCGGAATCCGCGAGGAGGCCCGTACGCAGGGCACCCAGATCATCGCGGACATGAAGACTCAGGCCACTGCCGAGAGCGACCGGATCATCGCCAACGGAAACGCACAGCTCGACGCCCAGCGTCAGCAGGTCGTCTCCGAACTGCGCGGCGACCTCGGCAAGATGTCCGTCGACCTGGCCGAGAAGCTGGTCGGTGCACAGCTGTCGGACGACGTCAAGCAGGCCGGAACCGTCGACCGGTTCCTCGCCGAGCTCGACGCCGAGACCGCCAAGTAATCCAGGGCAGCAGGAGGAGACGGTGTGGACGGCGAGCGGGCAGTACCACTGCCCCTCGCGCCCACTTGCCTGACGACTCCGCCAGAAGAAGGAATGCACAAAGATGTACGCAGCGTCTAGCCGCGAAGCCCTCGAGGGGGCTCGCATCGAGCTGGAGACCGCCCTGCGCGGTACGGCCGCGCCGAGCACGGATGCGGTGACCGTCGGCGATGAACTGCTCTCGGTTGCAGCCACCGTGAATGACAACCGCCCGCTGCGCATCGCGCTGGCCGATACGGCCACCGCTGCGGACTCGCGTGCGAAGGTCGCTCAGGACGTCCTGGCAGGCAAGGTCACCGACACCACCCGCGACGTCGTCGCCTCGGCCGCCGCACGCGACTGGTCGAGCGAAGCCGATCTGGTCAGCGGCCTGCAGTCCCTCGGTTGCGAGGCACTGCTGCTGTCGGCCAAGGAATCCGGCAGTCTCGACGCGGTCGAGGAGGAGCTCTTCCGCCTCGGTCGCATCGTCAAGGGCGACGGGGCCCTCGAACAGGCCCTCTCCGACCGCACACGCAGCGCCGCCGATCGCCTCGGCCTGCTGCACAAGCTGATCGACGGCAAGGTCTCGGATGTCACGAGCAAGCTCGCCGAGTTCGCGGTCAGCCGTACCGACCAGGCTCCGGGCGATTCGATCGACGAGCTGTCACAGCTCGCCGCAGCCTCCAACGGACGCAAGGTCGCCTACGTGACCAGCGCCGGTGAGCTCTCGGCCGATCAGCGCACCGCGCTGTCGGCGAAGCTGGCCGCCATCTTCGACGCGCCGGTCACCCTGCACGTCGACATCGATCCGGCGCTCCTCGGCGGCGTCGTCGTCCGTGTGGGCGACGAGCGCATCGACGGCAGTACTGCCGGCAGGATCGCAACGCTGCGACGCGGCTTGCGGTGACCAAGTAACACCTAGATTCCCAGACCACTTTTTTACACAGCCAGGAGAGCAGGAACATGGCGGAGTTGACCATCTCCTCCGAAGAAATTCGGAGCGCGATCGCAAGTTACACCCAGGAAGTGGACAGCCAGGCCACCCGCGAAGAGGTCGGCACCGTTGCCGACACCGGTGACGGCATCGCCCACGTGGCGGGACTTCCCGGCGCGATGGCCAACGAGCTCCTCGAATTCGAGGGCGGCATCCGCGGCGTCGCACTGAACCTCGACCTGGACGAGGTCGGTGCCGTCATCCTCGGCGACTCGGAGAACATCGAAGAGGGCCAGGAAGTCAAGCGCACCGGCAACGTCCTGTCGGTGCCGGTCGGCGACAAGTTCCTCGGCCGCGTCATCGATCCGCTGGGCGCCCCGATCGACGGCCTCGGAGCCATCGAGTCCGAGGGCGACCGCGTCCTCGAGCTGCAGGCGGCCACCGTCCTCGAGCGTCAGCCCGTCGAGGAGTCGCTCGCCACCGGCATCAAGGCGATCGACGCCATGACCGCCATCGGTCGCGGACAGCGACAGCTGGTCATCGGCGACCGCAAGACCGGTAAGACCGCGGTCTGCATCGACGCCATCCTGAACCAGAAGGACAACTGGGCGACCGGTGACCCGGAGAAGCAGGTCCGCTGCATCTACGTCGCCGTCGGCCAGAAGGGTTCGACCATCGCCGGCGTCAAGACCGCGCTCGAAGAGGCAGGCGCGATGGAGTACACCACCATCGTCGCGGCCCCGGCATCGGACTCCGCCGGTTTCAAGTGGCTGGCACCGTACACCGGCTCGGCCCTCGGCCAGCACTGGATGTACCAGGGCAAGCACGTCCTCATCGTGTTCGACGACCTGTCGAAGCAGGCCGAGGCCTACCGCGCCATCTCGCTGCTGCTGCGCCGCCCGCCGGGTCGTGAGGCCTACCCGGGTGACGTCTTCTACCTGCACTCGCGTCTGCTCGAGCGTTGCGCCAAGCTGTCCGACGCGCTCGGCGGCGGTTCGATGACCGGTCTGCCGATCATCGAGACCAAGGCCAACGACGTCTCGGCGTTCATCCCGACCAACGTCATCTCGATCACCGACGGCCAGGTGTTCCTGGAGTCGGACCTCTTCAACAAGGGCGTTCGCCCGGCGATCAACGTCGGTATCTCCGTCTCGCGTGTCGGTGGCGCCGCCCAGACCAAGGGTCTGAAGGACGTCTCGGGTTCGCTGCGTCTCGAGCTCGCACAGTTCCGCGAGCTGGAGGCCTTCTCGGCCTTCGCCTCGGACCTGGACGCCGCATCGAAGGCACAGCTCGAGCGCGGTGCCCGCTGGGTCGAACTGCTCAAGCAGGACCAGTACAGCCCGGTGTCGGTGGAAGACCAGATCGTCTCGCTGTACCTCTGCGGCGAGGGCTTCATGGACTCGGTTCCGGTCGCCGACATCCGTCGTTTCGAGTCCGAGCTGCTCGGCGACCTGCACCACACGGCTTCGGGCGTGTACAGCAACATCGCGGGCGGCAAGAAGCTGTCGTCTGAGGACAAGGACGCGCTCGCCACGGCGACGGACAACTTCAAGGCCGGCTTCATCGCCGCCGACGGCTCGCGGGTCGTCGAGGTCGACGCCGACCCGCTGGCTGCCGAAGACGTCGAGTCCGAGACGATCCGAGTGACGAAGAAGACGAAGTAACATGGCCACAATTCGGGAGCTGCGCTCACGGATCCGGTCGATCCAGTCGACTAAGAAGATCACCAAGGCGCAAGAGCTGATCGCGACCTCGCGTATCACCAAGGCACAGGTACGCGTGGCCGCCGCACGGCCCTACTCCGAGGAGATCACGCGCGTCGTCACGACGCTGGCCAGCGCGAGCTCGTCGCTCGACAGCCCGTTGCTGACCGCTCGTGAGAACCCGAAGCGCGCCGCCGTCCTGGTCGTGACCAGCGACAGCGGACAGTGCGGCGGGTACAACTCGAACGTGCTCAAGGAGACCGAAGAGCTTCTGTCGCTGCTCCGCAGCGAGGGCAAGGAGCCGGTCGTGTACGTGATGGGCCGCAAGGGCATCGGGTACTACACCTTCCGCGACCGTCCGATCGCCGCGAGCTGGTCGGGCTTCTCGCAGCAGCCGGAGTTCGCCGACAGCGCGGCCGCCGTCCACCATCTGGTGAACGCGTTCCTCGCCGGTTCGGGCGAGCAAGTCGAGCTGCCGCAGGGCGGGCAGGTCGAAGGCTTCGACGAGTTGCACGTGGTCTACACGCGTTTCGTGTCGATGCTGACTCAGAAGCCGATCGTTCGCCGCATGGCGCCGATCGACATCGAGTTCGAGATGGAACAGCTCCAGATGGGCGACGACATGCTCGAAGACAACGGCAACGCGCACGTGACGCCCGAGGTCGAGTTCGAGCCGGAAGCCGATCAGTTGCTGGACGCGCTGCTGCCCAAGTACGTGGCCTCGCGCATCTTCGCGGCACTGCTCGACGCTTCGGCATCCGAGCACGCGTCGCGTCGCACGGCCATGAAGGCGGCCACCGACAACGCGACCGAGCTCGAGACGACCCTGTCTCGGCAGGCGAATGCCGCACGTCAGGCCCAGATCACCCAGGAAATCAGCGAAATCGTCGGCGGCGTCGAGGCGCTGGCGCACTGATCGCGACAAGACAACCGAGGAAAGTGAAGTAACCAATGACTGCAGCAGTCACCGACTCGTCCGCGGGTGCCGCTTCGGCGACCGCGGGTCGTGTCGCGCGGGTGATCGGCCCCGTCGTCGACGTGGAGTTCCCGCGCGGCGCCGTACCCAACCTGTTCAACGCCCTGCACGCGGAGGTCTCCCTCCCCGCCGTCGCCAAGACGCTGACGCTCGAGGTCGCCCAGCACCTCGGCGACAATGTGGTGCGCACCGTCTCGATGCAGCCGACCGACGGCCTGGTCCGCGGTGCGGCCGTCGTCGACTCGGGCAAGCCGATCTCGGTTCCCGTCGGCGACGTCGTCAAGGGCCACGTCTTCAACGCTCTGGGCGACTGCCTGGACGCGCCGGGCACCGGTCGTGACGGCGAGCAGTGGGGCATCCACCGCAAGCCGCCGGCCTTCGACCAGCTCGAGGGCAAGACCGAGATCCTCGAGACCGGCATCAAGGTCATCGACCTGCTGACCCCGTACGTCAAGGGCGGCAAGATCGGTCTGTTCGGCGGTGCCGGTGTCGGCAAGACCGTTCTGATCCAGGAGATGATCACCCGTATCGCCCGCGAGTTCTCCGGCACCTCGGTGTTCGCCGGCGTCGGTGAGCGCACCCGTGAGGGCACCGACCTCCACCTCGAGATGGAGGAGATGGGCGTTCTCCAGGACACTGCGTTGGTGTTCGGCCAGATGGACGAGCCGCCCGGGACGCGTATGCGCGTCGCCCTCTCGGCCCTGACCATGGCCGAGTACTTCCGCGACGTGCAGCACCAGGACGTGCTGCTGTTCATCGACAACATCTTCCGTTTCACCCAGGCCGGTTCCGAGGTCTCGACCCTCCTCGGTCGTATGCCGTCGGCCGTCGGCTACCAGCCGACGCTCGCCGACGAGATGGGTGAGCTGCAGGAGCGCATCACGTCGACCAAGGGCCGCTCGATCACCTCGCTGCAGGCGATCTACGTCCCCGCCGACGACTACACCGACCCGGCGCCCGCGACCACGTTCGCCCACTTGGACGCCACGACCGAGCTCTCGCGTCCGATCTCGCAGCTGGGCATCTACCCGGCCGTGGACCCGCTGACCTCCACCTCGCGCATCCTGGAGGCCTCGATCGTCGGCGACGAGCACTTCCGCGTCGCCAACGAGGTCAAGCGCATCCTGCAGAAGTACAAGGAACTGCAGGACATCATCGCAATCCTCGGTATGGACGAGCTCTCCGAAGAGGACAAGGTCACGGTCAACCGTGCCCGTCGTCTGCAGAAGTTCCTCGGTCAGAACTTCCTGGTCGCCGAGAAGTTCACCGGCCAGGTCGGTTCGGTGGTCCCGCTGTCGGAGACCATCGACGCCTTCGACCGCGTGTGCAAGGGCGAGTTCGATCACCTGCCGGAGCAGGCGTTCAACAGCTGCGGTGGACTCGACGACGTCGAGGCCGCAGCCAAGAAGATCGCCGGAAAGTAGTCACCGAGCATGGCTGACAAGACTTTCCGACTCGACGTGGTGGCTCCCGATGCCCAGCTGTACTCCGGTGACGCCTCGATCGTGGTCGCACAGACCACGGTCGGGCAGATCGGCATCATGGCCAACCACGAGCCGATGCTCGCCGAGCTCGCACCGGGTGGCTGCGTCGTCCTGACCGACGACGCGGGTGTCCGTAAGGCTCTCGCGGTGCAGGGCGGATTCCTGTCGGTCACGGCCGACACGGTCACCGTGCTGGCCGAGGCCGCGCAGTTCTCCGACGATGTCGACGTCGCCGCCGAACGCGCCGTCCTCGACTCCGCGGCCGAGGGCAGCGAGGACTTCCTCCGCGCCAAGTCTCGGGTGCGGGCCGTCGAAGCCGTGAGCTGATCCGGCGACGACGGAACAGGTGTGAACGAGCGAACAGCCGTCCTGCAGAACGCAGGGCGGCTGTTCGCGTATTTTCATAGGTGAGGGAGCGAGGAGGTTCGACCCGATGCCGATGTGGGCATGGATTCTGGTTGCAGTCGTACTGTTCGGGTTGATCAACCTCGGGCTGCTGCTGTACCGGCTGCGGATGGTGAGACTCGCCGGCACACCCGTGCTGCTGCGTGCGCTGCCCGCGGAGGCCGAGGAGGGCTGGCGCCACGGAGCCGTCCACTACACCGATGACGCGATCGCCTACTACCAGCTGACGTCGATCAAGCTGGGTCCGTCGGTGAACCTGTCCCGCCGGCGTATCGACGTGGGCGCGCGGCGCGGCCCGGTCGGCACCGAACACGAGATCATGGAGCCCGACGCGGTGATCGCCGAAGTGATCGTCGGTCGGCGTGGGCAGGGCGGCGCGTACGAACTCGCGATGGCCCCCGCGGCCATGACCGCCTTCCAGTCGTGGCTCGAGGCGCGGGCCCCGCGCCGTGCGCGGCGTCGTCCCGCGGCCTGACCCCGCTCGTCGAGACGCTCAGCGTGTTCGTTGACCGCCGGGAACCCATTTCACGTCGGTGACACCCGCGCGCACATTCGCGACGCGACCCAGGATGAACAACAGGTCCGACAGCCGGTTGAGATACTTCGCGGGCAGGACGCTGGTGTCGTCGGGAGCCGAGTCGATCGCCGCCCACGCGGCACGCTCGGCCCGTCGAACGATCACACGCGCCTGATGCAGGTGCGCCGACAGGGCGGTTCCGCCCGGCAGGATGAACGAGTCGAGCGGTCGGAGCTCCTCGCCGAACGCGTCGCACCATGATTCGAGCGCGTCGATGTACTCGGCCTCCACACGCAGCGGCGGATACTTCGGATCGTCGACCACAGGCGTCGAGAGATCGGCGCCCGCGTCGAAGAGATCGTTCTGCACGGTGGTCAGGACGGTCCGGATGTCGTCGGGCACGTCACCGGCCACGGTGAGCGCGAGACCGATCGCGGCGTTGGCCTCGTCGCAGTCGGCGTAGGCGACCACGCGGAGGTCGGTCTTGGGCACGCGAGAGAAGTCGGAGAGGCCGGTGGTGCCGTCGTCGCCGGTCCGTGTGTAGATACGTGTGAGGTGCACTGCCATACCTGGCAACCTACCCGGTGGCCGATACACTGTGCCGGTGAGCGATCGTTATGTGGTGTCGGGTGGGGCCCGCCTGGTCGGCGAGGTGGCCGTCTGGGGAGCCAAGAACAGCGTGCTGAAACTGATGGCGGCCGCGCTGCTGGCGGAGGGACGGACGGTACTGACCAACGCACCGCGGATCGCCGACGTCCCGTTGATGGCCGACGTGCTGCGTGGTCTCGGCGCGTCCGTGGAGATCTCCGGCGACACCGTGACGATAGACACCCCGGCCGAGCCCGACTATCACGCCGACTTCGACGCGGTGAAGCAGTTCCGCGCGTCGGTCTGCGTCCTCGGCCCGCTGATGGCGCGGCGCCGTCGAGCCGTCGTCGCACTGCCCGGCGGCGACGCCATCGGATCCCGCCCACTCGACATGCACCAGGCCGGTCTGCGTGCGCTCGGCGCGCACAGCGAGATCGAGCACGGCTGCGTGGTGGCCGCCGCGGAGAGCCTGCACGGTGCGGAGGTGATCCTCGACTTCCCGTCGGTCGGCGCCACCGAGAACATCCTGATGGCGGCGGTTCTCGCCGACGGCGTCACGACGATCGAGAACGCGGCGCGCGAACCCGAGATCGTCGACCTGTGCCTCATGCTCACCGAGATGGGCGCCCGCATCGACGGTGCGGGTTCGCCGACGCTGACGGTGACGGGCGTCGACGGACTCCATCCCACCACGCACCACGTGGTCGGCGACCGCATCGTCGCAGGCACCTGGGGCGTGGCCGCCGCGATGACCCAGGGCGACATCACGGTCAAGGGCATCGACCCCGAGCATCTTCGGCTCGTTCTCAAGAAGCTCGAGGGAGCCGGTGCGCGAGTCGAGCGATTCGACGACGGCTTCCGCGTCGTGCAGGACTCGCGGCCGACGGCGGTCAACACCGCGACGCTGCCGTTCCCCGGATACCCGACGGACCTCCAGCCCATGGCCATCGGACTCGCGACCGTGTCGGACGGACTCTCCGTCGTGACCGAGAATGTCTTCGAGGCGCGCTTCCGGTTCGTCGAAGAGCTCGTCAGGCTCGGGGCGGACGCCCGCACCGACGGTCACCACGCCGTGATCCGCGGGGTCGAGAGGCTCTCGAGCGCCCCGGTCTGGTCGTCCGACATCCGGGCCGGTGTCGGCCTGGTTCTCGCCGGCCTCGTCGCCGACGGCGACACCGAGGTCCACGACATCGAACACATCGACCGCGGCTACCCGAACTTCGAGGAGCAACTGCGCAGCCTGGGCGGGACCATAGCGCGCATCACCGGCTGACCGCTACCTGTCCGAACGGACAGGTAGCGCCCTGAACTCTCGGACCGACTCCGTGCGCTGCAGGTCAGGCACCCTTGTTCGGCCTGTGTCCCAGAGCACACGCTGGTGAGGACCCAACCGGCAACCGCACAGGAGTCCTCATCTCATGGCCATCGAGCTGAATCAGATCTGGGAGTTCCCGATCAAGGAGTTCCACCCCTTCCCGAAGGCGAAGCTGGGCGTCGGCGCCCACGACATGCTGGGCGTGGAGGCCAAGGAACTCGGCATGACCCGCGTCCTGCTCATGACCACCGGCCTGCGCGGCTCGGGGATCATCGAGGAGTTGATCGGCAAGATCGAGTACCAGGGCGTGGACGTCGTCCTGTTCGACGACGTCGAGTCGAATCCGAAAGACTACAACGCGATGGACGCCGCGGCCCGCTACCAGTCGGAGAAGTGCGACGGCATAATCTCGGTCGGCGGCGGATCCAGCCACGACGCGGCCAAGGGCGCTCGCATGGTGATCGCCCACGACGGCCGTAACATCAACGAGTTCGAGGGCTTCTCCAAGGCCACGAACAAGGAGAATCCGAAGCACATCGCCGTCTCGACCACGGCGGGCACCGGCTCGGAGACCTCATGGGCGTATGTGATCACTGACACCTCCGACATGGAGAAGCCGCACAAGTGGGTCGCGTTCGACGACACCTGCCTGGTGGACCTCGCGATGGACGACCCGCTGCTGTACTACACCTGCCCGGAACACTTCACCGCGTTCTGCGGCTTCGACGTCCTGGCCCACGCGAGTGAGCCGTTCGTGTCACGGCTGGACTTCGAGCCGTCGCTCGGCAACGCCAAGTACTCGATCGAACTGATCACCAAGCACCTGCGGACCGCCGTCTACGATCCGCAGAACCTTGAGGCGCGTGCCGGGATGATGCATGCGCAGTACATCGCGGCGCAGGCGTTCAACTCCGGTGGACTCGGATTGGTCCACTCGCTCTCACACGCGGTCAGCGCCTTCTTCGACAGTCATCACGGACTGAACAACGCGATCGCCCTGCCTCGAGTCTGGGAGTACAACCTGCCCGCGCGGTACGAACGCTTCGCCGAGATCGCGTCGTTGATGGGCGTCGACACCCGCAACATGACGACGGTGCAGGCCGCGGACGCCGCCGTAGAAGCAGCGATCCGCCTGTCGAAGGATCTGGGCATCCCGGAGAACTTCGGCTCGCTGACCGGCGACAGCTACGACAAGAATCGGATGGGCACCGGAAAGTACGCAGACCGCGGCACCCGCATCGACACCTCGGACGCGACGGTCAGGGCGATCTCCGAGCACATGATGGACGACTGGTGCACGCCGGCCAATCCGCGTGAATGCACTGTCGAATCGCTGATCCCGATGGTCCGCCACGCCTTCACCGGCGCGTACTGAACAGAACCGGTCGGGACCCGCGCGGCGGGTCCCGACCGCGTCGGTGATCACCGACACGGCACCGCGGACACCGGCCACCACCCATCCCGAATCTCTTGCGAGGCACCATGAGCGACACCCGTTTCGACACCGCCGCCGGACTGGCGGAGGCTCTGGCCGGCGAAGGCTATCTGATCGACGACGACCTGGCCGTCGTCGTGCACCTGGCGACGATCCTGGATCGGCCGCTGCTTCTGGAAGGCCCCGCGGGCGTCGGTAAGACCGAACTGGCCAAGGCACTGGCCGCGGCGTCCGGCCGCGAGCTGATCCGACTCCAGTGCTACGAGGGTCTGGACGACTCCCGCGCGCTCTACGAGTGGGACTACGCCCGCCAACTGCTGCATGTGCAGATGCTGCGCGACCGGATCGGCGCCGAACTCGCCGAGTACGACACACTGGCCGCCGCGTCGGCGGCGCTGGCGCGCACCGAGGTCGGCGTGTACACCGAAGGCTTCCTGGTCCCGCGCCCGCTCCTGGCCGCGATCGTCTCACCGGATCCGACGGTCCTGCTCGTCGACGAGATCGACCGCACCGACGAGGCGATGGAGGCGGTGATGCTCGAGGTGCTCGCCGAACGCCAGGTGACCGTCCCCGAACTGGGCACCTTCACCGCGCGGTCGGCGCCGTGGGTGATCCTCACCTCGAACGACACTCGCGAGCTGTCGGCCGCGCTCAAACGCCGCTGCCTGCACTTCCAGGTGGAGTACCCGTCCGCCGAGCGGGAGGCGAGAATCGTCGCGGTTCGGGCGCCCGACGTCGAAGAGTCGGTGATCGCCGACGTCGTCGACCTCGCCCGTCGGCTCCGTGAGCTGCCCCTGCGCAAGAGCCCGTCGATCGCGGAGGTCATCGATGCGTCCCGGGCGGCGTCGCATCTCTCGCCGACCGATCCGGCCCTGATGTCGTTGCTGGTCAAGTTCGGCACCGACCTCGACCATGTGCGACGCGCGTTCGCCGAACCCGCGCGGACCCGTGCCGACGACCGCGGAGTGAGTGCGGGCCAGGCGTTCGGTGCCGCTCGTGCCCACAGCGCCGCGGCGCGGGGCTGACCGGAATGCTCAGCGGAGGCGACATCGGCGCCCGGCTGCTCGACACGGTCGCGTCGACGTTCGGCCGTGCGCTGCGCGCCGTCGGCGTCGGCTGCTCGCCCGCCGAGGTCATCGAAGTCCGACGGGTGCTCGCGCTGGTGGGGGCCGACGATCTCGCCCGGCTGCGGGTCGCGTTGCGCAGTGTCAGCGTGAAGTACGACTTCGAACGAGCCGGATTCGACCTCGTCTTCGATGCGTTCTTCACCGACGACGGCCTCGTCGCGGCCGGCCCGGACGAGTCGCCCCGCACCAGGGGCGTCGCAGCCGATCTGCCGGACGAGATCGACTGGGACGAGGAGTTCGCGGGCACCGCACGACGGATCGGCGCCGACGAGCACACGGTCGAGATCGGCGACCTCATGATCGACGACCCCGACGCCCGAGAGCGCCACGGCGAGAGCGCACACCGCGAGGACGACGACTTCTCGGTGTCCTCGGGGGCCGAGGAACTGCAGGTCGACACCGACGCGTCGAACGCCTCCGGCGGGGTGACGTACACGGTGGAAGTCGACAACGCCGACTCCGCACAGGTCGGGGAGCTGACCGGATCGGCGGTCCGCGTCGAGGGGGCGACGTTGAATCTGGCCGACGCCGCGGGTCTCCTGGCCGTACTCGACGCGTCGGACGGCCGCAGCGCGTACGGAGCCGACGATGCGGACGTGCTCGACGATCGGCGCCGCGAACAGTTGCAGCGGGCCCTCGAGGACTTCGTCGACGCGCTCACCGCGCGGTTGGCCGACGCAGTGGTTCCCGACGGACCGACGGCGAGCGTGCAGCCGCGGGTGCATCGCGACCAGGCCGACCTCGACCGAGCCTGTCATCGGCTGGTGCAGCGGATGCGCGGTGCGCCGCGATCGGTGGCTCGGTTGACCGACGGCGGTCGGCTCGACGTCCGGGCCACTCTGCGCGAGTCCGCGCGTACCGACGGCGTGCCGGCCGAGCTGTGGAGACGTGTCCGGGTTCCCGGTCCCGTGCGGCTGCTCGTGCTGGTCGACGTGTCCCTGTCGGTGCGGCCGGTAGCGGGGTTCGTCCTGCGGCTGGCTCAAACGCTGCACAGGCACGGCAACCGTTGTGAGGTGATCGCCTTCGTCGACCGACCGATCCGCGTGACGCCCGAGTTGCGTGTCGCCGACCCGGACGCCGCGCTGTCGGCGGTCCTGGCCGCCGACGGGCTCGACCTGTCCGCGACCAGCGACTACGGCCGGATGTGGGATGAGACGTCGACCCGATACGGTGATCTGATCACCGGACGGACCAGTGTTCTGGTGGTCGGAGACGCCCGCAGCAACGCCTTCGACCCGCGGGTGGACCTGTTCGAGTCGATCGCCCGCCGCGCGCACCGCGTCGCGTGGTTGACTCCGGAACCGTCGCGTTACTGGACCCAGACCGGGTGCGCACTGGCCGACTACGCGGAACACTGCTCGGGGGTGGTCAGTGCCCGCGACGGCGCGGAACTACTCGACAAGTGCGACGATCTCGGCGCGGCACTGCGGTGAGGCGGTACGGTCTGTCCACACGAGGAGGTGCGGTGCCATGAGCGGTGTGAGCAGGACGCGGGCGGGGGCCGGCGTGTCGAAGTTCCACACCCCGGAGATCGTGTCGGGGCGGGGCTCGTTCCCGGAAGCGGCGACGGCCATCGGCGGTCTCGGCGTCCAGCGGCCGCTCGTGGTCAGCGACCGGACCATCGAGCAGACACCCTGGTTCGGACGGCTGATGGCCGATCTCGGTGAGCAGGGTCTGCGGCCCGCGGCGTATCTGGGAGTGTCGCCGAATCCTCGGGCGCACGAGGTGGCCGACGGATTCGCCGCCTACCAGGCGCACGACGCCGACGGTCTGGTGGCACTCGGCGGCGGCTCGGTGATCGACGCGGCGAAAGGCGTGGCCGTACTCGCCTCCAACGGCGGGTCGATCCTGGAGTACGAGGGGATCGACATGGTGGGCAGACCGCTTCCACCCCTGGTCACCGTGCCGACGACCGCGGGCAGCGGCGCGGACGTGTCCCAGTTCTGCATCGTGAACGATCCGGCACGGCGCACCAAGGTGACGATCATCGGCCGGACCCTGGTCCCGAACGTCACCGTCATCGATCCCACGCTGCTCACCACGGTGTCGCCCGAGGTCACCGCGCAGACCGGGATGGACACGTTGACGCACTGCATCGAGGCGTACGTCTCGCTTGCTCACGGGCGACTGACCGACTCGCTCGCGACAGAGGCGCTCACCGGTGTGTGGACCAACCTCGAACGGCTCGTCGACGATCCCGCGGACACCGGCGCGGGGGAGGAGATGTCGCTGGCGTCGTTGCGGGCCGGGATGGCGTTCACGAATGCCATCCTCGGCGCGACGCATGCGATGAGCCACCCGGTGGGAGGACACTGCGATGCGCCGCACGGCACGATCAACTCGGTGCTGCTCCCGCATGTGATCCGGTACAACGCCACGGTGTGTGCCGACGACTTCGTCCGGCTCGCCGATGCCGTCGGCCTCTCGACCAGCGGCGATCCGCGCACCGTCGCCGATCGCCTCGCAGACGCCGTCGGTGCTCTGGCGGCGCGTGTCGGCATGCCCGACACGCTGTCGCCGTTGGGTGTGCGCGCCGCCGACCTCGATCTGTTGACCTCGCACGCACTCGCCGACTCGTGCATGATCACCAATCCGCGCCGACCCGAGACCTCCGGAATCGTCGACCTGTATCGGCAGGCCCTGTAACCGTGGACTCCGACTCCGATCCCGACCTCGCATCGCTCGTCGGGCTGCGCACCGTCAAGGCGGGACACTATGCGCAGTTCCGCGGCTTCCAGGCCAGGCTGAGCCGGGTGATGCTCGCGCTGGAAGGGATATCGAAGGCTCTCGTGCGGACCACGGACGGTCCCGAGGCCCTGGTCGTCGAGGTCGTCAAGACGGTGCGCGACCACCTCGGTGCGGACTGGGTCGTGTTCGCCCTCGCCGACGGCCGACTCGTCGGCACCGGACCGCGCCATCTGATCATCGACTCGGACGGGGCGCTCCTGGCGTTCGAGGGGGCGAGCGTCGCGCAGCCGCCCGGCGCACTGCCGGACGTGGTGCTGAACCGTCTCAACGACGTGCTGCGCGGCGAGGTCACGGTGCTGCACGCGCCGATCGCGGACGAGAATCACGTTCACGTGCCGGTGGAACTCGACGGCGACGTGGTCGGCGGCCTGTCGGCGTGGACGCGCCAGGACCGCCGGATCGACCCGTCCGATCTGACCGTGCTGCGGATCCTCGCCGGGCAGGCGACGGTCGCCCTGGTGAACTCGTCCCTGTTCCTCCAGATCCGGCGTCGCGCCGAGGAACTCGCCGACCGCAACGACGAACTCGTCCGCACCCAGCGTGAACTCTGGGCGGCCCGCCGCACGGCCCTGCTGGGCGCCGAACGCCAGCGGATCGCGCGCGAACTGCACGATTCGGTGGGCCAGTCGGTGCTGTCGGCGGGGCTGCAGATGGAACTGTGTCGCGGCGACGTCGGCGGAGAGGGCGCACAGCGGCTCGACAAGGCCGTGGCCCTGACCCGGGACGCGATGGAACAGCTGCGCGGGGCGATCTACGCGCTCGCGCAGTCGGGCGGGACATCGGCGGACGTGGTCGACACGCTTCGGGAGCTGTGCTCACTGCACATGCCGCCGGACGTCGATGCGACGGTCTCGGTCCGCGGCCGGACTCGTGAGCTCAGCGGCGACGTACAGCACGCGGTCCTTCGCATCGCCGGGGAGGCGCTGTTCAATGCCGCGCTGCACGCGCGGGCGACGAGGGTCGCCGTGACCCTGAACTACGACGACGCCGGAGTGCGCCTGCTGGTCGACGACGACGGGATCGGCGACCCGGTCGCGCTGCGGACCGTGATGCGCGCGGCCGAACGAGGCGATGTGACCTCGGGACGGCACCGAGGACTGGCGAACATGGCGTCGCGCGCCACCGAACAGGGCGGTGAGTTCGCCATTCGACGATCACGACTCGGCGGTGTGCGGATCGTGGCGCATGTGCCGACCCCGGCGGAGGAGGACGCGTGACCGGTGACCAGGACAGACCGATCAGGACGGTACTCGTCGACGACCACGCCCTCCTCAGGGAAGGGCTCCGGTCGTTGTTGGACCGGGACACCGCCGTCGAGGTGGTGGGCGAGGCGGACTCGTTCGTGTCCGCGCTCGCCGAGATCGCTCGATGCCGACCGGACGTGGTCGTGGTGGATCTGAAACTCACGGCGGGCGCCGACTACGAGGGTCTGCGGCTGATCGAGGAGATCAGCCGGGTGCATCCCGCGGTGGCGTCGCTGGTCCTCACGACGTTCCTCGACGACGACCTCGTGATTCGTGCGGTCCGGGCGGGTGCGCGCGGCTACGTGGTCAAAGACGTGGACACGACCGAACTCGTGCGGGCCGTGCGTGCGGTGGCCACCGGTGGGAGTGCTTTCGACCCGCGGAGCGCGACGAGCGTTCTGCGGACGGTGTCGGGCGCGCGGGACGGGGTTCTCGATCTCACCGATCGCGAACGCGATGTGCTCAAGTCGTTGGCGGCGGGCAAGTCGAACGCCGAGATCGGCGGGCTCCTGTTCATCTCCGAGTCGACGGTCAAGTTCCACATTCGAAATCTGATCCGAAAGCTGGGAGTCAGCAATCGGACCGATGCGGTCTACGTGGCGAGCAAACGGGGACTGGTCTGACCCGGCCGTGACGATCGATCACTGCCGGGGTCGGTCGAGGATCAGCCAGCCTCCGTGATCGACGACGACGTCGGCGTCGAGTCCCGCACTGATCCACGGTGCCGCCCATTCGTGCAGATCCGCCTCGGACAGTCGCTGCCGATGCCCGAAGTGCTCGGCGGGCTCGTCTTCGAAGGGGACGGCGATCACGACTCGTCGCCGCGCGACCCGAAGTGCCTGACCGATGGCGGTCTGCACGTCCGACGGCGCGAGATGCTCGAGAAGATGGACCAGCGTGACCGTGTCCGCGCCGCCGTCCGGGTAGGGGAGGGCACGGGCGTCCCCTCGCCTGGTCCGCACGTCGAGACCGAGCCGTCGACCCGCGCGGTCGAGGAGGACGAGCGCCGCCGGACAGATGTCGCACGCGTCGACGCGCCATCCGTCCTGTGCGCACTGCAGGGCCAGCAGACCGAAGCAGCAGCCGACCTCGAGGACCGACGTCCCGACGAGAAGCGACCGCGCACGTCGGTGGACCGGCGCGAACTCGGCCGTGCCTGCGCGGAGTGCGGTCAGCGAGTTGGTGAAGAACGCCGACCATCCGTCATCCGCAGTCGGACCGCTCGTGGAGATCAACCCCGTCATCGCCGACTCGAACTCGTCCTGCCCGACCACGACGCCGTCGTCCACTAATCGCGCGACGGCGCGGACAGCCGAGTCGTCGCTGATGGAGTCCACGGTGAGACAGTGACCGATCGTCACCTCGTGACCGTCGACGCGCCACCCGAGGGCGCCGGCGCGGGTGAAGTCCGCGGGCAGGACATCGAACGCGCGGACGTCGATACGCCGTCGGAGAGACGGCCGGCGGAGCTCTGTGATGGTCATGTCTCGACGCTAGGAGCGGTCGTCGCGCGCGGTAACTGACCGTTCGGGTCGATCTCCTGTCCGTTCGGCTAGGCCGCACCACGCTGGCGTCCCTGTGACCTGGTGATTTGCTCTGGCTGGGGAATCTGCGTAACTTATGTCGAGTCAGCGCGGCTCCGGCCGCGCCGGCATCGACTACCCCCCCATGTCCGCGATTATGACTTCGCGGTCGGGTCGAGTACAGTCGAGAAGCGCCCAAAGCGAACATGAACGTTCTCCCCTGGAAACAGTGAATGAACCTCAGGTTTGCCGAGGGTATTCCAGTCTGGTAGGTTGGAAGAGTTGGCCTGAAACGGTCGATACACAATGAAATATGTTCACTGGAGGTCGACCCGACCATGTCGGGGTGGTGCTGGTGGGTGTGTGTTCTTTGAGAACTCGATAGTGTGTGACAGAAATTTTCTTGTGCCACATAAAGATTATTTTTTGTGGCAGGAAAACTATTTTGTGAACAAACATGACACGGCCGTGTGGTTGTGTCGTGTTGTTTGATGATTGTTATTCTTGTCAGTTTTTTGGATTTGGTCAGGCTTTATGCTTTCTGGCTTGTGTTGAAAACTGTGTTTTCAATATTTTTTGTTGGAGAGTTTGATCCTGGCTCAGGACGAACGCTGGCGGCGTGCTTAACACATGCAAGTCGAACGGAAAGGCCCCTTCGGGGGTACTCGAGTGGCGAACGGGTGAGTAACACGTGGGTGATCTGCCCTGCACTCTGGGATAAGCCTGGGAAACTGGGTCTAATACCGGATATGACCTGATGCTGCATGGTATCGGGTGGAAAGCTTTTGCGGTGTGGGATGGGCCCGCGGCCTATCAGCTTGTTGGTGGGGTAATGGCCTACCAAGGCGACGACGGGTAGCCGACCTGAGAGGGTGATCGGCCACACTGGGACTGAGACACGGCCCAGACTCCTACGGGAGGCAGCAGTGGGGAATATTGCACAATGGGCGCAAGCCTGATGCAGCGACGCCGCGTGAGGGATGACGGCCTTCGGGTTGTAAACCTCTTTCGCTAGGGACGAAGCGCAAGTGACGGTACCTGGAGAAGAAGCACCGGCCAACTACGTGCCAGCAGCCGCGGTAATACGTAGGGTGCGAGCGTTGTCCGGAATTACTGGGCGTAAAGAGCTCGTAGGCGGTTTGTCGCGTCGTCTGTGAAATTCTGCAACTCAATTGCAGGCGTGCAGGCGATACGGGCAGACTTGAGTACTACAGGGGAGACTGGAATTCCTGGTGTAGCGGTGAAATGCGCAGATATCAGGAGGAACACCGGTGGCGAAGGCGGGTCTCTGGGTAGTAACTGACGCTGAGGAGCGAAAGCGTGGGGAGCGAACAGGATTAGATACCCTGGTAGTCCACGCCGTAAACGGTGGGTACTAGGTGTGGGGTCCATTTCACGGATTCCGTGCCGTAGCTAACGCATTAAGTACCCCGCCTGGGGAGTACGGCCGCAAGGCTAAAACTCAAAGGAATTGACGGGGGCCCGCACAAGCGGCGGAGCATGTGGATTAATTCGATGCAACGCGAAGAACCTTACCTGGGTTTGACATACACCAGACGCGCATAGAGATATGTGTTCCCTTGTGGTTGGTGTACAGGTGGTGCATGGCTGTCGTCAGCTCGTGTCGTGAGATGTTGGGTTAAGTCCCGCAACGAGCGCAACCCTTGTCCTGTATTGCCAGCGGGTTATGCCGGGGACTTGCAGGAGACTGCCGGGGTCAACTCGGAGGAAGGTGGGGATGACGTCAAGTCATCATGCCCCTTATGTCCAGGGCTTCACACATGCTACAATGGCGCGTACAGAGGGCTGCGAGACCGTGAGGTGGAGCGAATCCCTTAAAGCGCGTCTCAGTTCGGATTGGGGTCTGCAACTCGACCCCATGAAGTCGGAGTCGCTAGTAATCGCAGATCAGCAACGCTGCGGTGAATACGTTCCCGGGCCTTGTACACACCGCCCGTCACGTCATGAAAGTCGGTAACACCCGAAGCCGGTGGCCTAACCCCTTTGTGGGAGGGAGCTGTCGAAGGTGGGATCGGCGATTGGGACGAAGTCGTAACAAGGTAGCCGTACCGGAAGGTGCGGCTGGATCACCTCCTTTCTAAGGAGCACACAACACTCTCGTGCTGTCCTCGAACGCAGGATGGGCGAGTGTGTGTTCATGGGTGAAACACAAGAAATCCACGCCTGCGGCGGGCACCCTGGTGGTGCCGGTCGTGCTGGTGAGCATCGATGTGGTGCTTGCTGGTGGTGGGGGTGTGTCGGGTGACCGGCATGCTGGGATGTCACACGCTATCGGGGTTCTGAGGGAATACACTGGGTGTGTTTCTTCGTGCTTGCTGGATGTCCGCGCACGTGTTGTGTGGTGGGTCGGGTGGGTGTGTGTTGTTTGAGAAGTAGATAGTGGATGCGAGCATCTTACATGTAAGGTGTGTATTGCAATTTCAATGAAAATGTGATGTCCACATTCGTGTCACAGTCGACTGTTTCCCGCACTTGTGGGGGTGGTGGTTGTGGTGTGTTTGTGGGTGTTGTTGTAAGTGTTTTAGGGCGTTCGGTGGATGCCTTGGTACCAGGAGCCGATGAAGGACGTGGTAGGCCGCGATAGTCCTCGGGGAGTTGTCAAACGAGCTGTGATCCGAGGGTGTCCGAATGGGGAAACCCAGCACGAGTTATGTCGTGTTACCCACTCGTGAATGTATAGCGGGTGTGGAGGGAACGTGGGGAAGTGAAACATCTCAGTACCCATAGGAAGAGAAAACAAGAGTGATTCCGTGAGTAGTGGCGAGCGAAAGCGGATGAGGCTAAACCATGCGTATGTGATACTCGGCAGGGGTTGTGCGTGTGGGGTTGTGAGGGCATTATGTCATCGTCTGCCGGCGGTGGGGTCAGTAAAAAATTGTTGTGTTAGGTGAAGTGGCTTGGAATGGTCTGCCGTAGTGGGTGAGAGTCCCGTAACCGAAAACGCGATGACTGGCTTTAGTGTTTCTCAAGTAGCAGCGGGCTCGTGGAATCTGCTGTGAATCTGCCGGGACCACCCGGTAAGCCTAAATACTTTCTGGTGACCGATAGCGGACTAGTACCGTGAGGGAAAGGTGAAAAGTACCCCGGGAGGGGAGTGAAATAGTACCTGAAACCGGACGCTTACAATCCGTCAGAGCCCTCTATTGTTGTGGGGTGATGGCGTGCCTTTTGAAGAATGAGCCTGCGAGTTAGTGCTCAGTGGCGAGGTTAACCCGTGTGGGGTAGCCGTAGCGAAAGCGAGTCTGAATAGGGCGTGTAGTCGCTGGGTCTAGACCCGAAGCGGAGTGATCTACCCATGGCCAGTGTGAAGCAGCTGTAAGAGGTTGTGGAGGCGCGAACCCACTTCAGTTGAAAATGGAGGGGATGAGTTGTGGGTAGGGGTGAAAGGCCAATCAAACTCCGTGATAGCTGGTTCTCCCCGAAATGCATTTAGGTGCAGCGTCACGTGTTTCTTACTGGAGGTAGAGCTACTGGATGGCCGATGGGCCCTACTAGGTTACTGACGTCAGCCAAACTCCGAATGCCGGTAAGTGAGAGCGTGGCAGTGAGACTGCGGGGGATAAGCTTCGTAGTCGAGAGGGAAACAGCCCAGATCGCCGGCTAAGGCCCCTAAGCGTGTACTAAGTGGAAAAGGATGTGGGGTCGCTTAGACAACCAGGAGGTTGGCTTAGAAGCAGCCATCCTTGAAAGAGTGCGTAATAGCTCACTGGTCAAGTGATCCTGCGCCGACAATGTAGCGGGGCTCAAGTACACCGCCGAAGCCGCGGCACTCACACGAGAACATCGGCAGGTTTTCCTGTCTAGTGGTGTGGGTGGGTAGGGGAGCGTCCTGCATCCGTGGAAGCGCCGGAGTGATCTAGGTGTGGAGGGTGTGGGAGTGAGAATGCAGGCATGAGTAGCGAAAGACAAGTGAGAAACTTGTCCGCCGAATGACCAAGGGTTCCTGGGCCAGGTTAATCCGCCCAGGGTGAGTCGGGACCTAAGGCGAGGCCGACAGGCGTAGTCGATGGACAACGGGTTGATATTCCCGTACCCGTGCACTCGCGACAAGTGGTGAATCATCTGTACTAACCATCCAAAAGCTGCTGTGGCTTTCTTCGGATTGTTGTGGTGGTGGCTGCATGGGACCTTGGGTGTAGTAGTCAAGCGATGGGGTGACGCAGGAAGGTAGCTGGGCCAGTCGTTGGTTGTGCTGGTGTAAGCCTGTAGGACGGGACATAGGTAAATCCGTGTTCTGTGTGTCTGAGAGGTGATGCGTAGCCGTTGTGGTGAATTCAGTGATCCTATGCTGCCGAGAAAAGCCTCTAGTGAGTTGGTGCATGGCCCGTACCCCAAACCGACACAGGTGGTCAGGTAGAGAATACTAAGGCGATCGAGTGAACTGTGGTTAAGGAACTCGGCAAATTGCCCCCGTAACTTCGGGAGAAGGGGGACCATTGCTGGTGAAGGACTTCGCGTCTGGAGTTGGTGGTGGTCGCAGAGACCAGAGAGAAGCGACTGTTTACTAAAAACACAGGTCCGTGCGAAGTCGTAAGACGATGTATACGGACTGACGCCTGCCCGGTGCTGGAAGGTTAAGAGGACCGGTTAACCACTTTGGTGGTGAAGCTGAGAATTTAAGCCCCAGTAAACGGCGGTGGTAACTATAACCATCCTAAGGTAGCGAAATTCCTTGTCGGGTAAGTTCCGACCTGCACGAATGGCGTAACGACTTCTCTGCTGTCTCAACCACAGGCTCGGCGAAATTGCAGTACGAGTAAAGATGCTCGTTTCGCGCGGCAGGACGAAAAGACCCCGGGACCTTCACTATAGCTTGGTATTGGTGTTCGGTACGGTTTGTGTAGGATAGGTGGGAGACTGTGAAGCGTGCACGCTAGTGTGTGTGGAGTCGTTGTTGAAATACCACTCTGATCGTATTGGGCTTCTAACTTCGGACCCTGATCGGGTTCAGGGACAGTGCCTGGTGGGTAGTTTAACTGGGGCGGTTGCCTCCTAAAGTGTAACGGAGGCGCCCAAAGGTTCCCTCAGCCTGGTTGGCAATCAGGTGTTGAGTGTAAGTGCACAAGGGAGCTTGACTGTGAGACGTACGTGTCGAGCAGGGACGAAAGTCGGGACTAGTGATCCGGCACCGGCGTGTGGAAGCGGTGTCGCTCAACGGATAAAAGGTACCCCGGGGATAACAGGCTGATCTTCCCCAAGAGTCCATATCGACGGGATGGTTTGGCACCTCGATGTCGGCTCGTCGCATCCTGGGGCTGGAGTAGGTCCCAAGGGTTGGGCTGTTCGCCCATTAAAGCGGCACGCGAGCTGGGTTTAGAACGTCGTGAGACAGTTCGGTCTCTATCCGCCGCGCGCGTGTAGAAACTTGAGGAATCCTGTCCCTAGTACGAGAGGACCGGGACGGACGGACCTCTGGTGTGCCAGTTGTTCTGCCAAGGGCACGGCTGGTTGGCTACGTTCGGAAGGGATAACCGCTGAAAGCATCTAAGCGGGAAGCCTGTTCCAAGATGAGGTTTCTTGTCAACACTTTTGTGTTGGGTAAGGCCCCCTAGAGATGATGGGGTTGATAGGCCAGAATTGTGAGCGCAGTAATGTGTTGAGGTGACTGGTACTAATAGGCCGAGGGCTTACATACAATGCTCACACACTTTGTTTGGTTGTTTGCATCCACTATTTGCTTCTGAGGCAACACACGATTTGTTTGTGTGTGTCTTGTGTTTTTACGGTGGTTTTAGCGGTGGGGGAACGCCCGGTCCCTTTCCGAACCCGGAAGCTAAGCCTGCCAGCGCCGATGGTACTGCACTTTAGTCAGTGTGGGAGAGTAGGACACTGCCGTAATTTACTTGGTGGGGCCCCTGATCTGTGACAGGTCAGGGGCCCACTGCTTTGTACGGACTTCCGGCGGCCGACTTCATCGGTCGCCGGTCGGATCACCGCCCGCCCGATCGACAGCGGTCTCCGCGTCCAACGCCCTCAACGCCGGCTTGTCGATCTTTCCCACCGGATTCTTCGGCACGTCGCCGAGCTCGATGATCTCCACGGGCTGCTTGATCTTGGCGAGCTGGTCGCGAAGTGAAGCCTCGATGTCAGTCGTGGTGGTCGTCGCCCCGTCCCGGAAAGAGACGTAGGCGACCGGGACTTCGCCGAGGACGTCATGCGGACGGCCGATGACAGCGGCTTCGAAGACGTCGGAATGACGATAGATCTGGTTCTCGATCTCCTTCGGATACAGATTCTCGCCGCCACGGATGATCATGTCCTTCACCCTGTCGACGAGCTGAAGATAGCCGTCGTCGTCGACCCGACCGACATCGCCGGTGCGGAGCCAGCCGTCCACGATGGTCTCCGCGGTGGCGTCCGGTCGGTTGAGGTACCCGGCCATGACCACGTCGCCGGCGATCAGGACTTCGCCGGACTCGCCGCGAGGGACGTCGCGCAGCTCCGCATCGACGATCCGTATGCGTTGACCGGGGAGCGCGGGCCCCACGGTACCCGGCTTACGGAGCCCCTCCACCGGGTTGATCGCGGAGGCGGTCGTGGTCTCCGACAGACCGTAGCCCTCGACGATCGGCACGTTGTACCGATCCTCGAACCGTGCGATGAGTTCGGTGGGCATCGGAGCGGCCCCGCAGATTCCGAAACGCAGTGACGTCGTATCCGGGACCACGTCGTCGGGCAGCCCCGCCAACATCGCATAGATCGCGGGCACCGCCGAGAAGTACGTCGGTCGGTGCGCCTGGACGGCGGGGAAGAACGCGTCGGGTCGGAATCGCCCGACGACGGTGGCTCGGCCACCTGCTCGCAGCGGTGCGAGGGTTCCCAGAACCACTCCGTTCGCGTGGAACAGCGGAAGGACGAGCAGACTGTGATCGTCGGCGGTGAAGCCGAAGTGGTCGACGAACGTCGACGTCATCGCATCGATGTTGCGATGGGTGATCATCACGCCCTTCGGCGTGCCTGTCGTGCCCGCGGTATAGATGAGCAGCGCCACATCGTCCGGGTCGAGTCCGGCTGGAGTCGGAACGGGGTCGCCCGCGACGAGGTCGGTGCACTCGACGAGGCCGACACCGGGGATGTCGAGATCGACGCCCGGTTCCACGACGACGGTGCGGGCTGCCGCATCCGAGACTTGAAACCCCACCTCCGGAGCAGCGAGCGCGGGATTGATCGGGGTGACGGCCGCGCCGAGACGCCACGCCGCGAACAACGCTATGACGAGCTCGACCCGGTTCGGCAGAAGCAGTCCAACGACCTCGCCGGACTCGACCCCGGACGATCGGAGCCGCCCAGCGGCGCGGGCGACGGCGTCGGCGAAAGCGCGGTTGTCCAGGACCATCCGATCATCGGTCAGAGCGGGCGCGTCCGGCGCCGTCGCGGCACGCGAATCGGGAAGGGCCGCTACGACGAGGGTCACCGCTGCACCGTGACGACGGGAGTCGAGATGAATCCGAACGAGGAGAGCACGCCCTCGAGCTCACGGTGCCCGAACGCCTGGCATCCCGAGGCGAGACCGACGCGCTTCGGCGCCTGCTGCAAGAGGCTGTACGCCGCGTACGCCTGTAGAAGACCCGTCTGCTGGTAGTTGCTGTTCCCGTGGATCACGACGTGTGCTCGTCCCAGCGGTCCGGACGCATGCACCGAGTCGAGCGACTTGTGCGTGCGCGGGTTCTCGCGAGGCGGGATCGTGTTCATCACCTGTGCGGCGACCGCGTCGAGGGCGGCGTCGCGCTCGACGGGGGTCATGTCCTTCGTCTTCTCGAGAGCGTCGGCGACGATCAGCGGGACGTTCTGCATCAGTGCCGCGTTGAAGACGCCGCCCTGTGCCTTGCAGGTCGCGACGCGTGGATCGTTCTTGAACCAGACCGGATGGGACGTTCCGCCCCACGGCAACGATTGAGCGAGCTCGTGCTGGCCGGGAACGATGAGCGGCACCAGTCCCTGTGCGGGATCGAAGGGGACGTACTCGTTCTCCGCCAGGTGGTAGGCGGCACCACCCGCCGCGTTGACGAGGATCGTGCGCGTCGACGCGATAGTGGGACTGCCGCCCCAGAACACGGCGATGTCGAGGGTGTCGAGACCCGGCGTCTCGAGTGCGATCTGTGCGGCGATCTCACCGGTGGTGTACATCTGCGCGATGCCCGGGGCGAGGAGCAGCCCGGCGTCCGCGAACTGAGATCCGTAGTTCTGCTCGCAGTGCAGAAGCCAGTCCTGCTCGCCGGTCGTGTCCGTGTAGTGAGCGCCCACCGCGAGCGCTGCCTCGACGACGGGGTCGGCGAGCTTCATGAACGGCCCGACCATGTTGAGGATCACCGAACTGCCGCGGAACAGCTCGGTCAGTGCCTCGACGCTGTGCTCCGTCTCGACCACCTCGTAGTCGGCGGTCTCGATGCCCGGAACGTGTGCGTTCATCGACTCGGTGAGTGTGGCGGCGCTGCGACCGGCCGCGGTGAACGGCACGTTGTACTGGCGGAGGAATTCGCAGACGAGGCGGCCGGTGTAGCCGGAGGCTCCGTAGACGACGACTGGTTTAGTGCTCATATGATCAGCTCCTGATTGACTTCGTGCAGTGGATTGCGTGTGCGGTGGGGCGGGTCTACATGCCCATGCCGCCGTCGACGGGCAGTCCGGCCCCGTTGACGAAGCGTGCGGCGTCGGTGGCGAGGAAGGTGACGGCGTCGGCGATGTCGGCGACCTCGCCGAGGCGTCCGCTCGGAGTGAGGTCGACGACCGCTTCGACGGCCTCCTCAGCGGATCCGAACAGGCCGAGTTCGGCCATGTCGTTCGCGAGACCGGCGCCCATCTCGGTGGGGACCAGTCCCGGGTAGACACAGTTGACGCGGACCCCGTAGCCGAGCTTGCCCGCCTCCATCGCGGCGACGCGCGTCATCCGGTCGATCGCGGACTTCGTCGCCGAATAGATGCCGATCCCCGGGAAGGCGATGGTCGCCGCGACGGAGGCGACGTTGATGATCGCGCCGCCCGTCCCGGCCGCGCCTCCGGGACGCATGACACGCAGCGCGTGCTTGATGCCGAGAGCGGTGCCGAGCACGTTGACGTCCAGCTGGCGACGGATGTCCTCCGCCGAGATCTCGGTCATGAGACCGCTGATCTCGACGCCCGCATTGTTCACCACCACGTCGAGTCCGCCGAGGCGGTCGGTGGCCTCGGTGATCGCCGTCGCCCAACCCGCGTCGTCGGTCACGTCGAGTGCGACGACGCCGTGTCCGTCTCCGAGGGACTCCGCCACCGTGTGGGCGGCGTCGGTCTGGACGTCGCCGATGACGACGTGCGCCCCGGCCGCCGCGAGTGCCCGCGCCATGCCCTCGCCGAGGCCCTGTGCTCCGCCGGTGACGAGTGCCCGCCTGCCGGTGAGATCGAATGCGCTCATGAAACTCTCCCTGTGTGAGTAGAAGTCGTGGCCTGAGTCACACTATCGAAATCTGGACGATCGTCAAGGAAAAATTTGGACAACTGTCAAAATCACTGGACGCGACGTCGCCGGACGTCGTCGTACCGGCTATCCTTCACTTGCAGACGGACTCGGCGAAGGAGGCGACAGATGAGCGCAGAGGCGATCGCGTCGTCGGCGCCTGCGGTGCGCGGGGTGGCCAAACGCAGCACCAAGCTCGCGGCCAAGCGCGACGAACTGGCTCGCGCGGCGTTCAAGACCTTGGCCGAGCTCGGCTATGCGGGCACCAGTCTGCGCGACATCGCCGCGAACTCCGAGTACAGCCACGGCGTTCTGCACTACTACTTCACCGACCGGCTGGATCTGATCACGCACTGCGTCCGGCTGTACAAGACCGAATGCGTCGCGGCCTACGACGACGTGCTCGACGACGCCGACGACGCCGCGTCGCTACGCGCCCGCTTCGTCCGGCGTCTGGTCGACACCGCGGTGAACGAGCTCGCGACACACAAGCTCTGGTACGACCTGCGGATGCAGTCGGTGTTCGAACCGTCGCTCGCCGACGGTGTCGGGGAGATCGACGAGGAACTCGCCGCGATGATCTGGCGAGTGGTGGATCGGTACGCCGAACTGGTCGGCGGCGAACCCGTCCTGGACGCCGCGGGCGTCTACGCGGCCTTCGACGGACCGTTCGAACGAGCGGTCCGCCGGCTCGCCACGGATGTGCCGGGAGCAGCCGACGAGCTCGCGGTGCAACTCGACGTACTGCTCCGCGCGCTGGTGCCGGCGACGCACTGAGACTCGCCTCCAGCGGCTGCGCGGTCGGGTTGGGCCGATGCCCTAGACTCGGCCACTGTGAGACTCGTGATCGCCGAATGCCAGGTCGACTACGTCGGCCGACTGACCGCCCACCTGCCGATGGCCAAACGCCTGGTCCTGGTGAAATCCGACGGATCGGTGAGCATTCACGCGGACGACCGCGCGTACAAGCCGCTCAACTGGATGAGTCCGCCGTGCTGGATGACCGAGGAGCCCGCGCCCGAGGGCACTGACGTACACGCGGTGTGGGTGGTCACGAACAAGGGCGGCGAACAGCTGCGCATCACGGTCAAGTCCATCGAGCACGACTCGTCCCATGAGATGGGCATGGATCCCGGACTGGTGAAGGACGGCGTCGAGGCGCACCTGCAGGAACTCCTGGCCGAGCACGTGACGACACTGGGCGAAGGGTACACGCTCATCCGCCGCGAGTACATGACCGCCATCGGGCCCGTCGACATCCTGTGCCGGGACGCCGACGGGGCGACCGTCGCGGTGGAGATCAAACGACGAGGCGAGATCGACGGAGTCGAACAGCTCACGCGGTACCTGGAACTGCTCAACCGTGATGCGACGCTCGCTCCGGTGTCAGGCGTGTTCGCCGCACAGGTGATCAAACCGCAGGCGCGCACTCTGGCCACCGACCGGGGCATTCGGTGTGTGACACTCGACTACGACAAGCTGCGCGGAACCGAGAGCACCGAGTTCCGGCTGTTCTGACCCGCGGCCGGGATCAGGCGGTGGCCGACCCCCGGCCCGCGATCGACTCGTCGAGGCCCCCGAACCGGTCCTCGGCGTAGTCGTCCGAGGTGTACTCGTCGTCGACCGCGTCGAGGACGTCGGTGGCCTCCGCGGCATTCGTCGGTTCGCCGGCATCGCCGGAGGTGAAGCGGTCACGGCCGGTGAGGGTGCGGTTGAGGATCTCCAGATCGTCGGTGTCGGTCTGGGCCACGAGGTCCTTCTCGTCGCCGGACAGCGCGAGCGCCGCCGGGAGGTCGGCCAGGTGCTGGCGCAGCGCGTCGAGGTGGTCGAGGATCTGTCCGTGCGCATCGTGTGCGGCGCCCGCGAGCTCACGTGATCGCGCCAACCGGTTCATCGCCACCGAGTGCGCGGCCCCGCGGAGCCGGGCGCCCTCGGCCTCGGCGTCGTCGATGATCTCCTGAGCACGACGGCGTGCGTCGGCGAGGGTCTGCTCGGCCTCGCGTCGCGCCTTCTCGGCCTTCTCGTCGACCTCGGCGGCACGCTTCTCGGCGTCGGTGATCAGCGAGTCGGCGTGCTCCTGAGCCAGCTCCTTGGTCCGCTCGGCCTCCGCCGCCGCATCGGAACGCTCCTGTTGCGCGCTCTGGCGCGCGACGCTCAGCGTCTCGTCGGCCTCATCACGCGCATTGGCGCGGAGTTCGGCCGCCTCGTCGGTGGCGAGTTGCAGCATCCGCGAGACGCGCTCGCTCATTCCGGCGACAGTGGTCGGCGGGACCGACAGTGTGTCCACCTCGCGCTGCAGGTCGTGCACCTGCGCCCGCGTCCGCTCGAGTCGGTCGTGGAGTTCGTCGGCGCTGGCGTGGGCGGAGTCCCGATCGGCGGTCATCATCTGGAGCTCGGCATCGAGGCGCCGGATGTGGTCGGTCACCTGATCGCGGTCGTACCCGCGCATGACGATGGGGAACGGACTCTGACGCTGACCGGGTGCAGACATAGTCCCATCCTAGAGCGGCGGGGTCCGGAATCGCCGAACCCCGCCGTATCGTGTCAGGTCGTTGTCTGGTAGGCGTCAGTGCTCCGCGGCGGGCTCGACGAGTTCGAGGAGGACACCGCCCGCGTCCTTGGGGTGGACGAAGTTGATCCGGGAGTCGGCGGTGCCGCGTTTGGGGGCGGGGTAGAGCAGGCGGATCCCCGCATCGGTCAGGCGGGCCATGACGGCGTCGACATCGGTGACGCGGACGGCCAGCTGCTGGAGGCCGGGACCGTTGCGGTCGATGAATTTGGCGATGGTCGACTGCTCGTTGAGCGGTGCGAGCAACTGGATGAGAGCGCCGGTTCCGCCGGCCGGTCCGATCATCGCCTCGCGGACGCCCTGCTCTTCGTTGATCTCCTCGTGCAGGTTCTCGAATCCGAAGTTGTCGCGGTACCAGGCGGCCGTCGCATCGAGATCGGCCACCGCGATGCCCACGTGGTCGACACCGACGACGAGGTCGGCTGCGGCGGCCAAAGCGCCGCTTGAGGTGGTGTTGTTCACATGCTCGGATGCAGAGTTAGTCATGCCCTAACGGTAGCTTGGATGGTGACTACCGCTGACGTGCACCTTGCTCGCAAGCACACCGGTGTGCGCTGTTTCCGACTACTAGGAGTTGGTTGAATGTCCGACAACACCACCGTCATCGTCTCCGGTGCGCGCACGCCGTTCGGGCGCCTCATGGGAACGCTCAAGGGGCACTCCGGTGTCGATCTCGGCGCCGTCGCAGTGAAGGGCGCCCTCGCCCGCGGCAAGGTGGACCCGGCCGAGGTCGAGTACGTCATCATGGGCCAGGTCCTCACCGCGGGCGCCGGCCAGATGCCCGCTCGTCAGACGTCGGTCAAGGCCGGAATCGGTTGGGACGTCCCCGCGCTGTCGATCAACAAGATGTGCCTGTCGGGCATCGACGCCATCGCGTTGGCCGATCAGCTCATCCGCGCGGGCGAGTTCGAGTGCGTCGTCGCCGGTGGCCAGGAGTCGATGACTCAGGCTCCGCATCTCCTTCCGGGCAGCCGCGGCGGCTTCAAGTACGGCAACACCGAACTCGTCGACCACACCGCGTTCGACGGTCTGCACGACGCCTTCACCGATCAGCCGATGGGCCTGCTGACCGAGGTCGGCAACGACACGGACGGCTTCACTCGCGAGGAGCAGGACGAGGTCGCCGCGCGCAGCCACCGGCTGGCCGCCGCGGCGGCCGCCGAGGGTCGGTTCGACGACGAGATCGTTCCGGTCGAGATCCCGCAGCGCAAGGGCGACCCGATCTCGTTCACCACCGACGAGGGCGTCCGTGAGGGCACCACCGTCGAGTCGCTGGCCGGCCTGCGTCCCGCCTTCCGCAAGGGCGGCACCATCACGGCGGGCAACGCCTCCCAGATCTCCGACGGCGCCTGTGCCGTCGTCGTGATGAGCAAGGCCAAGGCCGAGAAGCTCGGCCTGGACTGGATCGCCGAGATCGGCGCGCACGGCGTCGTCGCCGGCCCCGACTCGTCGCTGCAGCAGCAGCCCGCCAACGCGATCAAGAAGGCGTGCGAGAAGGAGGGCATCACGCCCGCCGATCTCGATCTCGTCGAGATCAACGAGGCGTTCGCCGCGGTCGGCCTGGCATCGACCAAGGCGCTCGGCATCGATCCGGAGATCGTGAACGTCGACGGCGGGGCGATCTCGCTCGGCCACCCGATCGGCACCTCCGGAGCCCGCATCACCCTGCACCTCGCACTGGAGCTGGCCCGCCGCGGCGGCGGCGTCGGTGCGGCCGCACTCTGTGGCGCAGGCGGCCAGGGCGACGCCCTGATCGTTCGCGTTCCGAAGGCGTGAGTGGTGTGAAAGACTTCTTCGTTCTGACCACCCCGGCCAAGTGCTTCCGTTTCATCGCGGTGGTCGAGGCCATCACGTGGGTCGCGTTGCTGATCGCCATGATCGTGAAGTACGGCGGAGGCGTCGACTCCGCCGTACGCGTGCCGGGCATGCTGCACGGCATCGCGTTCGTCGCGTACCTGGTGATCACGCTGTGGGCCGCCATCGCTCTCAAGTGGAACTTCAAGACGTTCGTCCTGGCCGCTCTCGCGTCGATCCCGCCGGCGTTCACCGTCTGGTTCGAGGTGTGGGCGCGGCGGAACGGACATCTCGGCGAGCTGTCCAACCTTGCGACAGGGCGTGGCGGCGACGACGTCGACCGTGACAAACTGGCGGTGTGAGCAGTCCAATGAATCGTCGGCAGGCCGCTGCGGCGGCGATGCAGCAGGCGAGCGCCATGTCGGGCGCCGTCGACTTGTCCGTGTTGAAGGAACGCGCCGAGGCCGAGCGGATGCGCGCGAACGCACCCGCCGGACCGGCGGGAGAGGCCCCGGGCGCCCCGGGCGCGGTCCCGGAGGGAGCGTCGATCGTCGACGTCACCGAGGCCACGTTCGAGCAGGACGTGGTCGCGCGCTCCGGGCAGCAGCTCGTCGTCGCGGCGCTGTGGACCGCGCGCAGTGCGTCCAGCGTCCAGGTGACCGAGTTCATGGAGCAGTTGGCGGCGCAGGCCGCCGGCGCGTGGACGCTGGCCAGGATCGACGTCGACGCCGCCCCGCGGATCGCGCAGGCGTTCGGAGCGCAGTCGGTGCCGATGCTGATCGCGCTCGCGGGCGGCCAGCCGGTGTCCGCGGTCGAGGGACCGCAGCCTCCCGAAGAACTCGTGGCGTGGCTCACCGAGATCACCTCGAAGCTCGGTCTTCCGGCTCCGGAGCTCGGCGAGCAGCCCGAGCCGGAGGCCGACCCGCGCATGGTGGCGGCCGAGGAGCTGATGAACGCCGGTGACCTCGACGGCGCGCTCGCGGCGTACGAGGCGATCGTGGCGGTCGAGCCGGGCAACACCGAAGCGGCGTCCGTCGCGCGGAACCTCACGTTCATGAAGCGTGCGCAGGCACACGATCCGGCCGTGGTGCAGACCGCGGAGCCCGGTGACGTCGAGGCGCAACTCGCGGCCGCCGACGTACTGCTCCTCGGCCAGCGACCGGAGCAGGCCTTCGACCGCATCATCGACCTGGTCCGCACCGGCGACGCCGACGTCAAGGCGACGGCGCGCGCCCGACTCCTGGAACTGTTCGAGCTGTTCGACCCGGCCGAGCCGTTCGTCGTCGCCGCCCGCCGCAAGCTGGCCACGGCTCTGTACTGAACCGATCGGGTGGCGGCCCGCGTCGGCGGGCCGCCACCGTTCACTCGGCCAGCGGGCGAGAGGGTTCGTGGTCGGGAGATCGACCAGAGGACGCGGGTGTCAGCCACACGGCGGACCTCGCGGGCAGCGTCAGCGTCGCGCTGAACGGGCGCCCGTGGCTGGCGACGCCGACGGCGTCGACGCGACCCAGGTTCCCGACGCCCGATCCGCGGTAGTCCAGGGCGGAGGTGTTGAGCACCTCGTCCCAGCGGCCGGGCCGCGGAAGGCCCATCCGGTAGTCGTGCAGATCGTCGTCGGAGAGGTTGAACAGGCAGGCGACCACATCGTCGCCGTCGGGATCACGGCGCGCGAAGGCGACCACGGCGTGCTCGGCGTCGCTCACGTCGAGGACGTCCACCCCGGTCGCGTCCGCATCGCCCCGATAGAGCGCGGGATGGTGGAGCATCAGGCGGCCGAGATCCCCGACGAGGCGCGCGATACCGCGGTGGGTCGGACCGGTCTCGCCCGACAGCGCTTCCCAGTCGACACCGAGATGTTCGGACCATTCATCGGGCTGGCCGAACTCCTGCCCCATGAACAGCAGCTTCTTTCCGGGATGCGCCCACTGGTAGGCCAGAAGGGCGCGGACGTGCCCCGCCCGGTCGTCACCGGGCATCCGGGTGAGGAGTGTGCCCTTCCCGTGCACCATCTCGTCGTGGCTGAGCGGTAACACGTACCGCTCGTGGCTCGCTCCGGTGAGCGACTCCAGGACGGTACCGCCGCCTCGTCCACGGTCGGCGGGCTCGCGTCCGAACAGGTCGAGCGTGCGGTGCATCCACCCGAGGTCCCATTTGAAGTCGAAACCGAGTCCGCCCTCGGTCGGCGACGCGGTGACTCCGGGCCACGCGGTCGACTCCTCGGCGATCATCAGCGTCCCCGGACAGCGTCGGCGGATCATGTCGGTGAGCTCGCGGAGGAAGCCGACGGCCTCCTCGTTGCGGTGACTGCCGTCCGGTGCCGGACGCCACTGGCCGGGACCCCGCGAATAGTCCCGATAGAGCATCGCGGCGACGGCGTCCACGCGGAGTCCATCGATATGGAACTGCTCGCACCAGTAGAGCGCGGCGGCGAGGAGGAAGCCGCGGACCTCGTCGCGCCCGAGGTTGAAGGCGTAGGTGCCCCAGTCGGGCTGTTCCCGGCGGAGAGGATCGGCGTGCTCGTACAGGGGTGTGCCGTCGAACTCGCCGAGCGCGAACGGGTCCTTCGGAAAGTGTGCGGGCACCCAGTCGAGGAGCACGCCGATGCCGCGGGAATGCAGATGGTCGACGAGGTAGCGCAGGTCGTCTGGTGTGCCGAGGCGTGCGGTCGGCGCGAAGAACGATCCGACCTGGTAGCCCCACGACGGTCCGTACGGATGCTCGGTGATCGGCAGCAGCTGGACGTGTGTGAAGTTCAGGGCGGCCACATGATCGGCCAACAGCCGGGCGGCGCGCCGATAGTCCAGTCCCGGTCGCCACGAGCCCAGATGCACCTCGTAGACGCTCATCGGTCGGCGGGCCGGGTCGTGGCGGCCGCGCGCGGCCATCCACTCGGCGTCGGTCCACACGTACTGCGCCGGCGCGTCGACGATCGATGCGGTGTCCGGCGGGCACTGCGTGCGGTGGGCGAGCGGATCGGCCTTGTCCCGGACCAGTCCGTCGGCGCCGACGATCCGATACTTGTAACAGTCGCCGATCCGGGCGCCGGGCACGAACAGCTCCCAGACGCCGTCGCGTCGGACCATGGGGTACTGCTGCGCGCCCCAGGCGTCGAAGTCGCCGAACACGGTGACCCCGCGCGCGTTCGGCGCCCAGACCGCGAAGTCGACGCCGGTGACGGCGCGTCCCGACTCGGTCTCGCGGCGGCTCGGAAACGAACCGAGCACGTCGGCGATCCGCTCGGAGCCGAGACGTACGAGGTCCCGGTCGGGCGCGGACAGTCGCGGGGAGAAGCGGTGCGGATCCTCGACGACGCGCGGGCCGTCGCCGTAGTCGACTTCGAACCAGTAGTCGTCTCCGGGACGCTCGGCGCCGAACAGATGGCCGCCGACCCGGGTGAGCGGGGTGCGCGCACCGGTCGAGGAGACCGTTTCGCCGTCGACCAGACCGGGCAGCAGTACGTGTACCCGGCCGCCGCGGGGACCGAGCACGCTATCCGGTGCCGGATGCGTTCCGGCGAGGAGTCGGTCGATCCGGTCGCCCATCAACTCGATGCCAGCCGTGCCAGCGCGGCGACGACGGCGTTCGGATCGCGGGTCTTCCAGAACGGCGGCAGGCCGGCCATCAGATAACCGCCGTAACGGGCCGTCGCCAGCCGGGGATCGAGGACGGCCACCACACCTCGGTCGGACGTCGATCGCAACAGGCGCCCCGCGCCCTGCGCCAGGAGCAGTGCCGCGTGGTTGGCCGACACGGTCAGGAAGCCGTTGCCGCCGCGGGCGTCCACATCGCGCTGGCGCGCCGACAGCAGCGGGTCGTCGGGCCGCGGGAACGGTATCCGGTCGATCATCACCAGTCGCAGCGACGGCCCCGGAACGTCGACACCCTGCCATAGCGACAAGGTGCCGAACAGGCAGGTCTCCTCATCGTCGGCGAACTTCGTGATCAGCGTCGACGTCGCGTCGTCGCCCTGACAGAGGATCGGGAAGTCGACGCGGTCGCGGAGCTTCTCGGTGGCCTCCTTGGCCGCGCGCATCGATGAGAACAGTCCGAGGGTACGGCCGCCCGCGGCCGTCATCATCTCCGCCATCTGGTCGAGGGTGGCCGGCGCGATCCCGTCACGGCCGGGCGGCGGAAGACGGTCGGCGACGTACAGGATGGCCGAGCGACCGTAGTCGAACGGCGAACCCGCGTCGAGGCCGCGCCAGCCCGCGCCCTCGGGGTCGTCGCCGTGCGGCTGCAGGCCCCAGGTGCGGGCGAGGGCGTCGAAGTTGCCGCCGACGGTCAGCGTCGCCGACGTCAGGACGACCGTCGAATCGGTGAACAGCGAGGTGCGCAGCAGTCCGGCCACCGACAGCGGCGCGATGCGCAGCGTGTGCCGAGTGTTGTTGCGGAAGTCGTCGACCGATTTCCAGACGACGTCGAAGCGTTTGGTGATGTCGCGTTCGTCGAACATCGCCAGTACCCGGACGACGGTGTCGTGCAAGGAGTCGGCCGACGACATCGCCATCTGGCGGGCCGCCGCGGCCTCCGGGTCGGTGCCGGGCTTGGCCGGGCCGATCTCGCTGCGGGCGTTCCACAGACGGTCGCGCAGCGATGCGAGGATCTCCCCGGCGCCGCCGGGCAGCCGGATCCATTCGCCGTTCTGTGCGTCCTCGAGGAGCTCGCCCAACTGCTCGCCCGCACCGACGAGCGCATCCGCGGTCTCATCGGACACGAGTTTGCCGAGCCTGCGCGCCACCTGCGAGACGTTCGCGGCCGAGATCTCCTCGGTCGTCACCGATGTGATGCGGTCCACCAGCTCGTGCGCTTCGTCGATCACCACCACCTTGTGCTCGGGCAGGATGGTCGCCGGGCTCATCGCATCGATCGCCAGCATCGCGTGATTGGTCACGATCACGTCCGACGCCGCGGCCTTGCGACGAGCGATCTCGGCGAAGCAGTCCTCGCTGTAGGGGCAGGCGTTGGCGCCCAGACACTCGCGGGAGGTGACGCTGACCTGGCGCCAGGAGCGGTCGGAGACGCCCTGCGGGAGATCGTCGCGGTCGCCGGTCTCGGTATCGGAGGTCCATTCGCGCAATCGCGTCACCTCGCGGCCGGTCCGGGACAGCTCGAATGCGTCGAACAGCTCGGACTCGGGCTCGTCGGCGACGTCGGAGTGCACCTTGTTCAGGCAGAGATAGTTGGCGCGTCCCTTGAGGATCGCGAACTGCGGCTCGCGACCGAGCGGTGTCGTCAGCGCCGTCGACAGGCGCGGCAGGTCACGTTCGGTCAGCTGACGCTGCAGCGCGATCGTCGCCGTCGAGACGACGACGGTGTCGTTCGACTCGACCGCGTGCCGGATGGAGGGGACCAGGTAGGCCAGGGATTTGCCGGTGCCGGTGCCGGCCTGGACGGCCAAGTGCTTCTCGTCGTCGATCGCGGCGGCCACGGCGGTCGCCATCTCGACCTGTCCGTCCCGTCGTGTACCGCCGAGAGCTGTGACGGTGTGGTCGAGGAGAGCGGCGACGTCGGGGATGTCGGTCACTGGGCGGGCATGCCCGTGTGCAGCAGTGTGCCGGTCACCTCGACACCGGCCTCACGCATCTCGCGGAGAGCGGTCGCGGTGGTCGACTCCGCGACGGCGGCCGTGAACTCCAGCAGGACGCGGGTGGACAGACCGTAACGTGCGGCGTCGACCGCCGTCGCACGAACACAGTGGTCGGTCGCGATGCCGACGACGTCGACGCTCTTCACGCCGTGCGAGGCGAGCCAGTCGACGAGCGGTGTGCCCTCGGCGTCGGCGCCCTCGAACCCCGAGTAGGCGGCGGTGTAGGCGCCCTTGTTGAAGACGGCCTGAAAGGGTTCGGTGTCGAGCACCGGGTGGAATCCCACGCCGTCGGTGCGGGCGACGCAGTGCGGCGGCCACGAGTCGATGTAGTCGGGGTCGTCGGAGAAGTGTGCGCCCGGATCGATGTGGTAGTCGCGGGTCGCGACGACCGTCGAGTAGTCGTCGGAGATCGAGTTGACTCCGGCGGCGACGGCGGCGCCGCCGACGACGGCGAGCGAACCGCCCTCGCAGAAGTCGTTCTGCACGTCGACGACGATCAGTGCGCGGTTGGCAGGCATCTCTACTTCTCCGGTCGAGTCACGTATCGGGTTCCGATCGCGGGATCGCCGTGGCTCAGGCCGAGTCCCTCCCACGGGAGGGACACCAGGCCGCGAGCCAGGTGATCGCGCGCGTCGGTGAGTGTCGGAACGTCGTCGACGACGCGGCCGCCACGCACCAGCGGGATCTGAAGATCTCGGACGTCCAGGCTACCCAGTCCGTCCACGGGTCCGGCGCCGGACGCGCCCGCGCCGGTCACGATGATCTCCTCGACGATGGTGCCGGTCTCGCGGGCCGCTCGCAGCGCCCGCTTGGCGCCGCCGTGGCTCTCCTTGTGGCTGGACCGCTTGGCCACCGGGATGCCGTCGACCTCGACCAGCTTGTAGACCATTCCGGCGGTCGGCGCTCCGCTGCCGGTCACCAGCGACGTTCCCACTCCGTACGTGTCGACCGGCTCGGCGCGCAGCGAGGCGATCGCGTACTCGTCGAGGTCGCCGGACACGACGATCTTGGTGTTCGGCGCGCCCAGGTCGTCGAGTTGGGCACGGACCTGGCGGGCCAGGACGCCCAGATCGCCCGAGTCGATGCGGACGGCGCCGAGCTCGGGGCCTGCGACGGCGATCGCGTTCGCGACGCCGCGGGTGATGTCGTACGTGTCGACGAGCAACGTCGTGTCGACGCCGAGGGCGTCGATCTGCGCGGCGAACGCCGCCTTCTCGTCGCTGCCGTCGGGAGTCGCGAACGAGAGCGTGAACGCGTGAGCGGCGGTGCCCGCGCTCGGCACCCCGTAGGTCCGCGCCGCCTCGACGTTGCTCGTGGCCGACAGACCCGCGATGTAGGCCGCGCGAGCGGCGGCGACGGCGGCCTGCTCATGGGTGCGGCGCGAGCCCATCTCGATGATCGGGCGTCCGGCCGCCGCGCTGACCATGCGCGCGGCCGCCGAGGCGATCGCGCTGTCGTGGTTGAGGATCGACAGGATCACCGTCTCCAGGATCACGGCCTCGGCGAAGCCCCCGCGCACGGTGAGGACCGGTGAGCCGGGGAAGTACAGCTCGCCTTCCCGGTAGCCGTCCACCTCGCCGGAGAACCGGTAGTCGGCGAGCCAGGCGAGGGTGTCGGCGTCGACGATCTCACGCAGAGCGGTGATGTCGTCGTCGGAGAAGCGAAAGCGTTCCAGGGCGTCGAGCACCCGACCGGTTCCGGCGACGACGCCGTAGCGACGCCCGTCCGGGAGACGTCGGGCGAACACCTCGAACACGCACCGGCGATCTGCCCGCCCGGCCTTGATGGCGGCGGAGATCATGGTGAGTTCGTACTGATCTGTCAGAAGCGCGGTTCCGGTCACATTCGCTACCCTATTACTCATGGTGCGCGATGATGCGACGCCGGGCACGAGCACCGGTACTGCGGTTGCCGAACCCGTGGTCGAACACGATCGGCCGTGGGTGACGGTGGTGTGGGACGACCCGGTCAACCTGATGAACTACGTCGCCTACATCTTTCAGAAGCTGTTCGGATATTCCGAAGCCCGGGCACGTGAGCTGATGATGCAGGTGCACAACGAGGGCAAGGCGGTCGTCTCTTCCGGCGATCGGACGAAAGTCGAGGCCGACGTCCGCAAGCTGCATGCGGCCGGCCTGTGGGCGACGATGCAGCACGATTCGTGAGGCGGGATCGATGAGGACGTGGCGCCGGACCGGTTCCGGAAGCGATGTACGGATCTGTTCCAACCTGGAGAGCTACGAGTGTCAGCTTCTCGCGTCGATGGTGGAGTCGATCACCGAACTGCTCAACGAGCGCGCCGACTCGGCGCCGAGCGATGAGCTGTCGGCGATCACCGGTATCGCGACCGGGCACACCCGTGCGCCCGAGGACGCGACCCTCGGGCGACTCCTGCCCGACTTCCACCGGCCCGACCAGGAGGACAACCTGACCGCGGCGCCGGTCGTCTCGGATCTGAACGGCGGCCTGCGCAGCGTCAACGAGCCGCCGATCATCGACGAGAAGCTCGCCGCCGCGCAGACCGTCCTGCAGACCCTGCCGCCCGACGGCGGCGACATCCGACTCACCGAGGCGGAGGCCGACCGCTGGCTGGCCGCGCTCACCGACGTGCGACTCGCGCTGGGTGCGATGCTCGGGATCGACGATCAGCCGATGCGGCTGCCGCCCGATCATCCGCAGGCCGCGCACCGGGACGTCTACGACTGGCTGTCGGTGGTCCAGGGACTGCTCGTCGAGGCGCTGATGGCCGATGAGTGGACGCAGTCCGACTGGGAGACGGGCGAATGATCGATCCCGCCCCCGCCGCGGTCGGCGACCGGATCTCCGATGTCGCAGGCGTCTGCGTCGGTCACCATCACCTGATCGACGACGACGTCGTGGTCGCCACCGCCACCGAACCCGGATCGGGTTGGGCAGCGGGTACGACGGTCGTCACCGTGCCCGATGGCGCGACGACCGCCGTCGACGTGCGCGGCGGCGGTCCGGGCACCCGGGAGACCGATCTGCTCGAGCCCGGCAACAGTGTCCGCGGCGCGAACGCGATCGTGCTGACCGGCGGCAGCGCGTACGGACTGTCCGCGGCCGACGGCGTGATGCGCGGACTGGAGGCCGCCGGGGTCGGACTGCCCATGGACCAGCTGGGCCACGTCGTGCCGATCGTGCCCGCTGCCGTCGTCTTCGACCTGCCCGTCGGCGGCTGGGCCGAGCGTCCCGACGCCGAGTTCGGTGAGCGCGCGCTCGCCGCGGCCGGACCGGACTTCGCGATCGGGTCGGTCGGCGCGGGCGCCGGCGCCCGCGCCGGTGCGATGAAGGGCGGTGTCGGCACGGCGTCGGTGACGCTGACCGACGGCCCGGCCCGCGGGCTCACCGTCGGCGCACTCGTCGTCGCCAATCCGGTCGGCCAGGTGATCGATCCGCAGACCGGCCTGCCGTGGGACGCTCAGGACATCGGGCACCACGGGCTGCGCAAGCCGGCCGCGGGCGAGCTGCCGCGCCTGCGCGCCTTGGAAGCCAAGGGCACCGTGCTGAACACCACGATCGGTGTCGTCGCAACCGATGCGACGCTGTCGGTGCCCGCAGTGCGCCGTCTGGCGATGTCGGGGCACGACGGACTCGCCCGCGCCGTGCGGCCCGCGCATTCGCCGCTCGACGGCGACACGCTCTTCGCCGTCGCCACCGGATCGCGCCGAGCGGACCCCGACGGAGCCGTCGACATCCCGCCGGGCATGGAGTCCGACATCGCCGTCGTGGCGGCACTCGCGGAGGCGTCGGCGACCGTCGTGCAGCGGGCCATCGTGTCGGCGGTCGTGCACGCCCAGTCGGTGGCCGGGATCCCCGCCTACCGCGATGTGGTCGCCTCCGCGTTCGCCGACGGCTTCTCGTTCGGTACGGGGGACAGGTGACCTCCGGTCTGCCCGATCCGTCCGCTCCCGCTGGTCGAGCGGAGTCGAGACCCCGCTGGCTCGAGATCCTCGTCATCCTGGCCGTGATCACCGCGGTGCTGTTCGCCGTCGAACTGCTCGACGTGGTGATGAACGGGCGACTCGATCAGCACGGGATCGTTCCGCGCACGTGGTCCGGGCTGCTCGGGGTGGTCTGGGCGCCGTTCCTGCACGCCGATTTCGCCCACCTGATCTCCAATCTGCTGCCCGGGCTGGTGCTCGGCTTCTTCGTGCTGCTGTCCGGGCGGGCGGTGGTGGTGACCGCCGTCGTCTGGGTGGTCTCGGGCCTCGGCGTCTGGCTGATCGCGCCGTCGACGAGCGTCACGGTCGGCGCGTCGGGAATCGTCTTCGGCTGGCTGACGTTCCTGATCGTGCGCGGCCTGTTCAGTCGTGACGTCTGGCAGGTGCTGGGCGGTGTGGTGATCGCGGTGATCTACGGCGGCATCCTGTGGGGACTGCTGCCGGGCCGCGAGAGCGTGTCGTGGCAGGGGCATCTGTTCGGCGCCGTCGGCGGCGTGCTCGCCGCGTGGATCGTCGCGACGACCGGCGGCGACAAACAGAAGAAGCAGGTGACGGGCCCGGGCGCCCCGCCGACCATCGATCAGGGAGGGCTGTTCTGAATCACGGACCCATCGGGATCTTCGACTCGGGCGTCGGCGGTCTCACCGTCGCGCGTGCCGTGATCGATCTGCTGCCCGACGAGGACATCGTCTACATCGGCGACACGGCGAACGGTCCGTACGGTCCGTTGACCATCCCGGAGATCCGCGGTCATGCGTTGGCCATCGGCGACGAACTGATCCGACGCGGGGTCAAGGCGATCGTCATCGCGTGCAACACCGCGTCCGCGGCGATGCTCCGCGACGCACGGGAACGGTATGCGCCGGTGCCGGTCATCGAGGTGATCCTGCCGGCCGTGCGCCGGGCCGTCGCCGCGACCCGGAACGGGCGGATCGGCGTGATCGCCACCGAGGCCACGGTCTCCTCGCGCGCCTATCAGGATTCGTTCGCGGCGGCCCGCGACATGGAGATCACCGCGGTCGCGTGTCCGCGATTCGTCGACTTCGTCGAACGCGGGGTGACCAGCGGACGCCAGATCCTGCAGCTGGCGCAGGGCTATCTCGCGCCGTTGCAGCAGGCGGACGTCGACACCGTCGTTCTCGGCTGTACGCACTATCCGCTGCTGTCGGGTGTCATTCAATTGGTCATGGGCGACGAGGTCACACTGGTGTCGAGTGCCGAGGAGACGGCCAAGGACACGTTCCGTGTGCTGACCGAATCGGATTCGCTCAATCCGCACACCGGGCGTGACGCGCACCGATTGTTCTCCGCCACAGGCGATCCGGAGAGCTTCGCGAGACTGTCGAAGCGATTCCTCGGGCCGCAGATCGGCCGTGTGACGCACTTTTGACGATCGTATTGTGATCTGTCTGGCTTTCGGTGCGCGTCGAATTCGTCGATCACCTGCGTGTCGTTCGATGCTTGATTCGCAGTTGTCCATGGCAAAGTGGGGCGTATGCGATTGACGGTGCTCGGATGCTCGGGGAGTGTGAACGGCCCCGGTACTGCATGCTCGGGTTACCTCTTGCAGGCGGACGGACATCAGCCGGTTCTGATCGATTGCGGACACGGCGTTTTCGGCGAACTGCTGGCGCATGCGAATCCGAACCACGTCGCCGTGCTGTTGAGTCATCTGCACGCCGATCACTGCATGGACATGCCCGCCATGCTCGTCTGGCGGCGCTGGGCGCCGGAGGGCGCGAGCGAGCGTTCCCTCCTCTACGGTCCGGCGGGCACCGCGCTCCGGATCGGCGCGGGCGCCTCGGAGTTTCCCGGTGAGGTCGACGACATCTCCGACACCTACGACGTCCACGAATGGCGGGACCGCGTGGCGGTCGACATCAACGGACTGCACATCGAGCCGTTCAAGGTGAATCATCCGCCTGCCACCTTCGGGCTGCGCATCACCGGACCCGAGGGCGAGGTCTTCGCCTACAGCGGCGACACCGGTGTGTGCGACGAGGTCGTCGAACTCGCGCGTGAGGCCGACCTGTTCCTGTGCGAGGCGTCCTGGACGCACGACCCTCAGGTGCGGCCCGACGGCATGCACCTGTCCGGTACCGAGGCCGGCCAGGTCGCGGCCCGCGCCACGGCGCGCTCGCTGGCCCTGACCCACGTCGTCCCCTGGACCGACGCGGACGCGATCCTCGACGAGGCCTCCGCCGAGTATCCGGGGCCGCTGCAGCTCGTACACCAGGGACAGATCATCGAGGTCCGTCCGCCGCTGTAGGCGCGATAGCGCTACGGCCCCTCTGTTTGCGCTCTGGGCTGCAGATTCTGCACAGGGTTCAACCCTGTGCGCATCGAGGAGACCCGGTGCGGAAGTCGCGGATCCCGCGCCCCTCACGCACTCGGCGAGACCCGAGCCGGTCCAGATAGACTCGTCCGCGTGAGCACACGAGAAGACGGCAGGGCCGACAACGAGTTGCGCCCCATCAAGTTCACCCGCGGATTCACCTCGCATCCGGCGGGTTCTGTTCTGGTCGAGTTCGGCAACACGCGGGTCATGTGCACCGCGTCGGTCACCGAGGGAGTTCCGTCGTGGCGACGCGGCTCGGGCCTCGGTTGGCTGACCGCCGAGTACTCGATGCTTCCCGCGGCGACGCACGAGCGCAACAAGCGTGAGTCGGTGCGCGGCAAGATCGGTGGCCGCACCCATGAGATCAGCCGCCTCGTCGGCCGGTCGCTGCGCGCCTGCATCGACCTCGCCGCGCTCGGCGAGAACACCGTCGCCATCGACTGCGACGTCCTACAGGCCGACGGCGGCACCCGCACCGCCGCGATCACCGGCGCGTATGTCGCCCTCGCCGACGCCGTCACCTGGCTCGGCGCGGCGGGCAAGCTCAACGATCCGCAGCCCCTGTCGTGCGTCATCGCCGCGATCAGCGTCGGCGTCGTCGACGGTCGGGTGCGTCTGGACCTCCCGTACGAGGAGGACTCGCGTGCCGAAGTCGACATGAACGTGGTGGCCACCGACGCGGGCACGCTCGTCGAAGTGCAGGGCACCGGAGAGGGAGCGACGTTCCCGCGGCGCACTCTCGACGCCATGCTCGACGTCGCGACCGCGGGCATCGAGCAGCTCGTGGAGGCACAGCGCGAGGCGTTGGCGGCGCCGTACCCGGGCGTTCTGCCCGCCGCGTCGAAGTGACCGCGCGCGTCCTGCTCGCCTCGGGCAACGCGAAGAAGCTCGCCGAACTGCGTCGGATGGTCGACGGTGCTGCGATCACCGGCCTCGACGTCCTGGGCCTCGGAGACGTCGAAGCCTATCCGGAGCCGGTCGAAGACGGTGCGTCGTTCGAGGAGAACGCACTCATCAAGGCGCGGGAAGCGGTGCGGCGTACGGGCCTGCCGTCGCTCGCCGACGACTCCGGGATCGCTGTCGACGCTTTGAACGGAATGCCCGGCATCCTGTCGGCGCGGTGGAGCGGCGGCAAGGGCGACGATGCGAACAACGAGCTCCTGCTCGCCCAGATCGCCGACGTCCCCGCCGAGCGTCGGGGAGCCGAGTTCGTCTCGGTGTGCGCACTGGTTCTCCCGGACGGCACCGAGACGGTGGTGCGCGGCGAATGGCGTGGTCGGATCGTGCGGGAGACGCGGGGGAGCGGCGGCTTCGGCTACGACCCGTTGTTCCTGCCCGACGACCCTTCGGCCGGCGGCCGCACGGCCGGTGAGCTGTCGGCGCAGGAGAAGGACGGACTCAGCCACCGCCACAGGGCGCTGGCGCAGCTGCTGCCGGCCCTCGCCGCGCTGGCGACCGCGTAGACGTCAGTCGTACAAAGAATCCGGCACTCGAAACGGGACTCAGTCCCGTTTCGAGTGCCGGATTCTTTCCAGGCGTGGCCGGAGGTCACAGTTGGAACTGCTCCTTCACATCCTTGGTTCGGATGTGCTCGAAGTAGAACGAGAGGAACGGGATGGTGCCCGCGATCGCGGTGATGATCAGCTTGCCGATGGACCAGCGAGCGCGGATCGACAGATCGACGGTCATGATCAGGTAGATGAAGTAGATCCAGCCGTGGGCGACGCCGACCCAGGTGAAGCCCCCCACATCGAAGCCGTACCTGGCGACGACTTCCGCCACGAGAAGCAGGAGCCACACGCCGGTGATCCAAGCGAGCGCGCGGTAGCGGAGCAGCGCGCCGCGGACGTGGGCCTTCGCGGCGTCGGAGACCGTCGTCTCGCCGGTGGCGGGCGTGGTGGAGTCGAGGTTCTTCTCGGTCACGTGTCGATCCTTCGGTGCAGTCAGGCGTCGTCGCGCCGGTCGTTGAGTTCGGTGAGGTACCGGTTGTAGTCGGCGAGTTCGTCGTCGGATTCGGCCTTGATCAGCGCGATGTGCGGATCGTCGGCTCGGGGACGGTCGGGGAGCACACCCTCGGGGATCTCGGTGGGGCCGCGTCGGGCGGACTCCTCGACGATCGCGTCCGGATCGGCCTCCATCAGCACGAACCGTCGGTAGGCGTACACGACGGCTATCGCGAACGCGGGCCACTGCAGGGCGTAGCCGAGGTTCTGGAAGGTGCCGGACGATGATTCGAATCGTCCCCACTGCCACCATGCCAGTGCGAGGCAGGCGCCCGCGGCGACGACGACCAGCGCGATCAGCGCGGGACGGTGTCGCTTCTGGACAGGGGAGGGTGCTTCAGTCACGTACTCCACGGTACCCGTCGCGTCGAAGCGACCTGCCTCACAGGAGATCCAGTCGTGTCCGGACGGCGGCTGGAGCGGTGTCGCGGCGCGGTCGAGTACCGGGACGGAGGAGGATCACCGTCGACGAGGTCGACGGCGTCGCAGTCAGGATGTGCCGGTCAGGGCTCGGCCACGCACGGGCACGACGCATTCGGCGGCGAAGGCGGCCGCGACGGCCACCAGCCAGCCGCCGATCACGTCCGACGGCCGATGCCACTGCAGTCCCACCACACTCACCGACACGGTCAGCGAGCCGATCAAGGAGACCGCGGCGACCGCGCGGCGAATCCGTTTCGGGCTGATGGAGATCAGCGCGAAGGCGGCGGCGCCGAAGGCGGCCACCGTGTTCGAGGGGAACGAGTTGGTGACCGCCCCGACGCCGAGAGACGGACGTTCGAGTCCCGACTTGAGGAGCACGGCGACGATCACCGCACCGAGGACGAGCACCGTCGCGTGGGCCGCCAGCCGCGCCGACCGTCTGCAGATGCAGATCGCGGCGAGGACCACTCCGATACCGGCAAGCACCGCGAGTTGATTGTGACCGAGCCACCCGGTGGTGGGCACATCGTGACCGAGAAGGGTGGCCCAGAACTGCATCGTCTGTTCGTCCGAGGCCTGTCCGGGGTACCACCGGACGAAGACGGCGAACGTGCACGCCGCCAGCGCGATCGCGACGACGGCGCCGGCGAGAGTGCCGATGCGGTGGGTTGTTGCGGAGGACATGATCTCCAGGATGCCTGCGAACGTCTCCTCCGGCCACGACCACGTCGCAGGCGTGTCCGATCGTCATCGGAGTGTGACGATGTGACCCAGACCGATCCGGTCGGCCCGTCCGCCGTCGTGACGAGGGCGGTCCGACACCGACCCGAATCGGGGGCGAGACGGTCAGGCCGGTCTGGCCGCGTCCTGCGCCTCGTCGGCACTCGGCTGGCTCGACAGATAGCGTTCGCGCGAGTCGTCGAGTTCGTCGATCCACGCGGTGTGGTGCACGACGGCCATCGTGCCGGTCATCACCGAACGGTAAGCCTGGTCGCGATAGGTGAGGATGTCGGTCTTCTTGTCCTTCTTCCAGGCGAGGAAGGTGTCGACGACGGCGTCCAGGTCGAACATCGGGTAGTCGGTCTGCTCGATGAGGTCGCGGATGTAGTCGGCCTGGAAGCGGACGGCCGCCGCGTCGTCCTCGACCCCGCTATAAGTCTCCAGCCAGGCGTCGATGCTCTCCTGACGGGCCTGCGGGTCGGGCAGCTCGATGCGGCCGAGGATCACATCGCGCACGAACCACGCCTGCGCGTCGAACATGTTGAAGGTGAACCACTGGTCCTGGGCGCCCAGGTAATGGATCTTCGGGTTCTTCTGCCAGGTGACCCCGCGGTAGAGCCCCTCGGGGTACAGGTTGTTCGGCGAATCGATCTGCGACTCGTGCGGCAGGAACGGATAGTGGTGCAGGTACCCGGTGCACAGGATCACCGCGTCGAACTCGCGGGAGGTGCCGTCGACGAACGTCGCGGTGGACCCGTCGAAGCTCGCGACCTGTGGAACCTCGTCGACGCCGTCCGGCCAGGCGAAGCCCTGCGGCGCGGAGCGGTAGCTCATGGTGACCTGCCGGGCACCCATCTTGTGCGATTGGATGCCGATGTCCTCCGCCGAGTACGAGCCGCCGATCAGCAGCAGCCGCTGGCCCGCGAAGCGTTCGGCGCCGCGGAACTCGTGGGCGTGGATCACTTCACCGGGGAAGGTCTCGATGCCGTCGAAGTCCGGGACATTCGGAAAGGCGAAGTGCCCGGTCGCGACGATGACCTCGTCGAACTCCTCGGTCAGCGACCGCTTGTTCTTCAGATCGTCGACGGTCAGGGTGAACGTGCCGGTCGCCTCGTCGTATTCGGTCCAGCGGACCGCGTGGGCGAACAGGACGCTGTCCTTGACGCCCGACTGTGTGGCCCGTCCGTCGATGTAGTCCCAGAGGACTTCCCGCGGCGGGTACGACGAGATCGGACGTCCGAAGTGCTCGTCGAAGGTGTACTCAGCGAATTCGAGTGCTTCCTTGGGGCCGTTCGACCACAGATTGCGATACATGCTCGAATGCACGGGCTCGCCGTAGTGGTCTGTTCCGGTGCGCCAGGTGAAGTTCCACTGTCCGCCCCAGTCGTCCTGCTTCTCGTAGCAGACGATGTCCGGGACCTGCTCGCCCCGACTCTCCGCCGACTTGAAAGCACGCAGGGCGGCCATTCCACTCGGCCCCGCGCCAATGATCGCAATCCTTTTTCGCTGCTGCACAATTACCTTCCCACCCGTGAGAACCTCCCGCGGGTGTCAAGCGATCCGAGTGGATCGCGGCCCGTCAGAGATCTATGCAGAAAGTGCACCGACCTGTGTCGGAACCCCTTCTACTCTCGGTAGAACATGTTGCGAAAGTCAACTTATCGGTCGTCGGTTAGAATGGGATGTTTACTTCCGCCGCCGAGAGATTCGACGAATCTCCGGGCCGCGGGATTCGACGGAACTGATTCTCGACACACCAGTGCGGTATGCCGCGTGGGTGTGACCGAGCCGGTGATCGCCAGGGCCACCACGGCGGCGTCGTGGACGATCGACTCCGGAACCACCGCCACCCCGAGGCCGTGCTCCACGAGACGCAGCAGCCGTGTCATGTCGCCGATCCGGAACGCGATGTCACGATCGATCGACGCCGCGTCGAACAGGGCGGCGACCACGGTCTGGAGCCCCACGCCCGCCTCGAAGTCGATGAACGGCCAGGCGGCGAGTTCGGCGAGACCGACGCCGTCGGCCGTTGCGAGCCGATGGTCGGGACCGACGACGGCGCACAGCGGCTCGGTGTAGGTGTGCAGCACGTGGACGCCCTGACCGACCGGCCGGTGATCGAGTGCGACGAACGCCGCGTCGAGTCCGCCGCCGCGGACCGCGTCCAAGAGTTCCACGGTGGTGGCCTCGCGGACGCTGATCTGCACACCCGGGTGGTCGGCGTGGTAGTCGGCGAGTGCGCGGGGCAGGTCGATCGAGGTGAACGTCTGCACCGTGCCGACGTCGAGTGTTCCCGAGCCGAGGCCACGGAGGTCCGCGACGGCCTGCTGCGCGGCGCTCACCTCGGCGGTGATGGTCCGGGCGTGTCGCAACAGCAGCGAGCCCGCGGGAGTCAGAAGCACGCGCCGCGTCGTCCGCTCGAACAGGGCCACGCCGAGTTCGCTCTCGAGCGTTCGAATCGACGAGCTGAGTGCCGATTGCGACATGTGCAGCCGGCGCGATGCCCGGGTGAAGTGGCCTTCGTCGGCGACGACCAGGAACTGGGACAGCTGACGAAACTCCATTCATCGACCGTATCGCTTAATTGAATCGAATATATACGTTGGACGGCTGATGGGTCCGGCGGACAGCATGGTCGCCATGATCGAACAGACCACAGCGGCTCCCCGTACGCTCGACGGGCGTCTCGTCGCCGTGATGGCGCTGATCTCCGGGCTCGTCGTCGCGAACAGCTACTACGCGCAGCCGATCGTCGGGCTCATCGCCGATGACCTCGGCGCGTCGACGACGAGTGTGGGGCTGGTGGTGACCGCCAGTCAGGTCGGCTATGCGGTGGGACTGGCGCTGCTGGTTCCGCTCGGCGATCTCGTCGACCGGCGGCGGTTGCTGTGGTGGTTGATCGGCGCCACCGCGGTGTGCCTGGTCGTGATGGCCGCGGCGCCGACCTGGCAGGTGCTCGCATCCGCGGCGCTGCTCGTGGGCGTGGGATCGGTGGTCGGACAGATCGTCGTGCCGCTCGCGGCGTCGCTGGCGCAGGCCGACCGACGCGGCCGGGTGATCGGCAACGTGATGACCGGTCTGCTGTTGGGCATTCTGCTCTCGCGCGTCGTCGCGGGTCTGATCGCCGAGGTCGCCGGCTGGCGAGCGGTGTTCGTCACGGCGGTCGGACTCGTCCTGGTAGCGGCTCTGCTCGTCCGGACACTGCCGCGGACCGCGCCCGCGACCGATGTGTCCTATCGTGAGTTGCTCGCCTCGGTCGTTCGGCTGGTACGCGAGGAGCCGATTCTGCGGTGGCGGATGGCGTACGGGACGCTGACCTACGCGTCGTTCGGGGTGATGTGGACGAGCATCGGATTCCTGCTGGCGGGACCGGGGTACGAGTGGAGCGATGCCCGGATCGGACTGTTCACGCTGGTCGGCGTCGCCGGCGCGCTCGCGGCCAGGGGTGCGGGCAGGCTCGCCGACCGCGGACACGCGCGAGGGCAGACCGGTGTGCTGCTGGCCGTGACCGCGCTCAGTGCGATCCCGCTGGCGATGGGTGAGCACGGCGTCATCGCTCTGGCGATCGGCGTCGCGGCCTTGGACCTGGGAATTCAAGGCACTCACATCACCAACCAGAGTGTCTTCTATCCGCTGCGGCCGGATGCGCGGAGCCGGTTGAACACCGCGTACATGACGTCGTACTTCGCCGCGGGATCGGTCGGATCCATCGCGTCGGTCTTCGTCTACGCCGAGTGGGGATGGACCGGGGTCTGCGTGCTCGGCGCGCTGTTCCCCGCGGTCGGGTTCGCCGCCTGGCTGGTCGAGTCGGTGCGCCGCTGACCGTTCCCAACGGTGCCTCGACGGGGTGCGCTGGTGGCCGCATGGCGCTCGGCGGGATGTCGGTCGACCTCGCTGCGTGCCACTGTGGGTCGGGACCGGAACACGGTGACGGGTGCGCGAGGCGGGACTTGAACCCGCACGTCCTTAGACACTGGAACCTAAATCCAGCGCGTCTGCCAATTCCGCCACTCGCGCCCGCACACGACCCGCGCGTGCATGAACACTGTACCGGTACGCTCGCTCCGTGACGGCATACCCTCTCGCTGACCCGGACCTCGTCGACGCCCTCGGTCGCGCGCTGCGCGCGGCCGACTACTCCTCCGCTGGAATCGACGGGTTGCTCGGTGATCAGGCCGGTGCCGCACTGGTGAACGGGACGTGGTGGCCCGCCCTGCGCGCGACGCGTACCGCACCCGCCGAGAAGCGGCCGCTCGCCACTCTGGTCAGGCTCTTCCTTCTCGGTTCCACCGAGCCGGAGTCCGACGTCGGCGCCGCGTTCGACGGACTGTCGGTCGACGCACTGGTCGACGACGGAGTCCTCGCACGTGCCGACGGGGGCGTGCGCGCCCTCCTCGACATCCGGCCGCACGGCAGCGACGACGCCGACTACCTCGTCGTCGCCGACCAGGATGCGTCGATGCGGCCCGGCGCCGTCGCTCACGATCATGTCCTCGGTATCGGCGGTGCGTCGATGTCGTTGGCACAGGCCGTGATCCGCACGCCTGCGACGCGCGCGCTGGACCTCGGCACCGGATGCGGCGTCCAGGCACTGCACATGGACTCCCACTGCGGCGAGATCGTCGCGACCGATACGAATCCGCGGGCGCTAGCGCTCGCCGCGGCGACGGCTCGACTCAACGGCATGACGTGGGATCTACGCCGGGGCAGTCTGTACGAGCCCGTCGCCGGCGAGACGTTCGACCTCATCGTCTCCAATCCGCCGTTCGTCGTCGGCAGCGGATCACAGGACTACATCTATCGTGACTCGGGGATCGTCGGCGACGGCGTGAGTCGGCAGCTCATCGAGAACGCCGCCGCTCACCTGAATCCGGGCGGCATCGCTCAGCTGCTCGCCAACTGGGTGGTGTACGACGAGGAGAACTGGGACGCGCGCGTCCGCTCCTGGGTCGAACAGAGCGGGCTCGACGCGTGGGTCGTGCAGCGTGAACTCGCCGATCCGATCAGCTACGTGTCCCTGTGGGTGTCGGATGCGGGGGAGTCGCCCGCCGATGCGGCCCGACGCGGTGCGGACTGGCTCGACTGGTTCGAGCGCGAGGGCATCGTCGGCGTCGGCATGGGATCGGTGACCCTCCGCAGACCCGCCGAGGATCGGCCCGCGGACATCGTGATCGAGGAGATCACCGCGGCCGGACAGGAGGTCACGGGCTTCGAGGCGCAGGCCTGGTTCACGCGCCGAGACTTCTTGCGCGCCACGTCCGACGACGACCTGCTCGCCGCATCGCTGAGCACGTCACCGGTCTTCCTGGAGACGCAGTCGTTGCCCGGCGACGACGGATGGCAGCAGGTCGGAGCCTCTGTCACCCGTCCGGGCGGGCCCGGTGCGGTCCTGGGCGTCGACGAGGTCCTGACCGCACTGCTCGCGGGATGCCGCGGTCAGGTTCCGCTCCGGGGGCTGATCACGCTCCTCGCCGAATTCCACGGCGTCGACGCCGACGCGCTCGCAGACGCGGCGATGCCGAGCATCCGCGAAGCGATCGGGCGGGGGATCCTGTTCGTCGCCGAGTGACCGATGGCGCTCGAGACGTCGGTCGGTCCGGTCTCAGCGTCGCGCATACTCGTCCACGTACTCGAGCCCGCCGAGGTCGCGGATCAACGCCATCAGCCGGTCGGTGCCCGTGCGGACATCGAACGCGGGGCCGAGCAGTGCGGTCGCGGCGACGGGCGCGCCGATTCGGACTGTCACCCGGCCGGGAGTGATGCGGCGTGTGCCCGGCGGGTTCACCTCGGCGGTACCGTGCAGAGCTGCCGGGACCACCTGCACGCCGGGCACCCGGGCGGCGACCCGCAGCGCGCCGGTGTGTCCGCGGTGCAGCCGTCCGTCCGGCGACCTCGTTCCCTCGGGGTAGATGGCCCAGGCGCGGCCGCTCGCCAGGACGCGTTCGGCCGCGGCGAGCGCGGAGTCGTCGCCCGCGCGATCGACGGGGATCTGCCCGGTGCCGGTGAAGAAGGCGCGGGAGGCGAGTCCGCGCGCGCCGGCGCCGGCGAAGTACTCGGATTTGGCGAAGAACGACAGTCTGCGGCGCACCGCGAGCGGGAGCACGAGCGAGTCGATCTCCGCGAGATGGTTCGCGGCGACGACGACCGGGCCGCGTGCGGGCACGTTCTCTGCTCCGATCACGTCGAGATCGACACGTCGTCGAAGGGCCGGACCGAGCAGAACGTGCTTGCACAGCGGGTACAGCAGTCGAGGGGTGAGCGCCACAGGTCCTCCGATGTCGAGTAGACAGTGTCTACTCGACATGATCGTAGACGCCGATAGACACTGTCAACCATGATCGATTCGACCCGTGACCGACTCGTCGCGGCAGGAGTGGAGATCGTCGACGCCACCGGATTCCGTGACGTGGGCGTGCGCGCCGTCGCCGCTCGGACGGGCGTCTCGCACGGTGCTCCGCGCCGCTACTTTCCGACCCTCGACTCGCTCCTGGCCGCGATCGCGGCCGAGGGCGTCGCCGACCTCGACGCCGTGCTGACGCCCGCCATGACGCAGGGAATCGGCGAGACCGCAAGCGCCTATTGGCGTTTCGCGCGCGAACGGCCCGGCATGTTCGAGTTGATCTTCCGGCACGACCTGCTCGACGGCGCGGGCGGCGGCCTGCGCGCCACCACCGGCCGATGGTTCGCGTCGTTGACCGACGTGTTCGGCGACGCCGAGCGTGCCCTCGCCTGCTGGGCCGCCGTGCACGGACTGTGCGTGCTGGCGGCGACGTGGGCGGTGGACGCGGTCGGTGTCACGGTGGATGAATCGGTGGTACGGCGGACAGCGGAGAGCTTCGGCTGACCGCGGCCGAATCCTCAGACGACACGGCCGCGCGTCATCGTCGACCGTTTAGCGTCGGCGGCGCGCCGGTGTGTCGTTCCGCGGTGGCGGGCACCGCGGCGTTCAGCCGAACGCGGCGTCCAGCGCGGACGCCAGGTCGGCCCTCAGATCGGCGACGTCCTCCAGTCCGACGGAGAAGCGCAGGTGGCCGTACTCGCGGAAGCCGTCGGGGTAGGCGGCCACACGAGGTCCTGTGGTGCCCACGTGCACGATCAGCGACTCGTCGTGCCCGACCGACACCGCGGAGGTGATCACCCGCAGAGCCGAGACGAACCGATTCTGCAGATCCGGGTCGCCCTTGAGCGCGAACGCCATGATGCCGCCGAAACCCGCTTCCGGTCCGTCGCCGCCGAACTGGCGGACCGCCGTCGCGTGCTGGGGGTGCGATTCGAGTCCCGGGTAGGCCACGTAGGCGATCCGCTCGTCGGCCTCGAGGAATCGCGCCAGCTCCAGCGCCGACGCCTGATGCTGTCGCAGGCGGAGCGGCAGTGTGACCGAACCTCGCATGATCAGCCACGCGTTGAACGGGGAGATCACGCCTCCGACGTCGACCATCGCCTCCGAGCGGATCGGGTCGACCGCTTCGGCGTCGCCGATCACCGCGCCGCCCATCGCGTCCCCGTGCCCGTTGATGTACTTGGTCAGTGAGTGCACGACGAGGTCGGCGCCGTGATCGAGCGGACGGAACAGCGGGGGAGGCGTGAACGTCGAGTCGACCATCAGCAGCGCGCCGCCCGCGTGCGCGATCTCGGCCAGTGCCGCGACATCGGCGACCTTCGTCGTCGGATTCGCGATGACCTCGGTGATCACCAGCTTGGTGTTCGGACGCATCGCGGCGCGCACCGCGTCGAGGTCGGCGATGTCGACGAACGTCGCCTCGATCCCGTACTTGCGCGGCAGCAACGAGGTCCAGAGCTTGTAGGTGGCCTCGTATGTCGCGTCGGCGACGACCACGTGGTCGCCGACCGAGACGTGTCCGAAGAACACCGCGTGCAGCGCCGCAACGCCGGAGGCGAGGGCGACGGCGTCCGCGCCGTGCTCGAGCGCGGCCAACTTGTTCTGCAGAGCGATCTGATTGACACCGGTGTTGCGGGTGTACGTCAGATGCTCCGGATTCGACCAGTCCATGGTCGACGGATCCTCGGGCAGCCGATACGAGTTCGCCATGGTGATCGGCACCCGGATCGCCGAGCCCTCGGCGTCCGATCCCGGCGCGTGATTGCCGCCGTGCACGCTCCACGTCTGTTCGCCGACACTGTTCGGATCGCGTCGATCCGGTCGCTGCTGCTGCGTCATGACACCCTCTCTCGTCTGTCGAACCGTCGAGCCGACGCCGCCACCGCCCTCGCGGGCAGCCGATGCAGCTTGTCGATCCCGAACCTGACGCGGATCTCCGCCCACGCCCAGCACACCGCGAACACGACGACGGCGAGGCACATCGCCTGCCCGTTCGACCACGGGCGCGGCAGCACCATCGCCGGAACGGCGAGGAGACACACGGCCTGGATCACGTACGCGTCGAGACTGCGGGCACCGGTCGACACCAGCGGGCGCAGCACATCGCGGCGAGTCCAGCGTAGGACTCGGACGAAACAGCCGTACAAGGTGGTCGCGACCAGGAACGCCACCACCAGGCGGACCGGGCCGAGCGTCACCTTGTCGACCAGCATGCCCGCATGCGGCAGCACGTCGGTCGAGCGCACCACGTCCTGCAGGGTGAACGCGGCGACGAGCGACACGGCGATCAGGACCGCGAGCGCGGCGTCGACCCGCTCGGGCACGCGCCAGGCCTCCCACTGCCAGCCGACCACCAGTGCGAGCAGGAACAACGCCTGCCACGACGCCCAGTTCTGCACGTGGTACCAGTCCGGCGCCGAGCGGATCATCATCCACGATCCGGACGTCGTCAGGCTCACCGCGTACAGCACGAGCGACGACGCGGCCACCGCGAGCCACCAGCCGCGCACCAGCAGCGGGATCGCCACCGCGGAGAGGACCATCATGATCAGGTACAGCAGCAGGATGTTGCCGCCTCCGGGCAGATACCGCAGGGTGAGCGCCCACTCGATCTTGGTGCCGAGCGACGGCCGATAGGGCAGGACGGCGATGGCTCGGAAGTCCCGGCCGGACATCGTGGTCGACGCCCACACCGCGGCCAGCCCGATGACCGCCTGACACACGTAGAGCACGGCGATCCGGCGAGCCAGACGCGCCAGGCTGTACCGGATGGAGAAGCGATCGGTCCAGCGGTGGTGGACGATGCCGAGCACCAGACCGGACAGCAGGACGAACGCACTCATCCCGTCCATGTACGGAAAGGCGTGTGTCGGTTCGGCCAGCCGGGTGCCCGACGCGAAATGGAGGCTGACCATACTGAAGATGGCCAGCCCCCGGAGCGCGTCGATGGAGAGGTCGCGCCTCACAGATCGATCATGTGTACAGGTCCGCGATCGCCTGCTTGTACGAATCGTGGATGACGTTCCGCTTGAGCTTCAAAGTCGGTGTCAGCTCCCCGGTCTCGATGGTGAAGTCGGTGTCCAGGACAGAGTACTTCTTGATCGCCTCGGCGTTCGAGACGGTCGCATTGGCGTCGGCGACGGCCTTGTCGAGTTCGGCGCGCACGTCGGGGTTGGAGGTGAGCTCGGAGATCGGGGTGTCCGTCGGGAGTCCGTGGCGCTCCAGCCATCCGGGAACGGCTTCCGCATCGAGGGTGATCAGTGCCGCGATGAACGGCTTCTGATCTCCGACGACCAGACACTGGCTCACCAGCGGGTGGGCACGGATCGTGTCCTCGAGTTGAGCGGGTGAGACGTTCTTGCCGCCCGCGGTGACGATGAGTTCCTTCTTGCGGCCGGTGATGAACAGGTAGCCGTCCTCGAGGCGGCCGATGTCGCCGGTGTGGAACCAGCCGTCGCGGATCGCGTCGGCGGTGGCGTCCGGGTTCTGCCAGTAGCCGGAGAACACCATGCCGCCCCTGAGGAGGATCTCGCCGTCGTCGGCGATCTTGACGGTGACTCCCGGCACCGGTCGGCCGACCGAGCCGATCCGGCTGTGTTCCTCGTTGTTGGCGGTCACCGCGGCCGTCGTCTCGGACAGTCCGTAACCCTCGTACACGGGGACTCCCGCGCCGCGGAAGAAGTGGCCGAGGCGGTCGCCGAGCGGCGCGCCGCCGGAGATGGCGCCCTCGCAGTGACCGCCGAGCGCCTCGCGCAGCTTGCGATACACCAGCTTGTCGAAGATCGTGTGCTTGACCGTCAACACGAGTCCGGCGCCGCCGCTCTCGGTGGCGCGGCTGTAGGCGATCGCGGTGTCGACCGCCTTGGCGAAGATCGCGCCCTTGCCGCCGTCGATCGCCTTCTGCTCGGCGGTGTTGAACACCTTCTCGAACACGCGCGGCACCGACAGCACGTAGTTCGGCTTGAACACGGCGAGGTCGGCGACGAGGTTCGGGATGTCGTTGGTGTGGCCGAGCACCACACCGTTCTCGACGCAGGCGACGGCCACGACGCGCGCGAACACGTGCGCGAGCGGTAGGAACAGGAGAGTCGTCTTGCCCTCCGCCATACCGCTGCCGACGGCCTCGGCGGTCGCCGCGACCTCGTCGAGGAAGTTCTCGTGCGTCAGCACGACGCCCTTGGGGCGGCCGGTGGTGCCGGAGGTGTAGATCAGGGTGGCCGGGTCGGCGGCCTTCGCGGCGGCCTCGCGATCGTCGAGCGCGGAGTCGGGCACGTCGGCGCCGCGCTTGCGGAGCGCGTTGACGGCGCCGTCGTCGATGACCAGCGTCTCGCGCAGCGCCGAGGCGTTCGCGATGACCTGCTGGTGCTTGCTGCGGTGCGCTGCGCTCTCGATGATCAGCAGCGACGACGCCGAGTCGGTGAGGATCCAGTCGACCTGATCGGGCGACGACGTGTCGTAGATGGCGACGGTGGTGGCCCCGGCACGCCAGATCGCGTAGTCGAGGACGCTCCACTCGTAACGGGTCGAGGAGAGCAGGGAGACGCGGTCGCCGGCGTTCACACCTGCCGCGATCAGACCCTTGGCGACGGCGTCGACCTCGTCGGCGAACTGTGCGGCGGTGACGGTGATCCAGTTGCCCGCGTCGGTGCGCCGCTTGAACAACGGGAGGGTGGGTCGCTGCGACCGGTACTGCTGAAGTCTCGTGATCGTCGTCGTGCTCGGGTCGACGGTCGTGATGGAGGGAGTGGTGTACTCCTGCATCGTGGAAATCCCCTCAGACGTAAGCGGCGAGTCGGGTGACGGTGCCGGATATGTGAGTCGCACAGTACCAGTTGCCTGGTGAGGGGTGTCACAGGCCGTATTCGGGGTAGGATGTACAAGCGATGACTACCGAAAACTCTGATACGGCCGCCTCTGATTCTGCGGACGGTTCTGCTTCTGTCACCACGTTCGACGACTTCGACATCGACGACCGTGTCCGCGCGGCCCTCGACGAGGTCGGATACGAGACCCCGTCGCCGATCCAGGCGGCGACCATTCCTCCCCTCATGGACGGCCGCGACGTCGTCGGCCTGGCCCAGACCGGAACCGGCAAGACCGCGGCGTTCGCCATCCCGGTCCTGTCACGACTGAACACCGCTGCGCGCAAGCCGCAGGCGCTCGTGCTGGCCCCGACCCGCGAACTCGCCCTCCAGGTGTCCGAGGCGTTCGGCCGATACGCCAGCAAGATGCCCGAGGTCAAGGTGCTGCCGATCTACGGCGGTCAGAGCTACGGAGTCCAGCTGTCGGGCCTGCGACGCGGCGCCCAGGTGATCGTCGGCACGCCCGGTCGCATCATCGACCACCTCGACAAGGGCACCCTCGACTTGTCCGAGCTCGAGTTCCTGGTGCTCGACGAGGCCGACGAGATGCTCACGATGGGTTTCGCCGAGGACGTCGAGCGCATCCTGGCCGATACGCCCGACCGCAAGCAGGTCGCGCTGTTCTCGGCGACGATGCCCGCATCGATCGGCCGGCTGGCGCGCAAGTACCTGAACGACCCGAAGGAGGTGACGGTCAAGGCCAAGACCGCCACCGCGCAGAACATCACGCAGAAGTACCTGCAGGTGTCGCACCATCGGAAGCTCGACGCGCTGACCCGCGTGCTCGAGGTGGAGCAGTTCGACGGCATGATCATGTTCGTCCGCACCAAGTCGGCCACCGAGGAACTCGCGGAGAAGCTGCGCGCGCGCGGTCTGTCCGCCATGGCGATCAACGGCGACATGGTGCAGGCCCAGCGTGAGCGGACCATCAACCAGCTCAAAGACGGTTCGGTCGACGTCCTCGTCGCCACCGACGTCGCCGCCCGCGGTCTCGACGTGGACCGCATCTCGCACGTCGTGAACTACGACATCCCGCACGACGTCGAGTCGTATGTGCACCGCATCGGCCGCACCGGTCGCGCCGGTCGTTCGGGTACGGCACTGCTGTTCGTCTCGCCGCGCGAGCGTCACCTGCTTCGCTCCATCGAGCGGCACACGCGTCAGCAGCTCGAGGAGATCGACCTGCCGAGCGCCGACGACGTCAACGCCCAGCGCGTGCTCAAGTTCGCCGACTCGATCACCGCTAACCTCGGCTCGGACCACCTGGACATGTTCCGCGGTCTCGTGGAGAACTACGCCCGCGAGAACGATGTGACCATGGCCGACATCGCGGCTGCGCTCGCGTTGGAGACCCGCGACGGCGGATTCCTGATGGCGCCGGATCCGCCCGCCGGGCAGCGTCGCGAGCGCAACGACCGCGAGAACCGCGACCGGGACCGCCGTCCGCGCGGCGGAGGCGACTTCGCCACCTACCGCATCGCGGTGGGCCGCAAGCACAAGGTGTCTCCGGGTGCGATCGTCGGTGCGATCGCCAACGAGGGCGGCCTGACGCGCGGCGACTTCGGCAACATCAGCATCCGCGACGACTTCTCGCTCGTCGAACTGCCGAACGATCTCGACGCGGAGACCCTCAACCTGCTCAAGCACACGCGGATCGGTAAGAACCCGATCGACCTGCGCCCGGACCTGGGTGCGCCGCGCGGTCGCGGCGGCAACAAGTACAACAAGCGCGACGGCTACAACAAGCGCGGCGGCGACTCGTGGGGCGGCAAGCGCCCGCCTCGCGTCGCGGGCCGCGGTCGCGGCTAGGCCAGACCGCGAACAAGCGTGCAGATCGTGACCCGTCCGGGGTCACGATCCGCACGCTTCTTCGTTTCGTGGTGCGAGCGGAGCTAGTGGTCGCCGTCGACGATTCGCTGCAGCTGTGGCGCGTACAGTGCGATGATCTCGTCGCGTGTCATCTCGGTGAACAGAGGCACCGCGACGAGGTAGCGCAGCGTCGCCACGCCGAAGAGGACGGTGAGGAGACTGCGCGCCGAATCCAGTGACACGTCCGCCGTCTCGGCGATGAGCGGCACCATCTGCGACGATGCGAACTCGCCGTAGGCGTTCGACCTGCTCTCGTCGTTGACCACCGATCGCAGCATCCCCTGCATGGCGCTGCCGGTCTCCGGGCCCTCCCACGTCGCGGTGAACTCCGTGATCAGATTGCGCCCGAGTGCTTCCCGTGGCCCCGCCGTAGCGCGACGGACTTGATCGGCCGGGTCGACGGGGACCTCCATCGCGGCGACGAACAGCCCGTGCTTGCTGCCGAAGTAGTAGGGGACCAGGGCGACGTCGACACCAGCCTCGGTAGCCACCGCGCGCATCGACGTGTTCTTGAATCCGTTGCGGCCGAACAGCTTCTGTGAGGCACGCAGAATGTCGTCGCGGGTCGTCGAATCGCCCGAGCGGCGTCCGGCCCTGCGGGGTGCTGTCTGCGGCATGCGACCAGTCTAGCGTTAATTCAACGAATGTTGACTAATGGGTCCGGCCGTCCGTACCGTGTGTATCAACAAACGTTGAATTATCTCGGAGGTCCTCCATGTCGGCGACGACGCGCAAGCTCGCGGGGGTGATCGTCGGTCTGGCGATCGTCATCCCGCTGATCCTGCTCCTGTTCATCTCACCCGCGTCCAAGGGGACTCCGCACGATCTGCCGATCGGAGTGGTCGGTCCGCAGACCGTCGCCGACCAGGTGGCACGGACTCTGGACCAGCGCGAGCCCGGCGCCTTCGACGTCTGGGCCTTCGACTCGGTCGACGCGCTGACCGATGCGGCGTCGAACCGCGACGTCTACGGCGGTTTCGTCGTCGGACCCGAACCGCAGACGGTGATCGCGACGGGCGCCAGTCCCGCGGTGGCCACGACGCTCACCCAGATCGGTGCGGGGATGTCCGCGCAGGCGGGGGCGAACGCCGCCGTCGTCGACGTCGCGCCGCCGACCGACGGCGACCCCCGGGGCGCCGGATTCGGCTCGATGGTCATGCCGGTGTTCATGGCTGGTGCGGCCCTCGGTGCGGCTTCGGCGCTCGTCGGCCGTCGTCGCCGGGTGATCGCCGCCGTGCTCCCGATCGGCGCGCTCGCCGTGGCGGCCACCGCCATCGGCGTCGCGACCGCCGTCGGAGTGGTCGCCGGCTCCTTCGTACTCGAATGGATCGCGCTGGCGGCGGGCATCCTGGCCATCGCAGCACCCGTCGCGGGGGTCGTCGCGCTCGTCGGAACACCGGGCATCGGCATCGCGGCCCTGCTGTTCATGCTCGTCGGCATGCCGCTCGCCGGCATCTCCGCACCGCCCGAGTTCCTCCCGTGGATCTGGGGCGACCTCGGACAGCTTCTGCCGCTCGGGGCCACCGGCACCGCGATCCGCGGCGCGGCGTTCTTCGACGGCGCGGGTTCCCTCGCCGCGTACCTCGTGCTCGCCGTATGGGTCGCGATCGGCTATCTGCTGCTGCTTCCGAAACGAGCAACGGCCCCCGAAACCGACGTCGACCTCGACGAGCACGCCGAGGTCCTCGCACCGGTATAGGCCGTCGGTGGTTCAGGCGATCAGCGGCTCAAGCGATCAGCGACTCAGGCGATCAGCGCGGGGAGCATCTGCGCCGCACCGCCGTCGAGGCGGACCGTCGCGAATCGTGTGACGGCCGATTCGGCGGGATTCACCTCGATCACCGGAGCGCCGCGCGCCGCGACGCGTTCGGGCAGTTCGGCTGCCGGGTACACCACGCCCGTCGTCCCGACGACGATCATCAGATCGGCGTCGGCCACGGCGGTCTCGGCGCGGCTCCAGGCGTCGGCGGGCAGCATCTCGCCGAACCACACCACTCCCGGCCGGATCGATCCGCCGCACAGCTCGCAGCGCGGGCGGGGTGCGGCGAGTGCCACATCGGGGGACTCGCGGCGCCCGCAGTCGGCGCAGCGCGGAGCGAACAGGCTGCCGTGCAGATGGCTCGTGACGTCGCTGCCCGCGCGTTCGTGGAGGTCGTCGACATTCTGGGTGACCACCTGGACCTCGATGCGCTCGGCGAGTGCGGCGACGGCCCGATGGCCGGCGTTCGGCGTCACCTCGCGGACGTTCGCCGCGCGGTCGGCGTACCACGCCCACACCAGATCGGGGTCGGCCGCCCAACCATCCGGGGAGGCGAGCGTCGCCGGATCGTGCGTCGACCACATCCCGGTCAACGCGTCGCGGAACGTCGGCACGCCGCTCTCGGCCGACATCCCGGCACCGGTGAAGACGACGGCTCGCGTCGCCTCGGCGAGGAGTGAACGAGCCTGTGCGAGTTCGGTGCTCATCGCTGAACTCCGATCAACTCGCGCAACTGCGCCGCGGTCTCGGCGAGGTCTCCGGGGCGTCGGGTCAGGAATCCTTTCGCGAAGCTCAGCTTGTCCCCGGACCGGCGGGGCACCACGTGCACGTGCGTGTGGAACACGGTCTGCATCGCGGCGCGGCCGTCGTTCAACGCGAGATTGATCCCGTGGGCGCCGAACTCCGTCCCCTTCATGGCGTCGGCGACGCGCTGGGCGACCGACAGCAGGGGAGTGCCCAGGGCGGGATCCAGGTCGGACAGGCCGGCGGAATGTCGGCGAGGCACGACGAGAGTGTGCCCGCGTGCGATCGGCGCCCGATCGAGGAAGGCGACCACGTCGTCGTCGGAGTACACGAGGTGCGCCGGACCCGACCCGTTCACGATGTCGCAGAAGACGCATGCGTCGATGCTCATGGCTCGAGCGTATCGCCGACGGACGAGCGCGGCCCGGGGCCCTGTCGCGGGGTCCCGGGCCGGCGGGGAGCAGGTGGATCAGCTGTGACCGCTGGTGCACACCCAGTCGTAGATGTAGCCGCCGCCCGCGTTGTACCGTGCCTGCGCCTCGGCGTCGTACAGGTTCGACGCGCTGCCGAAGCCCCAGTAGCTCGGAGAACTGGCGATGGCGCCGCAACCGTCGGCGAACCAGCTGACGACCTTGCAGTCGCTCTGGTAGCAGACGTTCATCGCGGCGCTCTGCGCCTGAGACGAGTTCGGGTAGTCCCAGGCGCGTCCGGTGGCGCCGGTGCTCGGCGAGAACGCGATGGCTCCGAAATAGGTGGCGGCGTGGGCCGGAGCGGGTGCGACGGCGGCCGGAACGACGACGGCCGACCCGACCCCGAGGGCGATCAGACCCGCAGTGACGATGCGTGCGCGAATACTCATGATGTTTCTCCTGGTCGGAACGGCCGGCTCAATTGGCCTTCTCGCGGGTGGGCTGTCCGGACGTCGGCGCGTCCGGCTTCTCGGTCGGCGCCTCGATGGTCTTCGGTTTGACGACGTCGACCTTCTCGTTCCACTTGTCGAGGTCGATTGTGACGGTGACGTCGTCGGCGGGGCTCACGAGGACGCGTGCCACCTCGTCGCCGTCCTTGGCGATCCAGACGGTCGCGTCGTACGAGGCCTCGGCGGCCTTGCCGCCGGGCGCGGTCGAAGTGATCGCCGCCAGCGTCTCTCCGGTCACCGTGCCGGTGATCTTGGTGGCCTCCACGCCGTTGACGGTCTCGTCGCCGTCGGCGGTGGCGCCCTCGACGTTGCGGAGGATGTTCGGCACGCCCTTCTCTGGGTCGAGGATCTTCGACACGTCGTAGATCGAGCGACCGTCGCCGTAGTCCTGGAATCCCTGGTCGTCGATGTTCGCGTACAGCCTGCCGTCGATGTACACGAAAGGCGCCTGGACCGTGGTCCCGCCCATGTTGAGGGTGGTGGTGCCCTTGCCCTCGAGTTGCGGCTCGGTCTCGATGTCGGCGTCGACCTTCGTCGCGTTGAGGCTCTGGATGGCGCCGTCGACAGTCATCACCACGTGCGCGCCGGTCAGCTCCTCGGTGGCCGTCGCGGCCGCGTCGAGGGCCGACTTCGCGGTCGAGTCCGACGTCGTCGGCGCGTTCTCGCCCCCGTCGTCGTTGTCGGAGCATCCGGTCAAGACCATCGCGGCCGCGATCGCGGCGGCGGCGCCGCTCACGACCAGTCGGTGGGAACGGTTCATGGACAATTCTCCTTCGATCTCCCCGTGAGACACGGGCGGGCCGCCCGTCTCGTCTCGCAATAACAGCCATGACGCTATTACGTGGAACGTCGATTCTGGAGCGGTCTGTCGTCTCCACGGATGACGCCTCATCCGGACACGCGGCTTGTGATCACAATCACCGACATTTCTCCCGACGCAGGTCCGTTCGGTTACCCCCGGGTCTACCCGCGGGTATACCTAGCGGTCACCCCAAAACGTGAGGGTTTCCTCATGTTCGTGTGCCACGATGGTCCCGTTCACGCACGCAGGCCGACAGGAGTATCCGTGACCCTCGACCAGTTCCGCTCAAGCAATGCCGCAGACTCGACGACCAGCCTCATCGACCGCTTCAGCGCGGGGGAGAGCTACGCGATCAGCTTCGGCGGGCAGGGCGGTCCGTGGCTGTCGAGCCTGGCCGAACTCGTCGCCGACGCCGACCTCGGACGGCACATCGAGTCGGTCATGGACGCCGCCGCGGGCATCCTCGCGCCGGTGTCCGACGAGCTCGCCGCCGTCGGCAGCGACCGGTTCGCGCCGTCGACCTGGCTGGAGGCTCTCGACAGCGAGGCGTCGGTCCCGAGCGACGACGAGCTCGCCGCCGCGCACCTGTCGTTGCCGGGCATCCTGTTGACCCAGCTCGCGGCTGTGGAGAACCTCGCGAAGCAGGGTCTGATCACCACCGAACTGCCGCCGAGCGCCGTCATCGGCCACTCGCAGGGCCTGATCGCGATCGACGCCGTCGCCACCGCCGAACAGCCCCGCGCGCACAGCGACGCCGAACTCCTCGCCGTGGCGACCCTCATGGGCGCCGCGGCCACCGTCGTCGCGCGCCGTACCGGCCTGCAGGGGGTCGCCGACTCCCACCACGCGGGCACCTCGCCGATGGTCGCCGTGACCGGTGTGGCCCCGCGCGAGGTCGACGCGATGCTCGCCGAGTACGCGGCCACCCTGCCTGCGGGCACCGCCGGACTGCCCACGGTCGCGATCATCAACAACCGTCGCTCGGTGGTGCTGGCGGGCGCGCCCCGCCATCTGACCGGCTTCGCCGCCCTCTGCGACGCGCGCGCCGAGCGTGAGGCGGCCGACCGCAAGGCCAAGCGCACCGGCGGCAAGCCGTTCGCACCGGTCTTCGAGGAACTACCCGTCACGGTCCCGTTCCATCACCCCGATCTGGCCCCGGCCGTGGACCTCGTGCAGGAGTGGGCGAGCCGCTGCGGTCTCGACACCGACTTCGCACGCGGTCACGCCACCCGGGTCCTCGTGGACCACGTCGACTGGGTCGACCAGGTCGGCGACGTCGTCGCGTCCGGCGCCTCCTGGATCCTCGACTTCGGACCGTCGGACATCGGCGCCCGACTGGCCGCACCGCTGGTCCGCGGGCAGGGCGTCGGCGTGATCGCCGCGGCGACCCGCCGCGGTCAGCGCAGCCTGTTCGTTCCCGGCGGAGTGCCTGCGGTGGCCCGTCGCTGGTCCGACTTCGCGCCGCGCCTGGTCTCGCTGCCCACCGGGCGCGTGGGCGTCGACACCGCGTTCACCCGACTCACCGGCCGCTCGCCGATGCTGCTGGCGGGTATGACCCCGACCACCGTCGATCCGGCCATCGTCGCGGCTGCGGCCAACGCGGGGCACTGGGCCGAACTCGCGGGCGGCGGCCAGGTGACCGAGGAGATCTTCGCCGACAACGTCGCCAAGCTCGAAACCCTTCTGGACGAGAACCGCCAGGTCCAGTTCAACTCCCTGTTCCTCGACCCCTACCTGTGGAAGCTGCAGCTCGGCGGTAAGCGCCTGGTGCAGAAGGCGCGCGCACAGGGCGCCCCGATCGACGGCGTCATCATCACCGCGGGCATTCCGGAGCTGGAGGAGGCCGTCGCACTCGTCGAGGAGTTCACCGAGGTCGGACTGCACTACGTCGCGTTCAAACCCGGCACCGTCGACCAGATCCGCGCGGTGCTTCGCATCGCGGCACAGGTCCCCCAGTTCCCGATCATCGTCCAGATCGAGGGCGGCCGCGCGGGCGGGCACCACTCGTGGGAGGACCTCGACGATCTGCTCCTGGCCACGTACGGCGAGCTCCGTGACCGCCCCAACATCGTCGTCGCCGTCGGCGGCGGCATCGGCACCCCCGAGCGGGCGTCGGAGTACCTCACCGGTGCGTGGTCACAGGCCTACGACTATCCGGCGATGCCGCTCGACGGCATCCTGATCGGCACCGCCGCGATGGCGACCCTCGAGGCCACCACCGCCCCGGAGGTCAAGCAGCTGCTGGTCGAGACCCAGGGCTGCCCCGAATGGGTCGGCGCCGGCCACGCGGTCGGCGGCATGGCCTCGGGCCGCAGTCAGCTCGGTGCGGACATCCACGAGATCGACAACTCGGCCTCCCAGTGCGGCCGCCTGCTCGACGAGGTCGCCGGTGACGCCGACGCCGTCGCCGAGCGTCGCGACGAGATCATCGCCGCGATGGCCCGCACCGCCAAGCCGTACTTCGGCGACGTCGCCGAGATGACCTACCTGGAGTGGCTCACGCGTTACGCGGAGCTGGCAGTGGGCGTCGCCGAGGAGGCCTACCCGTGGGCCGACATCACCTGGGAGCAGCGCTTCGCCGACATGCTGCGTCGCACCGAGGCCCGTATGCACGAGAAGGACTCGGGCGAGTTCGAGTCGCTGTTCGGCGAGCGCATCACCGACGCACACGCCGCGCTCGCGCAGATCGCCGAGGCCTTCCCGGCGGTCGACGCCGATATCCTGCACCCGGCCGACGTCGCGTTCTTCCTCGGCCTGTGCCGCACCGCGGGCAAGCCGGTGAACTTCGTGCCCGTGATCGACAAGGACGTGCGCCGCTGGTGGCGCAGCGACTCCCTGTGGCAGGCGCACGATGCGCGCTACAGCGCCGACGAGGTCTGCATCATCCCGGGCACCGTCGCCGTCGCGGGCATCACGACCGCCGACGAGCCCGTCGGTGATCTGCTGAACCGTTTCGAGAGCCGGGTGATCGCCGATCTGCGCGCGATCGGCGCCGAGCCCGAGGTGGTCGCCGCGCGCCGTCGCCGCGGCATCGTCGACTCGTCAAGCCCGCTGAGCATCCTCATCGAGGCCGAGGACGTCCTCTGGGCGGGCCGTCAGGTCCGCAACCCGATCGCCCTGCTCGGCGACCGCGAGGAATGGGCCGTCGAGGGCGAGCGCGCCGAGCATCCGAGCGGTGCGGTGCTCGAACTCGTCCCCGACGCCGAGGCCGCCGACGACGAGATCCGTCTGGACCTGACCGTCCCGATCTCGGGGTCGACGCTGCGCATCCCGTTCATCGGCGACCTGCGGGTGGTCGACGGCGGCAGCCCTCGCGTGGCCACCGCCGGCGCGGCGAGCGCCATGCGCGAACTGCTCACCGTCGCCGCCGGCGGCGCCCTGGAGACCGTCGTCGACGGCGCTGTGAGCGGCACCGTCGCCTGGCGCGCCGACTCGGTCGCCGACCACAGCGGGGCCACCGGAGGCGCGCTCCCCGCGGCGCTGAGCCCAGTGACCCCGATCTCGCCGAACGGTTTCGCCGTCCCCGACGCGCTCGTCGTCGCGTGCTGGCCGACCGTCTTCAGCGTCATCGGCGCCGTCACCACCGACACCGGTCTGCCGGTCGTCGAAGGCCTGCTCGACCTGGTCCACCTCGACCACGCGATCACCGTCGAGAACGCTCTGCCGACCGTCGACACCGAGCTGACCGTGGCCGCTCGCTGCACCGGTGTCTCCGACGCCGACGTGGGCCGCGTCGTCGAGATCGAGGTGGAGGTGACCGACGGCGAGAAGCCGGTCGCGCACCTGACCGAGCGCTTCGCCATCCGCAACCGCACCGGCGAGGCCACCCTGACCGATCCCGTCCGCGCCGGCGGCGCCGTCGCCGACGAACGCACCGGCACTCGTAAGCATCTGCGCTCGGCGACGGTCACCGCACCGACCCGGATGAACGGCTTCGCGGTCGTCTCCGGCGACCGCAACCCCATCCACGTCGACGCGCTCGCCGCGCGCCTGGCCGGGCTGGGAGACCCGATCGTGCACGGCATGTGGCTCTCGGCGATGGCGCAGCAGGTCGTCACCGCCGCCTCGATCGCCGACCCCGTCCCGGCACCGCGCGCACTGCGCGGGTGGACGGCGCGCTTCCTCGGCATGGTCCGGCTCGGCGACGTCGTCGACGTCCGCGTCGACCGGGTCGGCATCGACGCGGGGCGCGAGGTGATCGAGGTGACGGCCAAGGTCGACGGCGAACTCGTCATGGCAGCCACCGGGCTGCTCGACGCCCCCCGCACCGTGTACGCGTTCCCCGGCCAAGGCATTCAGAGCAAGGGCATGGGCCTGGACGCCCGGTCGCGCAGCGCTGCGGCCCGCGAGATCTGGGACCGCGCCGACAAGCACACCCGCAAGGCCCTCGGCTTCTCCATCCTGGCCGTGGTCCGCGACAACCCGACGACTCTCGTCGCAGGCGGCGTCACCTATCACCACCCCGACGGCGTGCTGTTCCTGACGCAGTTCACCCAGGTCGCCATGGCCGTGCTGGGCGTGGCGCAGATCGCCGAACTCCGTGAGGCCGGGGCCTTCGTCGAAGGCTCGATCACCTGCGGTCACTCGGTCGGCGAGTACAACGCGCTCGCCGCATGCGCGGGGGTCCTCCCGCTCGAAGCCGTCCTCGAGGTCGTCTTCCAGCGCGGCAGCGCGATGCACCACCTGGTGCCGCGCGATGAGAAGGGTCGCAGCGACTACCGCATGGCCGCCATCCGTCCGAGCCAGTTCGGCCTGGCCGACGACGAGGTCGAGGCCTTCGTCGCCGACCTCGGCGAGGCGAACGACGAGTTCCTGCAGGTCGTGAACCTCAACCTGCTCGGATCGCAGTACGCGATCGCGGGCACCGTCCGCGGCCTCGAACTCCTGGAGACCGAGATCGACCGTCGTCGCGCCGAGTTCGGCGGCAAACGCGCCTTCATCCTGGTGCCGGGCATCGATGTGCCGTTCCACTCGACGGTGCTGCGCGCCGGGGTGCCGGAGTTCCGCGGCAAGCTCGACGAACTGCTGCCCGAGGTGATCGACCCGGACATCCTCGTCGGCAACTACATCCCGAACCTGGTGCCGCGCCTGTTCAACCTGGGCCGCGACTTCGTCCAGGAGATCGCCGACCTCGTCCCCTCCGACCCGCTCGACACGGTGCTCGCCGACTGGGACAGGTGGGCGGCGCAGCCGGCCGCATTGGCCCGCGTCATGCTCATCGAGCTCCTGGCCTGGCAGTTCGCCAGCCCGGTCCGCTGGATCGAGACGCAGGACCTGTTGTTCTCGACCGTCGAACAGGGTGGTCTGGGAATCGAGCGTTTCGTCGAGGTGGGCGTCAAGTCCGCACCGACGCTGACCGGTCTGGCCCGCAACACCCTCAAGCTCGCCCCGTACGGCGCCTCGGCCACCGAGGTCCTCAACGTCGAGAGCGACGAGCAACTGCTCCGCGGCGAGGACAGCGCCCCCGAGCCGGTCGATGAGGACGTCGCCGACGACGCCCCGGCGCCCGAGGCACCCGTGGCCGACGCCGCTCCGGTCGCCGCCGCTCCGGTGCCGACCGCGGCCGCCGCCGGCCCCCGTCCGGCCGACATCGCCTTCGGTCCGGCCGATGCGGTCCGCGCCGTCATCGCCCTGTGGACCAAGATGACCCCGGCACAGATCGGTGCTGCCGACACCATCGAGTCGCTGTGCGACGGCGTCTCCTCGCGCCGCAACCAGCTGCTCCTCGATATCGGCGGTGAGCTCGGTCTCGGTGCCATCGACGGAGCCGCCGAAGCCGACATGACCGCGTTGGCGGCCACCGTCGAGACCCTCGCCCGCGGCTACAAGCCGCTCGGCGACGTGTTGACCGACGCCGTCGGCGACCAGATCCGCAAGGTGGCGGGCCCGACCGGCAAGCGTCAGGCCTACATCACCGACCGCGTCACCGACACCTGGCAGCTCGGCTCGGGCTGGGCGCAGCACACACTGGTCGCGGTGGCCCTCGGCTCGCGTGAGGGCGTCAGCGTCCGCGGCGGCGACCTCGGCGATCTGCTCGACGGCGGCGTCGCCACTGCGACGGATCTCGACGGACTCATCGACCGCGCGGTCCGCTCGGTCGGCGCCGCACGCGGTGTGGCCGTCGAACTGCCCGCGGCGGCCTCGGCGGGCGGTGGCGCCGTCGACTCGGCGGCACTGGACGCCTTCGCCGACCAGGTGACCGGCCCGGACGGCGTCCTCGCCGCGACGGCCACCACCATCCTGACCAAGCTCGGCCTGGTCGACCTCGAATCCGCGGGCGAGGTCCTCGACGATCCGAATGCGATCGCCGCGCAGCGGATCAGTGACGAACTGGGCGCCGACTGGGTCCGCACCGTCACGCCGTCGTTCGACGAGCGTCGCGCCGTGCTGCTCGACGATCGCTGGGCCAGCGCACGCGAAGACCTCGCCCGCCTCTGGCTCGAAGACGAGGCGGTCGTGGACGCCGACCACGACGCGATCGTCGGCCGCCTGCGCGGGACCGGCGCGACCGTCGCCGAGCACGCCACCTGGTGGCAGGGCAAGGCGCTGCACCGTGGCTTCCGTGTCCACGCTCGCCTGTTCGCGGCGATCGCCGAGGCCGCTGAGTCGGCCGAGCGCGGCGAGTTCGCCGACGACGTCGCCGTCGTCACCGGGGGATCACCCGATTCGATCGCGGCGTCGGTCATCGGCAAGTTGCTCGGAGGGGGAGCGACGGTCGTCGCCACCACCTCGCGTCTGAACAGCAGCCGCCTCGCGTACTATAAGAAGCTCTACCGCGACCACGCGGCACACGGCGCCGCCCTCTGGGTGGTCCCGGCGAACCTCGCGTCGTACGTCGACGTCGACGCGGTGGTCGAGTGGATCGGCAGCGAGCAGACGGAGAATCTGGGTGCCATGACCGGCGTCATCAAGGAGGCCCTCGCCCCGACACTGCTGTTCCCGTTCGCCGCACCTCGGGTCGCGGGCGATCTCACCGACGCGGGCGGTCGCGCCGAGCTGGAGATGAAGGTCCTGCTCTGGTCGGTCGAGCGGATGATCGCCGGACTCGGCGCCATCGGCGCCGACCACGACCTCGACTCGCGACTGCACGTCGTGCTGCCGGGCTCGCCGAACCGCGGCATGTTCGGCGGCGACGGCGCGTACGGCGAGTCGAAGGCCGCACTCGACGCCCTCGTCACCCGCTGGGGCGCCGAGGAGTCCTGGGGCTCGCGCACCACGCTCGCGCACGCCCTCATCGGCTGGGTGCGCGGCACCGGACTGATGGGCGCCAACGACGGGATGGTCGCCGCGGTCGAGGCCGCGGGCGTCCGCACCTGGAGCACCGACGAGATGGCCGCCGAGCTGGTGGCCCTCTGCAGCGACGGCATCCGGGAGAACGCCCGCCGCGAGCCGGTCATCGCCGACCTGACCGCGGGCCTGGACCCGAACATCGACCTGAAGGCTCTCGCCGCACAGGCGCAGGCCGCCGCCCCGGCCGTCGACGAGACCGATGTCGACGCCCCGGTCAACCCGCTGGTGGCAGCGCTGTCCGCACCGGCCCGCGCCGACCTGCCGACCGCGCACGCGTGGCCCGAGGTCACCGCGCGCCCCGAGGACATGGTGGTCATCGTCGGAGCGGGTGAGGTGGGACCGTACGGTTCGGCGCGTACGCGCTTCGAGATGGAGGTCGACGAGAAGCTCTCGGCCGCGGGAGTGCTCGAACTGGCCTGGAACACCGGACTGGTGACTTGGGAGGAGACCCCCAAGCCCGGCTGGTACGACGTCGAATCGGGTGACCCGGTCGCCGAGGCCGACATCGCCGACCGTTACCACGACGCCGTCGTCGAGCGGTGCGGCATCCGCCGGTACGCCGACGAGGGCGCGATGGTCGACGGCACGTCGCCGCTGTTGGAGTCGGTGTTCCTCGACGACGATCTGACGTTCACCGTCCCGAACGAGGCGGCGGCCCGCGCCTTCGCCTCGGCCGACCCGGAACGCACCCGGATCGTCGCCCTCGAATCGGGCGACTGGTCGGTGACCCGCCTGGCCGGCACCGAGATCCGGGTCCCGCGTCGTTTCGAGTTGACGCGGACCGTCGGCGGTCAGATCCCGACCGGCTTCGACCCGGTCCGCTGGGGCGTCTCGCCCGACATGGCCGAGTCCGTCGACCGCGTCGCCCTGTGGAACCTCGTCGCCACCGTCGACGCGTTCCTCACCGCGGGTCTGACGCCGTCCGAACTGATGCGCTGGGTCCACCCGGGTCTGGTCGCCAACACGCAGGGCACCGGCATGGGCGGTATGACGTCGATGCGCTCGCTCTACGTCGACACGCTGCTCGGCGAGTCGAAGGCGAACGACATCCTGCAGGAGGCGCTGCCGAACGTCGTCGCCGCGCACGTCGTCCAGTCGTACATCGGTTCGTACGGTGCGATGATCCACCCGGTCGCCGCGTGTGCGACGGCCGCGGTCTCGGTCGAAGAGGGCGCCGACAAGATCCGCCTGGGCAAGGCGCTGTTCGCCGTCGCCGGCGGCTTCGACGACCTCGGCATCGAGGGAATCGTCGGATTCGGCGACATGTCGGCCACCGCCGACTCGGCGACCATGACGGCCAAGGGCATCGACGAGCGTCGCTACTCGCGCGCCAACGACCGTCGACGCGGCGGCTTCGTCGAGTCGGCCGGCGGCGGCACCGTCCTGCTGGCCCGCGGCGACGTGGCCGCGCAACTGGGCCTGCCGGTCCTCGGCGTTGTGGCGTGGGCGCAGAGCTTCGGCGACGGTGTGCACACCTCGATCCCGGCTCCCGGCCTGGGTGCGCTGGGCGCCGCTCGGGGACAGGGTTCGTCGCCGCTGGCGACGTCGCTGGCCTCGCTCGGGGTGAGCCCCGACGATGTGGCGGTCGTGTCCAAGCACGACACGTCGACTCGCGCCAACGACCCGAACGAGTCGGAACTGCACGAGCGTCTGGCCGGGGCCATCGGCCGCGGCGACGGCGCCCCGCTGTTCGTCGTCTCGCAGAAGTCGCTGACCGGTCACGCCAAGGGCGGCGCCGCCGCCTTCCAGCTGATCGGCCTGTGCCAGGTGCTCCGCGACGGCATCGTTCCGCCGAATCGCAGCCTCGACTGCGTCGACGAGAAGATGGCCGAGTACCCGCACCTCGTGTGGCCGCGCGAGACGTTGCGGATGGGGGAGCGGTTCCCGCTCAAGGCGGGTCTGCTGACCAGCCTCGGCTTCGGCCACGTGTCCGGTCTCATCGCCGTCGTGCACCCGGAGGCGTTCGTCTCCTCGCTCGACGGCGCGGTGCGCGAGGACTACCGCCGTGCGGCGGCGGCCCGTCTGCGTGACGGCAGGCAGCGTCTGCTGTCGTCGATGTGCGGTGGAGCCCCGGCGTACGAGCGCCCGGAGGGGCGCCGGTTCGGTGACGCCGACGAGCACACCGCGGAGTCCGCTGTGCTCCTGGATCCGGCCGCTCGTCTCGACGCGGAAGGCACGTACACCGCATGAGTGTCGTCGGAGTGGGCATCGACATGGTGTCGGTGCCCGAGTTCAGCGAGCAGTTGTCCACGCCCGGATCGACGTTCATCGGCCACTTCTCGGTCGGGGAGCGGCGGGACGTCGCCGATCGGACCGGTGACGGCGCACGCAACCTCGCGGCCCGCTGGGCGGCTCGCGAGGCCGTGATCAAAGCGTGGTCGTCGAGCCGGTTCGGTCTGCCCCCGTTGCTCCCGGAGACGGCGGTCAACGAGGTCGAGATCCAGACCGACGCGCACGGACGCCCCCGCGTCCGCCTGCACGGCGACCTGGCCAACGCGATCGGGCACCTGCAGATCCACGTGTCGCTGACCCATGACGGCGACATGGCGGCCGCCGTGGCGGTTCTGGAGGAGCGACCCGCCGACTGAGCACGAACGGACACAGGACGGCGCCCGTCCCGCGGCATGCGGGACGGGCGCCGTTCATATCGTCTGGGGCCGCCAGTCGTCGTAGCCGCTCTCGCACCCGTGATCGGTCGACGATCTCGCTAGGCGACGGACTCCTCGAGGAGCAGGTAACCGGCCAACATGCGTTTGAGCTCGCCGACGACCTTCTCGTGATCGTGCGGAGGCTGCACCGAGAAGCTCAACAGCGAGTACGCCGCGTGCACCAGCACTTCGGCCATCATCTGCCGACGTTCACGCTGCGAACTGGGGGTGAGCGGCGCCAGGATGTGCGCCACCTGTTCGGCGAGGATCTTCTCGGTGATCGACGCCGTCGCACGAGTCGCGGGCGTCGACTGCACGGCCAGCCATACCGCCCGCCGCGACGGATCGGTGCGCCACAGCTCCGCGAGGTGGTCCATGAACTTCTCGAGGAGCTGCGGCCACTTGAGCGAGGGGATCTCCGACGCGAACTCCGACAGCTCGGCGCTGACCGCCGTGGTGTCCTGCCGGTCGAGCTCGCAGACCACGACGTACTTGTTCGCGAAGTACTGATAGATGGTGCCGATCGGCAGATCTGCGCGCTGGGCGATCTGTTCGCACGTGAGCGAGTCGAATCCGACGTCGATGAGCACCTCGCGCGCGGACGACAGGATGGCGTCGAACGTGCGCCTGCTGCGCTCCTGGGTCGGCCGCTTGCGCGGTACCAGGGGCTCGATTGCGTCCAGGTCGGTCATGCTCGCAGTCGCGCTGTCAGATCGACAGGTCGCGGCGCAGCTTCGCCACATGCCCGGTGGCGCGCACGTTGTACTGCGCGGCCTGGATGACGCCGCTCTCGTCGACGAGGAAGGTGGAACGGATCACGCCCTGCACCACCTTGCCGTACATCTTCTTCTCACCGAACGCACCCCACGCGGTGAGGACCTCCTTGTCGGGGTCGCTCAGGAGCGGGAAGGTCAGCTCGTCGCGTTCGACGAACTTGGCCAGCTTCGCGGGCTTGTCGGGGGAGACGCCGATCACGTCGATGCCCTGACCGTTCAACTCCGCGAGGCTGTCGCGGAAGTCGCACGCCTGCTTGGTGCACCCCGGCGTCATCGCGGCGGGGTAGAAGTACACGATCACCTTGCGTCCCGCGTAGTCCGAGAGGGAGACGGGCTTCTCCGTGGAGTCCAGAAGAGTGAAATCAGGGGCTTTGTCGCCTACGGCGAGACGTGCGTTCTCCGACATACGGCCAGGCTATCCGATGGGTGAGACGATCGAGCCTTGTAGGCTCGACCCGAAGAGAACTCATACGTCGACGAACAGTGGAGGACGACCGTGGCCGGTGACACCGAACGGATCGAGAAGGAGATCGCCCAGGCGCGCGAGGATCTCGCGAAGACGCTCGATCAATTGGCGGTGAAGGCGAACCCGCAGCGGCTCGCCGACGACGCCAAGAACAAGGCGATCGCGATCGTGAACACACCCGCGGTCAAGTACGGCCTGGCCGGTGTCGGCGCGGTCGTCGTCGTTCTGGTGATCCGCAAGATCGTGCGCTGACGGACCGGCGAGCGCGTCTCGCCAGTGGTGCGCGTCTCGCTGGTCGAGCGAAGTCGAGACCTCTCGGTCCGTCGATCCGTTCCAGGTCCTGGTGCGGATCGACGGACTGAGTCGTTTATCCCGTCCACCAGGCGATTTGGGTTCTCCACGAACCTCCTGTTAATGTTTTCCTCGCAACGCCGACAGGCCGAGCAAAGCCAAGCGCCATTAGCTCAATTGGCAGAGCAGCTGACTCTTAATCAGCGGGTTCGGGGTTCGAGTCCCTGATGGCGCACAGGCAAGCCCCTCACCAGCGGAAACGTCGGTGAGGGGCTTTCTCGCGTCTAGCCTCCGTCTCCGACACAGATTCGGTGCGACGCGCTCGGGGCCGTCATTCATAGGACCTGTCTGGCGTCGCGGGCGTCGACCGGATCAGGACTGTGATCAACCGGTCGTCGCCCCGGCGGACTCGAGGTCGTCGAGCGTCGCGATGTCCGCCATGGTCGTCGGTCCGGTCAATCCGGGCTGGACTACACGGGTCGCGGCGAGTGCCGTCAGACGCCCGGTGGTCACCGACTGGGCGTGTCCGCGTGCGTACAGCTGTTGTCCGGTGCGTCGATTCCTGGCCACGATGTGCCACGCGTCCGAGCCGAGGTGCGGACTGGCGCCCAGGGTTCGTCGCAGTGCGGGCACTCGCCCGAGGACCTGCAGCGCTGTCGTCATAGGAGCAGAGCTCAGGGTGAGGTACGAGCGGATCTTCGTCCCGTCTCGATCGCCGAGCAGGATGTGGTCGGGGAAGTCTGCGCGAAGATAGCGCCGCGTCTTCCCGTCCGGACCTGATGATCGGACGCTTGTGACGAGGTTTCTGATCCTCTCGCTCTCGGGTGGGCGGTAGACGTCATTCCCGACGAGGTCGGCCGTCCACTCCACCGCGGCCGGGCCGTGCTGTTCCCCGGAGCCGAGCATGATGAGGACGTCGATGTCGTCGCCGGGGCGGCTGTGCAGAGATGCGACGAGGACGGTGCTCGCGCCGGGCGCCAGACCGGCGCCCAGCAGCACCGGGTTGTCGCCGCCGACGCCGCGCAGTTCTTCGAGATAGCTGCCGGTCGCCGAGATCTCCACCAGTGGGGTCGATCCCGTCGCGTGTACCAGGTCCGCTCGTTCGACACCCGATGCGTTGACGACCACATCGTGGTTCTGCGCCTGCGCAGCCAATGGTGCGAGATCGGCGTGCACGTCGATGACCGCATCGCTGTCGTGGGTGCGGCCGGCGGTCGTCACATGATGTCCGGCTCGGATGAGTTCCTGGCGCACCACCGCGCCGACCGCGCCGCGGGCGCCGAGTAGCAGAGTCTTCATACCCGATTCTCCCATTCGACGAACAGGGTCGATCTGCGCCCCGGCTTATCTGGGTCGTAACGGATCCAGCGTCTGCTCCCGACGGGGAGCGCCCGGTGGTGGACGGCACGGTGCCAGCGGTCGGTGCCGTGAGAGTCGGTGAATCGCAGGGTGATGTTCCAGAGTCTGACGGTGTCGTCGCCGCGGTGACGGCCCACCTCGGTCACGACCGCCGGCACGCGGGGACCGGTCAGCTCGACGCTCCGAGCACGTCGGGCGCGTCGGCCTCGCCTCTCGCGCAACACGATCGCGGCGGCCGACAGAGCGATCCCGGCGAGCAGGAACACCACTCCGAGCACGATGAGCGTCCCACCGGACACCTCGGACTCCGCGTCTGAAACCGGCATGGCCGACCATGCGCGGCCGAGGAGTAGCCCGACGCCTGTGCTGGTCGCCCACAGCCCGAGCATCCACAATAGGAACGGCCATGGATAGCGGGCCTTCCGCGCGGGTGCCTCGGTGTTCGCATCCGTGATCCCGACCGCGACGACGAGAAGTATCGGAATCGCGACCAGTCCCAGTGCCCATGCGTTGTCCTCGAACGGGTACGCGGCCAGCACGAACGCGATGACGAAGACGACCACTCCCGACAGCGTCCACATCGTGCCACGCAAGGCGGGCAGGAACCATGGGCGCCGACGCAGTCGATCCCGCGGGTCGATCGTGCTCATCTCGACGACTCCGTCCGCTCCCACGGCCGAACGTGCGCGCTCAGGGAACGGGGGACGCGCTTGTGCCGGTGACTCATGGTCGGCTCCCATGGTGTCGTCGTACGTCGTCGTCGAAGTCGAGACGGAATGTCGTCGAGATCGTCGGGATCGAGGCGTTGCATCGGATCGGACCTTCTCAGCTTCTCATCTCCGCCGCGTGGCGAGCGCGCCGCAGTCATCCATCTCTCCACGTCGCCGTTCACGGGGCGGGCCCGGTTCCGGAACGGCGTTCGAACAAGGCGGCCGTCGGTTCAGTGACTCTCAACCACGGGTCCATGCACGGTTCGTCCGACCGAATGAGTCACACCGCTGTGATCTGGCGTGGTTCGCTGGTCGTTGTCGGAGGTCACCGGTATCCTGATTGTCGATTCGTCATGATAGTGAAACCACTGTTCACCGGTAACGTCGGCGTCAACGCCCGCGACACAGTGAGCAGCGGTTCTCGGCGTCTGAGGAATCGCTTCGACCGTCTCGTCAGCGAGCATCACGGTCGACATCTCGTACAATCGACGAGAACCGGATCACGGTCCGTTTTGGATATCGACCGCGGTCACCGACCGGGGACAGTAAGAAGAGGTTTGGAGCAAGATGGGCATCACTCTGAGTGGCCGTCGCCGGGGCGTCAAGGCGTCCGCGATCACGCTGCTCGTCGGGGCGACGGTACTCGTGTCGGCGTGCGGTGGCACCAGCTACGGCAGCGACGTTCACGCGGACGGTGAGTTCTCCGACATGATCAAGCCGGCGATCTCGGTGACGGACGAGGGCGGTGAGACGCTGACGAAGAACGAGGTTGGCGTCCAGCCGGGCGAACCCATCGTCGTCAAGGCCACCGAGGGCGCGATCACCGACGTCAAGATCAAGAAGGCGGGCGGTGGCTTCATCTCGGGCGAGGTCAGCGACGGCGGGGCCACGTGGACGAGCACCGAGCCGTTCGGTTACGGCCGCAGCTACACGGTGGACGCGACGGCGTCCGGCGTCGGCGGCACCACCACGAGCACGACCAAGTTCCGCACCCGTTCCCCGGAGAATCAGACGGCGGCGTACATCAGCCCGGGTAAGAACGAGACCGTGGGCATCGCACAGACCGTCGGCGTCCGCTTCGACGAGGCGATCAGCGACCGCAAGGCCGCGCAGAACGCGATCAAGATCACCACGAACCCTCAGGTCGACGGTGCGTTCTACTGGATCAGCGATCAGGAGGTGCGCTGGCGTCCCAAGGAGTTCTGGAAGCCCGGCACGAAGGTCGATGTGAAGGTGAACATCTTCGGCATCGACCTGGGCAACGGCATGTTCGGTCAGCAGAACGAGTCGTCGTCGTTCAAGGTCGGTCGCGATCTGGAGATGTTCGTCGACGACAAGAACAAGATCGTCGTCGTCAAGCGCGACGGCAAGGTGATCCGCCGGATGCCGACGTCGATGGGCGAGCCGGGCAATGCGACGAACAACGGCATCTACATCATCGGCGACCGCGTGGAGCACATCATCATGGACTCGTCCACGTACGGTGTGCCGACCGACTCGCCGAGCGGCTATCGCACGCCGGTCGACTACGCGACCCAGATGTCGTACAGCGGCATCTACCTGCACTCGGCACCGTGGTCGGTGTGGGCGCAGGGCAACACCAACACGTCGCACGGCTGCCTGAACCTCAGTCCGGACGACGCCCTCTGGGTCATGCAGAACACCCTGCGCGGTGATCCCGTGACCGTCAAGAACACCGTCGGCGACGTCCTTCCGGTCAACGACGGACTCGGCGACTGGAACCTCTCGTGGGCCGAGTGGTCGAAGGGCAACGCCTGACCGACCCGTCGCATAAGTAGATATATGTAACAGAATCCGACCGGGTGTATCCCGGCCGGATTCTGTCATTGAGTGGTGTTAGTATCGCCAGCGAAGAAAAAATCACTGACGATTGGTATGCACTCATGGCTCGTCCCACCTGGGAAACTGACGATCTGTCCGCGCTGCGGGAGATGGCTCGAGGCTTCATCGAGAAGGAGGTCGCACCGAACACCGAGCGCTACATCGAACAGCACCACGTCGACCGCGACCTCTGGAACAAGGCCGGCGAGCTCGGTCTGCTCTGCATGTCGATTCCGGAGGAGTACGGCGGTGGCGGCGGTACGTTCGCACACGAGGCAGTCCTGATCGAGGAGCAGGCGCGCGCCGTCGACGCCTCGTGGGGACAGAGCCTGCACAACGGCATCATCGCGCACTACATCTACGCGTACGGCTCCGAGGAGCAGAAGCGTCAGTGGCTGCCGAAGATGGCCTCCGGCGAGGTCGTCGGAGCCATCGCGATGACCGAGCCCGGCACGGGCTCGGATCTGCAGAACGTCAAGACCAAGGCCATCAAGGACGGCGACGACTACGTCATCGACGGCAACAAGACCTTCATCACCAACGGCGGCCAGGCCGACCTGGTGATCGTCGTCGCCAAGACCGACCCGTCGGCCGGAGGCAAGGGCATCTCGCTGATCCTCGTCGAGACCGACCGCGAGGGCTTCAGCCGCGGCCGCATCCTCGACAAGGTCGGCATGAAGGGGCAGGACACCGCCGAGCTCAACTTCTCGGGCGTGCGCGTCCCGCAGTCGAATCTGCTGGGCGATCAGGAAGGCCTCGGCTTCATCCAGCTGATGACCCAGCTCCCGCAGGAGCGGCTGATCATCGCGGTGTCGGCCGTCGCGGGCATGGAGATCGCCCTGGAGAAGACGCTGGCCTACACCAAGGATCGCGAGGCCTTCGGCAAGCCGATCTTCAACTTCCAGAACACCAAGTTCAAGCTCGCCGAGGTCGCGACCGAGGCGCACGTGGCCCGCGTCTTCCTCGACGACTGCATCGAGAAGCACCTGCGCGGCGAACTCGACATCCCGACGGTCGCCATGGCCAAGTGGTGGACCACCGATCGCGCCCAGCAGGTCGCCGACACCTGCCTGCAGCTGTTCGGCGGCTACGGCTACATGAACGAGTACCCGATCGCACGCCTGTGGGCGGACAACCGCGTGCAGCTGATCTTCGGTGGCACCAACGAGATCATGAAGGAAGTCATCTCGCGGTCGCTGTGACCCGCGATCAGTTCGGCCAGTAATACGAGTCCGGGGTCGGACGGGCGCCGAAGATCGCCTGTCCGACCCTGACGCATGTCGCGCCCTGTTCGACCGCCGCCTCGAAGTCGCCGGACATCCCCATCGACAGATGCCCGTCGCCGATGAGGTCCGGATCGTCGTCGAGGGCGTGATCGCGAAGATCCCGCAGCACACGGAAGCATCGGCGAACCCGGTCGGTGTCCTCGGAGAAGACCGCGAGCGTCATCAGGCCACGAACACGCAGCGCCGAGTACGCGGGCAGCGCGCGGAGAACCTCCGGGAGATCGGCCGGCGCGAGACCGTACTTGCTCTCCTCACCAGACGTGTTGACCTGCACGTACACGTCCAGGCTGCGGCCGAGTGCCTGGAGTCGGCGGTCGAGCGCCTCCGCGACGCGCAGACTGTCGAGCGCCTGGAACTCGGCCGCGAAGGCCGCTACGTCCTTGGCCTTATTGGTCTGCAGGTGTCCGATCACCGACCAGTCGACGTCCAGGTGCGACATGTTCGCATGCTTGCGCTTGGCTTCCTGGACCTTGTTCTCGCCGAGTTCGCGGCATCCGGCGGCAACCGCCCGCTCCAGGACCGCCTCGGGCACCGTCTTGCTCACCGGGAGCAGCCTCACCGTCGCCGGGTCGCGGTCGACGCGGCGCGCGGCGTCGTCGATACGGCCGCGGACGGCGGCGAGGCGACGGGCGAAGTCGGCGGTCGTGGGCACGGCGTCTGCATCGGTCATGGATTCGAGTATGCCGCGAGGAACTCCACCAGCATCTTCGCGGTCACCGGCCGGGGCAGCGCGTCGATCGCCGCGATCACCGCACCCATGTCGAGCGTGTGCGATGCGCCTGCCGGATCGGTGTGCGGATCGAGGCCCGCCTCGACGAGGACGGCCTCGGTCGACGACGAGTCGAGGGCCACGGCGTCGTCGACCGACACCGCTCCGGACGCGAAGGCCGCGGCGAGGTCGCGGAGCGGCGGCGGAGGACTCGAGGGCGGTAGACCGCCGGCGTTGTCGGCGCCGTCCCACAACGCCAGCGACAGGTCGCCGACGACGTGGGCGGTGACCGGAGTGACGGTCAGATGCGTGCTCGCGGGCAGCACGGTGCCGTCCGATTGCGTGTACTCCGGTTGCATCTGCAGGGTGTATCCGAGGCGATCGACCTCCTGTGCCCACCGGTGCGGATCGACGGGTGCCTCGACGTCGGTGTCGGCGGTCGCCGCGAACACCGGCCCGACTGGCTCGCCCACCACGCGGAGACCCTCGATGCGGTCGACGAGGGACCTCAGGCGCGCGGTCGCGGCGGCGACGTCGCCGGTGAGCGCGGTGTACCCGTCGACGCCGAGGTAGCGGGTGATGGCCCACGCCGTCGCCGTGCCCGCGACGGATCGGGAGCCGAGCAGCGTCGGATTGACCACCGGATACCCGGGCCAGGCGGTCAACGCGAAGTAGGCGGCGCGATGTCGGTCGCGGTCGGTGTGCAGCAGCACCGACGCGCCCTTCGGCGCGTACCCGTACTTGTGGAAGTCCGCGGACAGACTCGTGACGCCCGGAACCCGCAGATCCCAGTCGTCGACGGGACTCGGCCACCACGCCAGGGCGAAGCCGCCGAGGCACGCGTCCACGTGCATCGCGATACCGCGACGCAGCGCCAGATCGCCGAGCGCGACGATCGGATCGAGAGCCCCCGTGGGGTAGTTGGGCGCCGACGCGACCAGCAGGAAGGTGTCGTCGTCGATCGCGGCCGCCATCGCGTCGACGTCCGCACGTGTGGTGTCCGGGTCCACCGGGACGCGGCGGACCGACACCCCGAGGAGCCGGCCCGCCTTGTCGAAGGCCGCGTGCGCCGTCGACGGGACGACGACGTTGCCCTGGCCCGGAGCGAGACGGGCGTGCTCTCGCGCGGCCGACACCGCGAGAATGCAACTCTCGGTACCGCCGGACGTGATCGAACCGACCGCGGCGGGATCGCCGAATGCGGTGCGCGCGAACGAGATCAGATCACGCTCCAGTGCGGCGACCGAACCGAACACAGTCGGGTCGAGCCCGTTGACCGGTTGCACCATCGCTGCCGCGGCGCCGGCGAGCCGGTCCAGTTCGGCGATGCCGCTGTCGTACACGTACGACAGCACTCGGCCGCCGTGAGTCGGCGCGTCGGCGGCCCGCAACAGGGCGAGTTCGGCGAGGACGTCGTCGGGGGAGGACACGGGTCTCAGTTCCTTTCATAGCGGAGCAGCACGAGGATGCTCACCGCGATCAGGACCGCGGGCAGCAGGGAGAAGCCCGCGGCGATCCCGGCCACGGCGACGTCGGTCTGGGCGTGCGTCTCGTCGCCGGTCGACGAGACGAACCCGGTCGCGGCCAGGACCAGGAGGTAGGCGCCCGGACCGAGGGCGAGACCGAAGGTCTCACCGGCGGTCCACAGTCCGGACAGCGCACCACCCTGATCGCGGCCGCGCGCGGCGGAGACCTCGTCGATCACGTCCGGCAGCATCGCGAGCGGGAACGTCTGCATACCCGCGTAGCCGACGCCGGCGAGGGCGACGAGCGCGAAGATCCACGGTCCGGAACCGACCATCGCGCCGGTCAGCCCGAGGGCCGCGAGCCCGAACAGCACCGACGCGGCGAGCAGCGCCGCCCGCTTGCCGTACCGGGTGCCGACCCGCATCCACACCGGCATCACCAGCAGGGCCGGCCCCACGAGCGCGGCGAAGAGATACGTCAGCGCGCCGGAGTCGTCGAGCACGTAGGTCGCCAGATACTGGGCGCCCGCGAGCATCACCGCGCTGGCCAACGCCTGCAGGACGTACACGATCAGCAGAACGCGATAGTGAGTGCTCGTGCGGAACGCGGTGAACGCGTCACGATGGTGGGTGCGCGGATCGGCGACGGTCGGCAGCGGCCGGGCACGCGTGGCGGCCAGCGATGTGGACACCGACATTCCGGCGGCGATCAGCAGTGCGGCGGTCACGGCCATCGCGAGATACCCGACCGCGGCGTCGTCGAAGGCGTCGCGGATCGCCGGTGCGCCCGCCCCGACCACCAGGATCGTCAACGCGAGGACGGCGATGCGCACCGAGATCAGCCGGGTCCGCTCGTCGTAGCCGGCGGTCAACTCCGCGGGCAGCGCGATGTACGGCACCTGGAAGCAGGCGTAGGCGAGCGCGCCCGCGGTGAACAGCACCAGCACCCAGACCGCCGCGGCCGCCGGACCGAACGAGGTCGGGGCGGCGAACGTCAACACGAATGTCGGGGCGATCGCCGCCGCACCGATCCACATCAGCCGAGTGCGGGTGCCCGTCGCCCGCGCCTGCCGGTCGCTGATCGCTCCGATCACCGGATTGACGATCACGTCGACGGCCTTGGGGACCACCACGACGATCGACGCGACGAGTGCGGCGACGCCGAGGGTGTCGGTCAGGTAGTACGCGAGGACGAGGCCAGGCAGTACACCGAACCCACCGGTGCCGACGCTGCCCGCCGCATACCCGGCGACGACGCGGCGGGGCAGACGCGGCACTCGGGTATCGGGCATGGGGTGAACTTAGTGGACTTCGCGCGAGTTATCTCGGGGTTGGCTCGGCCGGCCCGATTCGGCCGTGTAGAACGGGATCCATGCTGACCAACGACGATCGGATCGCCGCGCTGGAGGCGATCGAGGCGATCAAGAACCTCAAGCACGGCTACTGGCGGGCGTGCGACGCGAAGGACCCGGAGGGGTTCGCCGCGTCGTTCGTCCCCGAGGGGGCGGTGATCGACTACGGGCCCCTCGGGCGCTTCGACGACGCGGCGCCGATGGTCGAGATCTTCCGCACCGTCGCCTGTCGGCGAGTCGACGGGCGCTACCGGGTGCTGGACATGCACCACGGCTCGCATCCGCAGATCGAACTGACCTCGCACGACGCCGCCGTCGGACGATGGTCGTTGCGCTTTCGGCAGGTCGACACCGTCGAGCGCACCGAAACCGTGACCGTCGGCGAGTACGACGATGAGTACCGCTTCTCCGACGGAGCCTGGCGGATGTCGGTGTGCCGGTTCACCCAACGGTGGTCGATCACCCGGCCGCTGAGCGACGACGCGGTGATCGAGCAGGGCGTTTTCGTGTCCGACTGACGTCCGCTTAGCGCGAATCGCCCATGCGGGCGGCCGGGATAGGCGAGAATCGCGTTCGTCTGGTCGAAAGGAGTTGATCGGGTGAACGAGATCGTTCTGGCCGAGGTCCGGACCGTTACCGAACACGAGATCGTGACCGACTGGGCGGCCCGCGCGCACCCGGGCGTCGCGGTCCGAAAGGTCGACGAGGTCGACATCGCTGCTCTCGATCCGGACACGGTGCTGATCCCCGCCCGCGTGGTGTGGTTGCCGCCCGCCCGCAAGGGCGAACGACGAGTGGCGCTCGCGGACGCGATCGTCCTGTCGAATCCGCGTCGCCCGCCGGCGTTCCGACAGCCCGCGATCCGCAGGCGGGGACCCGATCGGGTACGGGTCGTCGAGGGCGTCGCCGCGACGGTAGCCGACCTCGGCGCCCGCTACGGATCGCAGCAGGCCGAAGGCGAGTCGTTCTCGTCGTTCGTCGCCATGGCGGCGTCGTTGTCGGCCGAGCGCGCCGAACTCGAACTCGTCGGCACCCGCTACAAGGTGCCGCGTCTGGTGGCCGAGCAGATCAGTTCGTCGGCCCGTTTCCAGTCGGCGGCCGCCGCGCTCGCCGGGGACCTCGGCAGGACTCCGGCCTCGGTGGTCCGCGAGGCGACCGACAAGATGGGCACCTTCGTCGCGACGCAGAGCCGCCTGGTCCAGGACGTGTTCACCTCGACGTTCAGCGGTCTCTACGAGCGTGCGTGGTCGGTGTCGGTCGACCTGGACACGCTCGGTCGGCTGCGCGCGCTGAACAAGTCGAGCTCGCTGGTTTTCCTGCCGTCGCACCGCTCGTACGTCGACTCGCTGATCCTGGCGAGCGTGCTGCACGACCACGACTTTCCGCAGAACCTCGTCCTGGGCGGAGAGAACCTGGCCTTCTGGCCGATGGGGCCGATCGCCCGCCGCGCGGGCACCATCTTCATCCGCCGCAAGTTCGGCTCCGACCCCGTCTACAAGCTGGCGATGCGCTCGTACCTCTCGTTCATCGTCGAGAAGCGTTTCAACCTGGAGTGGTACATCGAGGGCGGACGTAGTCGCACCGGCAAGCTGCGGCCGCCGATGCTCGGACTCCTGGCCTATGTCGCCGACGCCGTCGAATCGCTCGACGACGCCGACGTCATGGTGGTGCCCACATCGATCGTCTACGACCAACTGCCCGAGATCGCGGCGATGGCCCGCGAGTCGGCGGGTGGCGCCAAGACTCCCGAAGATCTGAAATGGCTGGTCAAGTACGCACGAGCACAGCGCGAGTACCGCGGTGAGGCACGGGTGCGCTTCGGCGAGCCGTTCTCCCTGCGGCAGGCGCTCGCCGCGGCGGGCCAGGGCAGGGCGCGACTGGAGAAGGTCTCGTTCAAGGTGATGGACGAGATCAACGCGGCCACTCCGATCTCGGCGACGTCGCTGTCGGGGTTCGCGCTGCTCGGCGCCTCCGACCGCGCCTACACCGCGCGAGAGATCGAGGCGATCCTCGCACCGCTGCTGACCTACATCGAGAAGCGTCGGCTCCCGGGGCCCGATCCGTCGCTGTGCCGCGGACTCGGTCTGCTGACCACGCTCCGCGAGCTGACCGAGGCCGGGGTCCTCGACACCTTCGACGGCGGCCCCGAACAGGTGTGGTCCATCGCGCCCGACAATCACGCGGTGGCCGCGTACTACCGCAACGGTGCACTGCACCATTTCGTCGATCGGTCGATCGTGGAACTGGGCATGCTGGCCATCTCCGACGGACAGGTCCGCGAGGCCGACGGTCTGCTCGCACCGGCCCAAGTGGAGGCGCTGCGCATCCGCGACCTGCTCAAATTCGAGTTCTTCTTCCCGCCCAAAGAGGAGTTCCTCCATCGGCTGGGACAGGAGCTCGACCTCGTCTCCGATGAGTGGCGCACCGTCGAGCACACCCAGGAGTGGGTGCACGACACGCTGCTCGCGAGCGCGGGCATGCTGTTGGCGCGTCGATCGCTGCAGACGTTCTTCGACGCGCAGCTCGTCGTCGCGACGCATCTCGTCGACGCCGGAGGACGCGACGTCGAGAAGGACGCCGCGCTCGCCGACTGCCTCGGACTCGGGCGCCAGCTCGCCATGCAGGGGCGGGTGCAGAAGGATTCGGTCTCTCGGGAGCTGTACGACGCCGCGTACCGGTTGGCCGAGAACAAGGGCGCGGTGAACGAGGACGCGGACTCCGAGACCGTCGTGGCGGAGCGTCACGCCTGGCTCGACGACGTCGTCGAGATGCGCGCCCGACTGTCCCGACTCGCCGCGATCGAAGCCGAACAGGTCGCCGGACACCAGGAGAACTCACGATGAGCGCACTCGCCGACCGTCTGCGGGAGATCAAGCGGGCGCCGTCCGGAAAGCAGGTGTGCGCGTTCTTCGACTACGACGGCACGCTGATCGAGGGCTTCTCGGCGACGGCGATCCTGCGGGCACGCCTGCGCAGCTTCGAGTTCACCGGCGGCGAGCTGCTCGACGGTCTGATGATCGCGCTGCGCGGGTGCACGTCCGAACAGGACTACGCCGAAGTGCTCGAGGCGACGCGGCCCGCGTTCGCGGGGCGCTCGTACGCCGACCTCCTCGCCACCGGCGAGGAACTGTTCAAGAAGGACACCGCGGCCAAGCTCCGGCCGCAGATGTGGCAGATCATTCGCGCGCACCGCGCCAAAGGGCATCGGATCGTCATCGCGTCGTCGGCCACTCGATTCCAGATCGAGCCGATAGCCGAACAGATCGACGCCGACCATGCGCTGGCGACCGACGTCGAAGTGGTCGACGGGATCGCGACGGGACGGATCCTCGGTCGGCCGCTGTGGGGGCCGGGCAAAGCGGCCGCGGTGCGACGGCTCGCCGCCGAGCACGATCTCGACCTGGCGTCGTCGTTCGCCTACTCCGACGGCAACGAGGACGTCCCGTACCTGGAGGCGGTGGGGCATCCGGCGGCGGTGTCGCCGCAGAGCGGGTTGCGCGCTGTCGCCCACGATCGAGGCTGGCCGATCCTGGACCTGCGCAATCCCAACTACGGCGTCCTCGGGATGGCGGCGCGCACCGGCGCGTTCTACGGATCGTTCCTCGGCGGGGCTGCCGTCGGCTTTGCGAGGGGCCTGCTCGCACCGGGCGATGGAACCCAGGCCATGCAGGAGTCGATCTCGTCGAGCATCGACACCGGGTTCGCGTTGGCGGGAGTGCGGGTCGACGTCTTGGACGGTCGTGAGCACCTGACGTCGGCGCGGCCGTGCGTGTTCGTCTTCAACCACCAGTCCAAGCTCGATCTGCCGGTGATGATCCACCTGGTTCGTGATCACGCGACCGGAGTCGCGAAGAAGGAGATCCGTGATCTCCCGCTGTTCGGCCGGATCCTGCAGGTGGGCGGGGTCGCGTTCATCGACCGCGCCGATGCGGGCCGGGCCATCGAGCAACTCGAACCCGTCGTCCGCAAGATCGAGGACGAGCAGTTCTCCTTGGTGGTGGCGCCGGAGGGCACGCGGTCGGCCACACCTCGGATCGGCCCGTTCAAGAAGGGGCCCTTCCACATCGCGATGCGTGCGGGCGTCCCAGTGGTGCCCGTCGTGCTGCGGAACGCGGGCGAACTGATGTGGCGGGGTGCGCAACTCATCAAACCGGGGACCGTCGAGGTGCGGGTCCTCCCGCCGATCGACACGTCGTCGTGGGTGCCGGAGAAGGCGGGCGAGTACGCCGAGCAGGTGCGGCAGCAGTTCCTCGACGCGCTGGTCGACTGGCCGGTCACGGCGTTCGCCGACGGCCGGATGACCCGGACCATGGGAGTGTTCGAATGGCAGGAGACCGAGAGTGACTGACGACAAGCCGCTCGATTGGGGCGTCGAGCCCGAGATGAGCGCGGTGGACACGGTGATGTGGCGCGGCGACTCCGATCGTCGGCTGCGCTCGACCATCTCGATGGTGGAGATCTACGACTGCGAACCCGACTGGGACCGGCTCGTCGCCGCACACGACTGGGGCTCGCGCATGGCGCCGCGGTTCCGCCAGCGGGTCGTCGAGTCGCCGTTGCGGACCGGCACACCGAGCTGGCAGGTGGACCCCGACTTCGACCTGCACTACCACCTGCGACGGGTGCGGTCGGCGGGCGACGGATCGATGCGCGAGTTGTTCACACTGTGCGAGCAACTGGCGATGACTCCGCTCGATCCGGCGAGGCCGCCGTGGGAGGGCTACCTGATCGACGGTCTCGCCGACGGGAAGACGGCGTACTTCCTCAAGGCGCACCACGCGCTGACCGACGGCCTCGGTGCGATTCTCGTTCTGGCACAACTACATTCGACGAGTCGCGACCCCATTCCGGGTAAACCGCAGCCGCCGGCGCCGCCGTCGAAGGACATGTCGGCGGTAGACGTGCTGATCCGGCAGATCGGGGAGGAGATCGCTCGGGTGCCCAAGCTCGCGGGTCTGGCCGTCGACGGCGTGCGGGCGCTGACCGACCCGAAGGAGGCGGTGCGCCGCGTGCTCCGGTACGGGCGTTCGGTGCCACGGGTGGCGGGGCTGATCAGCGTCGACGGTTCGCCCCTGCTCGCCGGTCGCAGCGTGTCGTGGCGATTCAGTGCGTTCGAGGTGGAGTTCGCCGCTCTCCGCGCGGCGGGCAAAGCGGTGGGAGCATCGGTCAACGACGTCTACCTCGGCGGACTCATCGGCGGCTTCCGGCGATACCACGAACGCAAGGGCGTGGCGGTGGAGGCGATCCCGGTCGCCATTCCGATCTCCGTCCGCAGCGACGACGACGCCGCGGGCGGCAATCGGATAGCCGTCGGACGCCTGGCCGGACCGGTCGGAATCGCCGATCCGTTCGAGAGGGTGCTGACCATCCGGGAACAGGTGCGCGCCGCGCGCGGCGAGCCCGCCGTCGACGTGTTCAACACCATCGGACCCGTCGTGGCCTGGCTGCCGGGACCGGTCCTCACCCAGTTCAGCGGTACGACCTCGCAGAACGACCTGCAGGCGTCCAATGTGCCCGGCATTCCCTGGGAGACGTTCGTCGCGGGCGCCAAAGTGGAGCGGATGTATCCGTTCGGTCCGCTGCCGGGCTGCGCCGTGATGGCGACGATGATCACCCACAACGGTGTCGCCTGCCTCGGCCTGAACATCGACGCCGCCGCGGTGACCGACATCGAACTCTTCGCCGACTGCCTCGTGGAGGGGTTCGACGAGGTCCTCGACCTGGCCGGTGGCGAGCATGCGCGGATGCTCCGGGTGATCTGACGACGACTACCATTGAGCACCGTGGTTGACTTCGCATACGTGATCGCCGGGTCGGAAGCGACGGGCGGCGCAGGAATCCAGACGGACCTCAAGACCTTCCAGGAACTCGACACCTTCGGGCTGGGGACGATCACCTGCATCGTCTCGTTCGACCCGAAGAACAGCTGGGGTCATCGGTTCGTGCCCGTCGACCCCGATGTGATCGCGGACCAGATCGAGGCGGCGACCAGCGCGTACGACCTGGACGTCGTCAAGATCGGCATGCTGGGCACGCCCGCGACGATCGACGTCGTCGCGCACGCCCTGGCCGGTCAGTCGTGGCGGCACATCGTCCTCGACCCGGTGCTGATCTGCAAGGGTCAGGAGCCGGGCGCCGCACTCGACACCGATCAGGCCCTGCGCGCCCAGGTGCTGCCGCGGGCCACCGTGGTGACGCCGAACCTGTTCGAGGCGCAGATCCTCTCGGGGATGGACGCGATCGAAACGGTCGACGATCTCGCCGAGGCCGCACGCCGTATCGCCGATCAGGGACCGCGGTACGTGCTCGCCAAGGGCGGGGTGGAACTGCCCGGCGACGACGCCGTCGACGTCCTGTTCGACGGCTCCGAGGTCACAGTGCTCCGTGCGCCGAAGATCGGCGGCGAACGCGTCTCGGGTGCCGGCTGCACCCTGGCCGCCGCATTGACCGCCGAACTGGCCAAGGGCTCGTCGGTCGTCGACGCGGCTCGTCGCGCCAAGGAGTTCACCGGCGCCGCGATCGCCGCCCGGGTGAGCGGCCACCTCCCGTTCGACGCGGTACGGCAGGGCGCGTAGCGGACCGTCGCGGGAACTGTTCCCGGGGTCAGTCGCCCATCTGTCCGCTCAGCCTGTCCCGCCGTGCGGCGGAGGCGTCGTTCAATCCGATGATCTCCACAGTCTTCCCCTTGTCGCGGTACTTGGTCTCGATGCCGTCGAGGGCGGCGACGGTGGAGGCGTCCCAGATGTGGGTGTCGGACAGGTCGATGACGACGCGGTCCGGGTCGCCGATGTAGTCGAACTGGTACACGAGGTCGTTACTGGAGGCGAAGAACAGTTCGCCGCGCACGTGATAGGTGCGGACCGGTGCGTCGTTCTCGACCCGGTCGGTGTGCGTGACCTGCGTGAAGTGCGCGACGCGTCGCGCGAACAACAGGGTCGCGACGATGACGCCCGCGATGACGCCGACGGCGAGGTTGCTGGTCACGACGGTCGCGACGACGGCGATCACCATCACCGCGGTCTCGCTGCGGGGCATGCGGCGCAGGGTGGACGGTCGGATGCTGTGCCAGTCGAACGTCGTCGCCGAGACCATGATCATCACGGCGACGAGCGCGGCCATCGGGATGCGGGCGACGATCCCGCCGAGCCCGACCACGAGAACGAGCAGGAACACACCGGTCAGGAAGGTCGATATGCGGGTGCGCGCACCCGCGGTCTTCACATTGACCATGGTCTGGCCGATCATCGCGCAGCCGCCGATGCCGCCGAAGAAGCCGGTGACGATGTTCGCGACGCCCTGACCCCAGCCCTCACGCGTCTTGTTCGAGTGGGTGTCGGTGATGTCGTCGACGAGCTTGGCGGTCATCAGTGACTCGAGGAGCCCGACCAGCGCCATGCCGACGGCATACGGGGCGATGATCCGCAGGGTCTCGAGGTCGAACGGCACGTCCGGGAGCAACCAGTGGGGGAGCGAACTCGGGAGTTCGCCCTCGTCACCGACATTCGGGACGTCGATGTGCAGCGCTATGGCCGCAGCGGTCAGCACGACGATCGCGATGAGGGGAGACGGCACCGCGGTGGTCAGTCTCGGGAGTCCGACGATGATCGCCAGACCCACGGCGATCATCGGATAGACCATCCACGGCACGTCCACCATGTGCTGGATCTGCGCCGAGAAGATCAGGATCGCCAGGGCGTTCACGAAGCCGACCATCACACTGCGCGGAATGAACCGCATGAGTTTGGCGACCCCGCCGACGCTGAAGACGATCTGCAGGACTCCGGCCAGGAGCACGGTGGCGATGAGGTAGTCGACCCCGTGTTCGCGGACCACCGGCGCGACGACCAGCGCCGTCGAACCGGCCGCACCCGAGATCATCGCCGGACGACCACCGACGATCGAGATCGAGACGGCCATGGTGAACGATGCGAACAGGCCCATCCGCGGGTCGACGCCCGCCGCGATCGAGAAGGAGATCGCTTCGGGGATCAACGCGAGGGCGGTCACGACGCCGGCGAGGGTCTCGCGGGTCAGCAGGCGAGGGCTGCGGAGCGCGGTGACCACCGGACCGTCGACGAGGCGGGACACCGTTGCCTGCACTATGGTACTCCTGCTGCTCGAGCATGGTCGGACGAGGCGACTCTACTCGCGCGACGCGTCTACCGTTGCTCTCGGATCAGCTCCGCCAGCGTCGACAGACCGCGGTCGACGTCGTCGCCGGTCGCATGGCTGAAGTTCAGTCGCATGGTGCCGACGCCGGTCCCGTCGGGGAAGAACTCCTCGCCCGGCATGAACGCGACGTTGCGAGCGATGGCCTGGTCCAGGAGCGGGCGGGTGTCGACGCGGCGGTCGAGTGTCAGCCAGAAGAACAGTCCGCCCTTGGGCGTCTCCCACGTGGCGAGGTCTCCGAGATGACGGTGCAGCGCGGCGTCGAACGTGTCGCGTCGATCCCGATAGAAGTCGGCGAGGCGGTCCAGCCGATCGGGCCAGTCCGGGCCCGAGATCGCATCCAGCACGATGTGCTGGGAGAGCCGCGAGGTGTGCAGGTCGGTGGCCTGTTTGATCATGACGAGGCGGGCGAACAGGTCCTCCGACGCGGCGAGGAACCCGAGGCGCAGACCCGGTGCGAAGGTCTTGGAGAACGAGCCCTGATAGATCCACGATCCACCGTGCATGCGCGCCACGATCGGCGTCCGATCGCCGGGCTCGTAGACCAGGTCGCGATAGGGGTCGTCCTCGAACAGGACGGTGTCGTCGGCACGAACACGAGCCGCGATCTCGTCGCGGTCGGTGTCGGACATGCAGGCGCCCGTCGGATTGCCGAACGTCGGAACCAGGTAGGTCAGCGGTGCCGATGCCGGCAGATCGACGAACCGTGCGCCGTAGAACCGGAACACCTGGAGCGCGGCGAGATACGTGGGCGACTCGACGGCGACCGGGGTCCCCGGGTCGACGACGAGTTTGGCGGCGAGATCGATGCCTTGCTGGCTGCCCGACAGGATCAGGACGCGGTCGGCGGGTGCGTCGACGCCGAGCGTGCGCAGATGTTCGGCGACGGCGGCGCGCAACCGCGGCTCGCCCTCGGTGGGGCCGTATTGCAGGACCTCCGGTTCCACATCGCCCGACCACCGCGGAAGCGCGTCGGTCGCGGGCAGCCCACCGGCGAACGACACCATGCCGGGACGGTCGATCACCGCCAGGATCGATCGGATGGGCGACGGGCGGAGCCCTTCGATACGCTGCGAGAACATGGTGAACACCTCGACTTAAGTCAACACTATTGACCTAAGTGTGAACCCGTCGGCAAGATAGGTCAACATGATTGACGTGAATCGCGAAGCCGAACTGCGCCGAGCGGTCGAAGCGCTGTACTTCGGCTACCGCGCGTTCACCGCGCTGCCGGATGCGATCCTGGCCGAGTACGACCTCGGCCGCGCGCACCACCGGGTCCTGTACTTCGTGCAGCGTGAGCGGGGGATCTCGATCGGTGAGCTGACCGCGGTGCTCGCGGTCACCAAACAGGCCGTCAATCGACCGATTCGAGACCTCGAAGCGCTCGGGATGCTGACGATCGAGGCGGACGAGACCGATCGCCGTGTGCGCCGTCTTGCGACGACGCCGCGCGGCGCCGAACTCGAAGCGCGACTGACCGGAGTGCAGGCCGAGCTCCTGGCCGACGTGTTCGACGGCGCCGGTGAGCGTGCCGAGGCCGGGTGGCGCGCCGTGATCGGACGGCTCGCCGGCATGTAGCCGAGCGTTTCCCGTGCTTGAGCTCTCCCCGCTGCATGAGCTCTCCCCGTTACCTGTGCGAGGGAGGACCGACCGTCTCCTGCTGCTTGAGCGAGGGAGGAACGACCGAGTCGAAAGCCCACTGTCGAACGTCGCCCCTCGACGCCTCACCGCGTTCCGCGGAACGCGAGATGAAGTACCGGATACGGCCTGCCGTCGTCGTCGGCCTCGCTGTGCGCGTACTGCTCGAAGCCCTGCCGGAGATAGAATTCGAGGGCGTGCGGATTCTGCTCGTTGACGTCGACGCGGAAGACGTCATGGTTCGCTATCGTCTCGGCTAGCAGTGCCTTCCCGACTCCCGTGCCGCGCGCATCGTCGTGCACGAAGAGCATGGCGAGGTCGCGGCCCGACACGCCCGCGAATCCGACCGGGGTGCCCTCGCGTTCCGCGACGATCAGGGTCACGGCGGGGAAGTAGTCGGACGCCAGCCTGTTCTCGATATCGCGGAAGTCGTCCTCGGCGAGGAAGTGGTGCGTCGCGCGGACGGCGCTGCGCCAGATCTCGACGAGTGCCGGATACTCGTCGGGACCGCGGACCGGGCGGATCGTGAGGGGTTCCACGAGAGTGGAAGATATCAGGAATATAAGCGGACCACGGTACGGTTAATGCCATCATGAAGAACATCGGATTTCTGTCGTTCGGGCACTGGTCGGATGCACCGGGCTCGCAGGCGCGCTCGGCGTCGGACGTGCTGCATCAGTCGATCGACCTCGCCGTCGCGGCGGAGGAACTCGGGGCCGACGGCGCGTACTTCCGGGTGCACCACTTCGCGCGGCAACTCGGATCGCCGTTCCCGCTGCTGGCGGCGATCGGCGCCAAGACGAGCCGGATCGAGGTCGGCACGGGCGTCATCGACATGCGTTATGAGAACCCTCTGTACATGAGCGAGGACGCCGGCGCCGCCGACCTCATCGCCGACGGCAGACTGCAGCTCGGCATCTCGCGGGGATCACCCGAGCAGGTCATCGACGGCTACAAGTACTTCGGTTACGCACCCGCCGACGGCGAGACGGACGCCGATATGGCGCGTCGACACACCGACGTGTTCCTGAAGGTGCTCGAGGGCGAGGGATTCGCGCAGCCGAACCCGCGTCCGATGTTCCCCAACCCGCCGGGTCTGCTGCGCGTGGAACCGCATTCGGCCGGTCTGCGCGAGCGGATCTGGTGGGGAGCGGGCTCGCGCGCGACGGCCGAGTGGACCGCGCGTCAGGGCATGAATCTGATGAGTTCGACGCTCCTCACCGAGGACACCGGTGTGCCGTTCCACGAGTTGCAGGCCGAGCAGATTCAGCGGTTCCGTGACGAGTGGACTCAGCAGGACTTCGACTGGGAGCCGCGAGTCTCGGTGAGCCGCAGCATCTTCCCGCTGCTCGACGATATGGACCGCGCCTACTTCGGCGGACGCGGCGACGATCGGGATCAGGTCGGCAACCTTGAAGGCGGCACGGCGCGGTTCGGCCGGTCGTATGCGGCCGAGCCCGATGGGCTGATCGAGCAGCTGCGCGAAGACTCGGCGATCGCCGCCGCCGACACGCTGTTGCTGACGATTCCGAACCAGCTCGGCGTCGATTACAACGCGCACGTCATCGAGGGAATCCTCACGCATGTCGCGCCCGCTCTCGGCTGGCGCTGACATCGACTCCGACGGCCACCTGTTTCCTGGGGGGGGCGTCGGAAGTGTCGGACGCGTCGGGTAGGTTCCCTTCTGGAGCGGTGATCCGCACCGCACAGTCGGGGAGGACTGACAATGCAGCCACCGATCTCGCGTCGGCGCCCGGTGTCCCGGCGGTGATCGACGGTCAGACGTGGTTCACGGTTCGAACTCTCGGGTACATGGGGCAGTCGGTCCGGGAGTCGTCGATTCGGCGGCCCTGCCTCACCGGATTCGTGGAGCTGAGTTCGAACGACACGTCGCGCTCGGCGGGCTGGAGTCTCGCCTCGTGCGACCGCGTCGTGCCTCAGTTCACACGGACCACGCGAAAGACCGAGATGAATCCGGACGGTTCGCCTGCCGGCACCCGCTCGGTGAACCCGCTCGTCCCGTGACTCCGGTACTACGCTGAGGCGTATGACCGTCACACTCCGGGCCCAGGAGGCCACGGACACCGAGTTCCTGCACGGGCTCTTCAACGATCCCGAGGCGATGAGGTTCTGGTTCTACGAGCCGTACCTCACGCGAGCGGACGTGCAGGCGCAGTTCGACAAGCGCCGCGACGACACCACGTCGCGGCGTTTCGTCGTATCCGATGACGGCGCCGACGTGGGCATCGTCGAACTCGTCGAGATCGACCTGCTGCACCGCACCTGCGAGTTCCAGATCATCGTCGCACCCGGCAATCAGGGGCGCGGATATGCGCATACGGCGACCCGCCTGGTCCTCGATTACGCGTTCGGCACGTTGAACCTGCACAAGGTGTATCTGCTGGTCGACGTCGACAACCCCGGCGCGATCCACGTGTACGAGAAGGCGGGCTTCGTCACCGAGGCGACGCTGCGGGAGGAGTTCTACGCCGACGGCGCCTACCGCGATGTGCTGCGAATGGCGGTCTTCGGTCGCGACTGGACGCTGCACCCGTGACCGACGTGCGGATCGAACGCGACGGCGAGGTCTGGATCGTCGTCATGGGTCGGGGCGACCGGCACAACGCCGTCGACGGACCGATGGCCGCCGAACTCGCCGCGGCGTTCCGCGCGTTCGAGGCGTCCGATGCGAAGGTCGCCGTGCTCGCGGGAGACGGGCCGTCGTTCTGCGCGGGCGCGGATCTCAAGGCCGTCGGCACCGAGCGGAGCAACCGACTCACGACCGACGGCGACGGTCCGATGGGCCCGACGCGTCTCGATCTGGACAAGCCGGTGATCGCGGCGATCCACGGGCACGCCGTCGCCGGTGGGTTGGAGCTGGCTCTCTGGTGCGATCTGCGGGTCGCCGATGAGGGCGCGACGCTCGGCGTGTTCTGCCGACGATGGGGAGTACCGCTCATCGACGGCGGGACGGTTCGACTCCCGCGGCTCATCGGTCACAGCCGCGCCATGGATCTGATCCTGACCGGCCGTCCGATCGGCGCCGACGAGGCGCTCTCGTTCGGACTGGTCAATCGGGTGGCGCCGACGGGTGCCGCGCGCGAGGTCGCGGTGGCCCTGGCCCACGACATCGCACGGATGCCGAATACCTGCATGCGCGGCGATCGACGATCGGCGCGCGATCAGTGGGGCGAAGGCGAGGAGAGCGCGCTCGCCGACGAATTCGCCATCGGCCTGACGTCACTGACGGCCGACGGCGTCGGGGGAGCCGCGCGTTTCGCGTCCGGGAGGGGCCGCGGCGGATCGTTCGACGACATCTGAGCAGTCACGGACTCGCGACGATGCGCTGCTCGTCGCCGTCGACCAGCAGAGCCTCGTCGTCGTCGATCGGTCGCAGCGGAAAACGCGGACCGTATGTGGCGAACGTCTCGGCGATCAGCGACGGCGGATACGCCGGCAGGATTCCGCCCGCATGCGGGATCATGACGGTGTCGATCCATCCGAAGCCCGTCGTGTCCCGCAGATCGGGCGCCTCGGCGGGATCGTCGAGCAGCCCGGCGGGCTCGATGTCCGGTCCGGCGATCACCGATCCGGCGCTGAGCCCGATGTAGGGGAGACCGCCGCGTACACGCGCGTCGATGACCCGGTCGAGTCCTGTGGCGCGCAGATGCGCCCAGATCGCGAAGGTGTTGCCGCCGCCGACGAACACGGCGTCGACCTCGTCGGGAGCCGCGGCGAAGTCGATCACGCGGCAACCCCGGTCGACCAGCAGTTCGCGACCCGCGCCGGTCACGTGGCCGACGGTCGTCTCCGCGGGCGAGGTGCCGACGACGTCGGCGACGAAGCGCTCAAGCGCTCCGTCGCCGAGTGACAGGAGAAGAAGATGCACGCTGGCGTGTCACACGTCGCCGCGACGCAGCATGCGTCCCTGCGCGGTCTGGTAGTCGACCTGCTTGCCGCGCAGCCACGTGCTCTTGACGACGCCTGCCAGGGCGCGGCCGTCGTACGGACTGATCGGGTTCTTGTGGTGCAGCTTGTGCACGTCGACGACCTGCGCGGACTCCGGTTCGAAGATCGCGAAGTCGGCGTCGCAGCCGAGTGCGATCCGGCCCTTGTTGGTCAGGCCGGCGAGCTGGGCGGGGTTGGTCGCCATCCACTCGATCACCTGGGGCAGATCGATGCCGCGGAGCTTGGCCTCGGTCCAGATGAGCGACAGCCCGAGCTGCAGTGACGCGACGCCGCCCCAGGCCACACCGAAGTCGCCGTTCTCCACGTCCTTGAGATCGACGGTCGACGGCGAGTGGTCGGACACGATGCAGTTGATGGTTCCGTCGAGCAGCCCCTGCCACAGCAGTTCACGGTTCGACGCCTCGCGGATCGGCGGGCAGCACTTGTACGCGGTGCCGCCGTTGGGGATCTCCTCGGCCAGAAGCGTCAGGTAGTGCGGGCAGGTCTCGACGGTGATCTTCACGCCGTCGCGCTTGGCGGTCGCGATCATCGGCAGCGCGTCCGACGACGACAGGTGCAGCACGTGCGCGCGAGCACCGGTCCAGCGGGCCCGCTCGATGACCTCGGCGATCGCCACGTTCTCGGCGCCCCGCGGACGCGACTTGAGGAATCGGTCGTACTGATTGCCCTCGGCGGTGGGGGCGTGGTCGATGGCGCGCGAGTCCTCGGCGTGGACGATCATCATCGAGTCGAACCCGGCCAGCACGGCCATGTCCTTCTCCATCTCGTCCGCGTCCAAGTGTGGGAACTCGTCGACGCCCGAGTGCAGCAGGAAGCATTTGAAACCGAAGACGCCCTCGTCGTGCAGGCCGCGCAGATCATCGGTGTTGCCCGGGATCGCGCCGCCCCAGAAGCCGACGTCGATGTGTGTCTTGCCCTGCGCCGCGGCGCGCTTGGCGGCCAGCGCCTCGACGTTGACGGTCGGCGGGATCGAGTTGAGAGGCATGTCGATGAGCGTCGTGACGCCTCCCGCCGCCGCGGCGCGGGTCGCGGAGTCGAATCCCTCCCACTCGGTGCGACCGGGTTCGTTCACGTGGACGTGCGTGTCGACCAGGCCGGGGATCATGACCTGCTCGTCGGTCAGTTCGATCACCTCGGTGCCGGTCAGGCCGCTACCCAGCGGTTCGATCGCGACGACGCGGCCGTCGCGGATGCCGATCTCGCGGGGGACGATGCCCGCAGTCGTCAGGGTGCGCTCGCCGCGAACGACCAGATCGAAACTCGGCTGGCTCGACTGCTCGGTGGCATCGATCGTCATGCAGGGATCTCCTTACGAGACGTGTTCCTCATCGTGGAACTAAAACTCTACTCAACGGAAGATTTTAGATGTGAGGATTCCCACCGTCAATCGTGCGAAGAGCTTGACAGATCCCCGCTACATGAGAGTTACTTGACGACGTTGTGGAATACCTATTCCGCAAAGTGGAATTCAGCGGCGGTCGTACGACCATCGCCCCGAACGTGAAAGTTCTTCCCATGAGCACAGACACCGTAGAGTTCGTCGACGACCCGAGTCGCGACGACCGCAGTCGGCCCGCAGACGTCAGTCCGGCGCTGTACAACACCGACCTCGCGCCCACCAAGCGTGAGGGCCGTCGTTGGAGCGCCTACAACATCTTCACGTTGTGGGCCAACGACGTGCACAGCCTCGGCAACTACTCGTTCGCCATCGGGCTGTTCGCCCTGGGCCTGGGCGGCTGGCAGATCCTCCTGGCGCTCGTACTCGGCGCGGTCTTCCTGTTCCTGCTGCTCACGCTGTCCGGATTCATGGGGGAGAAGACCGGTGTCCCGTTCCCGGTGATGAGCCGTATCGCGTTCGGCATCCGTGGAGCGCAGATCCCGGCGCTGATCCGAGGCGGAGTGGCCATCGCGTGGTTCGGCATTCAGACCTACCTCGCCTCGGTCGTGTTCCGCGTGCTGATCATCGCGATCATTCCGTCGGCGTCGTCATTGGACGACAACAGCTTCCTGGGTCTGTCGACGCTGGGCTGGATCGCCTTCCTGATCCTGTGGGTGGTCCAGGTGATCATCGTCAGTTACGGCATGGAGATGATCCGCAAGTACGAGGCGTTCGCCGGACCGGTCATCCTGATCACCATGATCGCCCTGGCGATCTGGATGCTCAGCAACGCCGGCTGGACCATCTCGTGGACCACCCCCGACTCGTTGACCGGCGGCGACATGTGGCTCAAGATCGTCGGCGGCGCCAGCCTGTGGGTCGCCATCTACGGCACCTTCGTCCTGAACTTCTGCGACTTCACGCGCAACGCGAAGTCGAAGGGCTCGATCGTCCGCGGCAACTTCTTCGGCATCCCGCTGAACATGCTCGTCTTCGGTGCGATCGTCATCATCCTGGCCGGCGCGCAGTTCCGCATCGACGGCCGCATCATCGACTCGCCCGCGGAGATCGTCGAAGAGATCCCGAACACGTTCCTGCTGGTCCTGGCGTGCCTGGCGCTGCTGATCCTGACCGTCGCGGTCAACATGATGGCGAACTTCGTCGCCCCGATCTACGCGCTGAACAACCTGTTCCCGAGGCACCTGAACTTCCGGCGCGCCGCGTTCATCTCCGCAGTCATCGGCCTGGTGATCCTGCCGTGGAACCTGTACGACAGCCCCGCCGTGATCAACTACTTCCTCGGCGGCCTCGGCGCCGTCCTGGGCCCGCTGTTCGGCATCATCATGGCCGACTACTGGCTGGTGCGTCGCAGCAAGGTGAATGTGAAGCACGTGTTCAGCGTGAACGCGAACGGCGACTACTTCTACACGCAGGGCGTGAACATGCGGGCCGCTCTGGCGCTGCTCGTCACCGCGGCATTCGCCCTGGTCGTGGCCTTCGTCCCGGCGTTCGACTCGGTCGCCGACTTCTCCTGGTTCATCGGCGCCGGACTCGGTGCGATCGTGTACCTGCTGGTCGCCGACCGGAAGGGCCCGTTCACAGATGCGGACGGCGAGGAGATCGCCGTCGCCAGCACGCACTAGCAAGGACTCCGCTGGTCGAGCGGAGTGAAGACCCAAGGAGCAACCATGCGCATTCTCGTCGCCAACGTGAACACCACCGTGTCGATGACCGACGCGATCGCCGAGTCGGCGCGCGCCGTCGCATCGCCCGGTACGGAGATCGTCGGCATCACTCCGCGTTTCGGCGCGGACTCGTGCGAGGGCAATTTCGAGAGCTATCTCGCGGCGATCGCCGTGATGGACGCGATCACGTCGTACCCGGAGCCGTTCGACGCCGTCATCCAGGCCGGCTACGGCGAACACGGCCGTGAGGGGCTGCAGGAGTTGCTCGACGTCCCCGTCGTGGACATCACGGAGGCCGCGGCGTCGACCGCCATGTACCTCGGCCACAAGTATTCGGTCGTCACCACGCTCGACCGCACCGTGCCGCTCATCGAGGACCGTCTCAAGCTGGCGGGTCTCGACGACCGCTGCGCGTCGGTCCGCGCGTCCGGACTCGGCGTCCTGGAACTGGAGTCCGACCCCGAGCGGGCCGTCGAGGCGATCGTCGCGCAGTCGCGCGAGGCCGTCGAGAACGATCACGCCGAAGTCATCTGCCTCGGCTGCGGCGGCATGGCCGAACTCGAAGACAAGGTGAAGGCCGCCACCGGCGTGCCCATCGTCGACGGTGTCCGCTCGGCGGTCACCATCGCCGAGGGGCTGGTCCGTATGGGCCTGACCACGTCGAAGGTCCGCACGTACGCGACCCCGCGGCCCAAGACCGTCGTCGGCTGGCCGTTCCAGCTGTAGACCTCCCGAGACACGAGACCGGGCGTCGCCTCCCAGGCGCCCGGTCTCGTCGTGTTCGGCACCCTCCACGACGAAGCACCGCCCGGCACGCGGAACACGCGTGCCGGGCGGTAGCCGTCTCCTGCCGGTCGAGTGGAGTCGAGACCTCGTCGACGCTCAGAGCATGATCTGGCGGTTGACGTCCTTGTACAGCAGGTAGCGGAAGTTCGACGGCCCTCCGGCGTAGCAGGCCTGCGGGCAGAACGCGCGCAGCGAGAGGAAGTCGCCCTCCTGGACCTCCACCCAGTCGCCGTTGAGGTGGTAGACGGCCTTGCCTTCGAGCATCAGCAGGCCGTGCTCCATGACGTGGGTCTCGGCGAACGGAATGGTGCCGCCCGGCTCGAATGTCACGACGTTGACGTGCATGTCGTAGGCCAGGTCCTGCGGATCGAGCATGCGCGTGGTGCGCCACTTGCCGTCGGTGTCGGGCATGGCCGAGGGTTCGATGTCCTGCTCGTTGCCGAACTTGATCGACGGGGTGTGACCCGCGATGGCCTCGTAACGCTTGCGGATCCACACGAACGACGCGTCGGCGTCTCCGTCGTTGCGGGCCGACCACGGGGTGCCGGCGGGCAGGTAGGCGAAGCCGCCTTCGGTGAGGGTCTGGCTCTGGCCGTCGGCGTCGACGGTCAGCGCGCCGGAGGTGACGAACAGGAAGCTCTGGACCTCGGGCTGCGGCTCGGGGCGCTGCGCGCCGCCACCGGGCTTGACCTCGACGATCGCCTGGAAATAGGTGGTCGCGCCGCCGGCGACCGGACGGTTGATGATCCATGCGCGGGTGTCGGTCCACTCGGGCAGAACCGAGGTGACGATGTCGGAGAGGACGCCGCGCGGGATCACGGTGTACGCCTCGGTGACGATGGCGCGGTCGGTCAACAGGTCGGTCTGCGGGGGCAGTCCGCCGCGGGGCGTGTAGTACGACGCAGTGGTCACTGATTACTCCTGATCGGGCGGCCGAGCGCGAGGTCGCGCACGGTGGTCTGGGGAAGGTCGACGGCGGTCTCGATCTCGTCAACGGTGAGGGCGCCGCACACGCTGCCGCGGTTGATCACGTTGGCGAGGGCGCGGGCGGTGGCCGGCTCGTCCATCACCGTCGAGTCGAGCTTGTGGACGTAGTTGCGCAGCCGCGTCGCCGCGGGGGCGAAGGCGCCGCGGTAGAACGCGTAGGTCGCCAGATAGCGGGTCACCAGCTGAGCGGGATGCATGTCCCAGCCCTGGTAGATGCCGCGTTCGAGGTGGCGGCGGACGAGTCGGGCGTGGAGCCGCCATGCCGTTGCGATGTTGTCCGGATCGCCGATCGGCAGGATGTTGGTGGAGCCGTCGGACATGTGCACGCCCGTTCCGGCGACAGCCAACTGCATGACGGATTTCGCGTGGTCGGCCGCGGGGTGCTCCATCGACTGGTAGGCGGCGGCGATGCCGAGCGACGCCGAGTAGTCGTAGGTGCCGTAGTGCAGTGAGCTGACGCGGTCCTGACCGGCGTGGATGAACTGCGCGACCGGTGCGCGACCGTCCGCGCCGAGGATCGCCTGCGGCGTCTCGACCTGCACCTCGAACCGGATGCGGCCGGTCGGCAGGCCGTTCGCGGCCTCGAGCGCACCGGCGACGGCCACCATCGCCTCCACCTGATCGACCGAGGTGACCTTGGGGAGGGTCAGGGTCAGGCCGTCCGGGAGCCCGCCCGATTCGACGAGGCCGCTGACGAACATGTCCAGGGTGCGGAGTCCGCGGGCCCGAGTGCCCGCCTCGAAGCACTTGAAGCGGGTCCCGACGAACGGGGTGGAGGTGCCGGCGTCGAGGGCGGTCCGCAGGGCGGCGATCGCCTGGGTGACGTCGCCGTCCTCGGTGGTGTCGTCGAAGGTGCCGTAGCCGTCTTCGAAGTCGATGCGGAGGTCCTCGATCGGCTCGGTGCGCAGCTTGTCGTCGACGAGTGCGGCGAGGGTCTCGGGTGCGCAGTCGGAGTCCGACGTCGCGCCGACCATCGTGGCGACCTCGTCCAGTCCGCCACCGGCGCGCGCCGCTTCGAGTGCCGCGGTGCCCCAGTCGGCGGGCATCGTCGCCGTGTAGCGGTTGCCCGGGATGTAGACCGTGTGGACGGGCTGGCGCCGTCCGTCGTCGCCGGGGTAGCGCGTCGCCAGTTGTGCGTCGGCGGCCGCGAGGCGGCGCTCGACGTCGGCGAGCACCGCGTCGTCGAGACGTCGTGTCACAGGTGTCTCCTCACTGTCGAGATGAATCCGCGGAACCCGAATTCCACATCGTGGAGTTTAGTATGTGTGGGTGGAGAAGTACAGGCCAGGGCGCTACCGGCCGGTAATCTCTATTCCATATTGCGGAAGTGTTTTTGGAATTGTTTAATGGAACGAAATCTGTAGTTCGAGAGTGGGTCGTATGGCGGAGAAGACGGGCGGCGTTCAATCGGTGGAGCGCGCCTTCGAGCTGATGGAGCTCATCGGAAGGGCGGGCGGGGAGTGCTCGTTGACCGAGTTGTCGGCCGAGTCGCCGTTGCCGCCGCCGACCATTCACAGGCTGCTTCGCACCCTGGTCGGGATCGGTTACGTGCGACAGCTGCCGAATCGGCGGTACGCGCTCGGTCCTCGTCTGATCCGCCTCGGCGAGGTGGCCAACCGTCAGCTCGGCGCCGTCGCCGGCCCGGTGCTGCAGGCGCTGGTCGATCAGTTGTCGGAGACCGCCAGTCTCGCGGTGCTCGACGGCGACATGGCGATCTACACCGGGCAGGTTCCGTCGGCTCATCTGATGCGCACGAACAACGAGGTCGGCAAGCGAGTCGGCCTGCACACGTCCGGCGTCGGCAAGGCGGTGCTCGCCGAACTCGACGACGCGCGGATCCTCAAGCTGGTGACGCAGTCCGGGCTGCCCGCGCCGACGAGTAATAGTGCGTCGACCCTGTCGGCGGTGTTCGCGAACGTCGAGCGGACTCGCGTCGACGGCTACGCGATCGACGACGAGGAACTGGAGATCGGCGTCCGCTGCGTCGCGATGGCGGTGCCCGGTGCGCCGACTCCGATGGCCATCGGCATCTCTGGTCCCGCGGCGCGCGTGAACAAGGATCTGATCGCGAAGGCGGTACCCGCGCTGAAGAAGGCGACCGGGGTCATATCGGAAGCGTTGATCGGCGGTATGGAGGAGTAGGGGCTCCGATGCGCGGGCTGCTTCTGCCGCTGGTCTGAGCCTTCCCGGCTGGTTGAGCGAAGTCGAGACTCGTCTCGCGCAGAGCCATGATTCGAGGCTCGCGCGGGGGCGCGACATTGCGTTGCCCGTCCGTGGCATGGCGACTGCCGCTGGCGTCGTCGCCCACTCCGACACAGACATGCCGATCGCCCTCGACGCTGCTGACATGGCACAGGTCACGACTCCGTCCAGCACGCTAGCGAGCGTTTCGGCGGCATTGACGTCCTCGTCAACAATGTGGGTTACGGTGTTCGAGCGGTGATTGAGAAAGCGGACAGGCCGTCGTCGAGCGACTCTTCGCGACGAAACGTCTTCGGCCCCTATCTGACTGATGTGAGCGGTGCTGCTGCAGATGCGTGCCCGACGGTCGAGGACGGTTGCGCTTCTCGTCGATGAGCTCAGACGTCCGTCCGGCGGGATCTTGCGAGCACGCGGTCTCCAAGTCTGTGCTCAACAGCATCTCGGAGGCGCTCCGCTACGAAGTCGAGCCACTAAGAATCTGCTTCGATACCGTGCAGCCGGGGGTTACGTCGACACGGCTGGGCACGAGTAAGGAGAGCGATCGCGGCCGCTGTCCGGCGCGGCGGACCCTGAGAAGGCTGCTCGTGTGCTGGTCGATCTGGTGGACGTCGATCGCGTGCCGATGCAACAACTCCCTACTGTGGACCAACCCCGGTCGGGCGGGGAGCACCAGCGCTACGGCCACCGGGTACGCGAAGATCGTAGTTTACACCCGTCAGATTTTGTGCACGGCTGTCTTGCACTGCTGGATGAAGTTAGCCCGTTCCGAGGTATGCCAGTCCGTGTCCACCCTATGTGCACGACGTATGGCAGGAATCAGCACCTGCCATACGTCCTGAACCATTCGGGGCCAGTACTCGTCCTCAGGCAGATCCGCCATGTCCTCGTCGTCGTACTCACTAGTGCGCAACACACTGAACGATAAATCGCTAGAGAGAGTGATTTCAAAGAAGCTGTCGGGGTTCCCCGAGTACGTAAAACTAAATTTGGCGGGGCCGAAAGTTGCGTTCCCCTTTGCGATTAGCGCCAAAATGTCGGCCCGGTCTATACTCGCGCCCTGCGAGAATCTTGACCGCCAGATCTTTCCGTTCCTTGATTCCATACGCGAAATATCTGAGATCTTCAGGCTAGGAGAGAGTTGGCGCGCGTGCGCGTCTCGATAAAACAACCACAGGAAAAGGTCTGGGTCAAAGTCGTCGGTATTCGCATAATCGGTGACCATTGCCGAAGCGTTCTCGTAGCCTGGGGTCACCAAGTTTTCGAGTGCGGGCTTCACGATCGTCTTGATTTCGGACGAGTTGGTGGTAGATACCAGCACAGTCAGCACTCCATCATCTTCAACCTCATCAAGAAGGATGAAATCCAATCCGCGTCGCTGAAAGTACTGATCCCTGTCGGCGACCTCACCCAGCGCTTTCCGCAGTGTGGTGTTCGCCTCTTCAAAATAGTATCGGGCCTCTATAACTGGCGTCTGCCACTGGTTTCTGCTCAGCGATGGATTTCCCGGCTCAAAGGAGTTCCGAAGGACTTCGCGTGTGGCGTGAACTGAATCGTCAGCGAAGCTTCCCCATCCCGAGGACGGACCTTCGGTCTGATGGTATTTCGCTGCATTCCTGAACAGGGTGCGCATGTCTTGATCGCCGACCTGAAGCCTGAGAGCGCTGATGTTAATTTGTCCCGTGGTTAGAAGTCCCACCGCTGATTCCTTCCAAGACGAATCGGTCCACTGCCGACTCTAGCTTGGCTAGTCTAAATGATGTACGCCACAGTTTCGGCTCCCAACACCCCGACGTACGTACGTGAACCTCCTGCGTGTATTCTGTTTGGCCGACACGCTTCAGCGTGAAGTCGGCGGTGCACACCGTTCGGTCGCCGTCGAGTTCCACCCCGTCGAAGATCAGGGCACGCCTATCGTCCCTGCATCGAAAATGAGAGGTGCCGCCTTGCTTGGTCAGACGCACCAGATCCCCCGGCACAATCTGTACCTCAACGCTGAACTTGCCTGCGAGGGAGCGCTTTAGAAGGTAGCGTTGTAGGACTGTCCCCCCAGTAACCTTCAATCCGAGGTTGAAGGTCTGCTTCTTTGCCTGAACTAGGACGTCCCCGGACAGGGGCCTGTCCCGGGAGTCCTTGCGCCACTCAAGTTCAACGGTGGGTCTGCCTAAGATGATGTCGCAGACGATGAAAACGACCAGAAACGCGATCACTAAGTCCACGATTAGCTTTACAAGTTCCCCGCCCCAGTAGTCTGTTGGCAGAAAGCTCCATTTCCCCAATAACCCGAAGGTTAGAATTCCCCCAAATAGCTGAGACCACTCTATGACTCTATCGCGATAGTAAGAGGACATCAGGGCTGCTGGCCCCCATTGAGTGCGCGGGACAGATACTCTATTTCCTCCGCGTGGGCATGTACTACACCTTCTTGACCGAGAACAATTACGTTACCTGTATTACGGTTTCGTAGACGCACGTGGTCAACAAAGAGATCAACGAGAAACCTGGCCTTAAAATCTTTTAAACCACGCCTGTCACTAGCCACTAGCCGACGCAGTCGCGGCTCAAGCTGATCTGCTATGTCTTCATCAACTTCAGTGAAATACCGATCCACCAAAGAGAATTCTAAAATCTTGAACCCAGCGTGGGAAAGTTGCTCTGCGAAGTCTATGAGCAAGTCGGAACCGGCGTCGACTGTGCTAAAGCCCTCACTTTCAAGAACCTCAGGCTCCTTCTCGTCAGGGTTAGGTAGGGGTTCTATGCGGGACGTGTCACCGCTTCGGTCCTCGATCAGTTGAAGGACGGCCATGCTCTAATCCTTCCGTCTCGAATCTGTCGAACTGGGCGTGCGCCTTGGATACCAAGACGGTAGACCGTCCTTCTGACAATCACGCGAAGGCAACGTTGCGTTGGCGTGCCATGATAGCAGGTCCATTAGTCGGTGCTCGTGCTGGAACCGAAGCGTGGTGAACGCTTCGCGCATGGCGGGGTCGCCCAGTGTGCTCGGCGGCAGTCCGGGGCGGTCAGGTAACCGACAGGGGTCGATCACTGCCTGGGTGGCCAGGAGACGCGCCACGTCGGCCTCAGGCAGTTGTCTGTACCCCTACTGTCACCGATGACCACCCCCCAGCTCCCGGGCACGCTTGCGCCTGAGCGTTCGTGATGCCAAGTTGTCGGGCCACGTCGATCACAGTTGCCACGGGTGGTTCCTTCCGGGGGCGTGGGCGTACGCTCATACGTCCACCCGCTGAAGTAGGACCACGCCACCGGGGTGCCAGCGAAGCTGGTTGTACTTGCCTGAGCCGGGTACGCCCTGGACTTCATACGTGGTGTCTTGCTCATCAGGCAGGAGGAACCGGATTCCCCGACTCTTCGCTGATGGCCTAACTTCACGGAACTGAGCATTCCTGTGCGGATATACCGCTTTACGGTAACCGGCGATATTCCGAGGTGTTCCGCCGCTTCCGCGACGGTGTATAGGCGTTCCGGCATGTGGTCCATTCCCTTCCCATAGGGGGTTGTTGATAGACTAATCAAAACACATGACGTCTCAATTACCGACTGACCAGTGTCTATTCTTCCAGCGTCGCCGTATCGCTCAGAATATCGGGCAGGTCAGCGAACACGCCGAATAGCTGATCGGCGTCCAGGTTCATTTTCAGATCGCCGTCCAACTCGAATTCGTCAACGATTGTCCGGCTTCCTTTGGTGTGGGATTTCCACACGACGCGGAAGTTCATCTGACGTAGCCAGATGTTCTTCGCTTCGATGTCCTGGTCGGCCCACCAGTCCGCGAACAGTTCGCCGGTCGGTTCGTATCGCCGCCCGGCTGGTTCGTTCGGCGTGGCCGACAGATCGGCCTGGCGTTCGGTCAGGGAGGCAATGCGCTTATCGAGCCGTTCGCGCTGAGGCGTGCCGCGCTTGAAGGCCCGGTACCCAGTTGGTCGGTCAGGTCGGCTAGTAGGTCGTTGACTTCGGCCAGTTCGTTGGTGTGATCGTTTCCGGCGAACCAGACGCGCTTCCGCCGTTCCATCGGCCCATGTTCTCCAACACCCGGCGTTCGATTTCGGCGTCTGCCCACTCAAGGCTGATCGTCCGGTTGTCGCACTGGTCCTTGTATTATGCTGAGGCACAACGGTATCGGGGCTTCCTTCCCTGGCCACCCTTCAGGCGATAGGCAGGACGGCCACATACCCCGCAGTAGATGACCCGAAGCAACAGGCCCGAACTCCGCCTCGTGGGTTCCTTCCTGTTCTCCCGGCCCGACAGTTCGACACCGACACGCTCGAACATGTCGCGGGTGATGATCGGCTCAGCACGGACGACCGGCGAACCGTCTTCACCGACCACGATCGTTCCCGGACCCAGCGCGCGGTGGCCTTTGTCGTCGCGCTGTATGCGGCCCTGGGCGTCCAGGACTGGTTCCCGGGTGAACGGATCCGGTCCAACAGCGTCAGGGATGTCAGCATTCGTTTGAGCGGTGCGGAATGCCATTCGTAGTTTGCCACGTCGCGGCCCTTCACCTGGGCGAAGCGATCCTTCGGCGTGAGTATGCCCCGGCCTGTCAGGTCGTGGGCGATGGCGCGCAACGGTTCCCCGGCCAGCACCCGCTGAACGACTTCGTGGATCACCGCGACCTGCTCGGCGTCCTGGACCAGTCGCCAGGTGCCTTCGTCGTCACGCTCGGGTAGGTAGCCCCAGGGCGGCACGCCGCCGCGCCACTTGCCCGCTTTGATGTTGTGCCGGAACGCATTTGAGTTACGTTCGCTGATGGCTTCCAGTTCCATTTCAGCGACCTTCGCGACCAGCAACGCGATGATGTCGCCAAAGTCCGTACTGAGGTCGAAATGGGCTTCAGTAGCCGACACCAGGGCCACGTCGTGCTGGCGCGCCCAACGAATCGGGTCGGCCAGGTCGAACAGGCGGCGAACGATCCGGTCCACCCGGAAGAACACGATCATGTCGTACCGTGTGGGATCGTCCAGCCAGCGGCCTAGCTGTGGGCGGTCGAACGGTGAGGTCTTGCCCGCCGACACGTCCAGGTCTTCGGCCACACCAACCACCTGGTAGCCGCGCTTTTCGCACAGCTCCCGGCAGGCGTCTAGCTGTCGTTCCGGGCTGGTCGTAGCGTCAGTGACGCGGGACAATCGAGTGACGATCAGGGCGCGCTGGTTCCTCATGGAGTGTTGGTACGCGAAGGGTGTAACGCAAGACTACCGCGTAAGCAACTGGGGCCATCCCTGCTCGCGCAGGGAGCACACACTCAGTACCTCGCGGTCACCGCGTAAGAACGGACCATCCCCGCTCGCGCGGGGAGCACGTCTCCGCCGGTGCCGCAGCGAACTGGTTCCGGGGGTCATCCCCGCTCGTGCGGGGAACACGCTTCTTGACCTGCAGAAATGCTAGCACGAAGTCGCTTTCAGAATGGCCTTGTGCCTGTCGCGCTCGAGGTCGGACTCGGTGTGCAGGATCGGCATCGAGCCGTCGGTGGCACCGAACGAAAGTCGGCTCGCGGTCGCCGACGGGTACCTATGGAGGCGGTGTCCACGGGCTACTCGACCTGTGACGGCCCCGCACCCCGCGCCGCGAACCCCAGACACAACGACTCCACCCCTGCGTCCAGCCGCTCTTTGAGTCCCTCCGGTGCCGACGTCAGCGGAGGGTCGGCGTTCAGCAGGCGATCGGTCGTCAGCATCAGTGCGACGCCGTTGGTGAGATCCCATACCGACAACGCCATGGTGGTCGCCTCGTCGTGGTCGACGCCGAGGTCGGTCAGTCCGTCGGCGAGCCAGGCCAGACTCGCGCGCGAGGTCGCCGACAACGTGTATCGCGGTGCCGCGTAGGCCAGGACCATCCACGGATGGCGCTCGAACAGAGCCCAGTCGCGGTCGACGGCGATCCGCACGCGCTCGCGCCAGGTCCAGAGACCGGCGTCGTCGAGCGGATAGGCGAATGCGGCGCCGGCCACGTCGGCCATTGCGCCGATGAGCTGGTCCTTGTCGGCGACGTGCCGGTACAGCGACATGGTTCCGGCGCCGAGCCGATCGGCCAGCTTCCGCATCGACAGTGCGCCGATGCCGTCCTCGTCGGCGAGGGCGATGGCCGCGTCGACGATCGCTGGCATCGTCAATCGGGCGCGTGGTGACGGTGTCATTGGTCTCCTTCCGGGGCCGCGTGGACCGATTGTATTGCGTACACCGTACCCATCAATTAGTTTCGATCCTCGTAGCCTGCTGCGTACCGCGTACGCAGCACTGAATCCGAGGAGGTCATCCATGGTCGCCGACGTGCCCGCCGACATCGCCGCACCGACTCCGCGTCGCGCCTGGTTCGGCCTTGCCGTCCTCATGCTGCCGGTCCTGCTGGTGTCGATGGACGTCTCGGTGCTCTACCTCGCGATGCCCCGACTGACCCATCATCTTCACCCGAGCGGCACAGAGGCGCTGTGGATCCTCGACATCTACGGGTTCCTGCTGGCGGGACTCCTGATCACGATGGGCAACCTCGGCGACCGCATCGGTAGACGGCTCCTGCTCCTCGGCGGGGCCGCGGTGTTCGGCGTCGGCTCGGTGATCGCCGCCTTCGCGGTGGACCCCACCATGCTCATCGCCGCCCGCGCACTCATGGGCATCGGCGGCGCGACCCTGCTCCCGTCGAGCCTGTCACTCATCTCCACGATGTTCCCGAACCCCGCGGCGCGGGCCCGGGCGATCGGGGTGTGGACCGCGGCGTTCGCGGGCGGCGCGGCGGTGGGACCGATCGTCGGAGGCGTGCTGCTCCAACACTTCTGGTGGGGATCGGTGTTCCTGGTGAACTTCCCGGTACTGGTGATCCTGCTCGCGGTGGGGCCGTTCCTCCTGCCCGAGCACCGCGTCACCACCGACGCGCCGTTCGACGTGGTCGGCGTGGTGCTGTCGATGGCGGGCATTCTGCCGACCGTCTACGCGATCAAGCACGCCGCCGTCGACGGTCCCGATCTCATCGCGTTGATCACGGGTGTCGTCGGCGTCGCCTTCCTGATCGTGTTCGTCCGTTACGAGCAACGGGCGGCGCATCCGCTCCTGGATCTGACGCTGTTGCGCAGCAACCGTTTCGCGGTGGCGATCGGTTCGAGCCTGATCGGCATGATGTCGCTGGCCGCGCTCAGCTACCTCTCGAGCATCTACCTGCAGTCGGTCACCGGCCGCGAACCTCTCGACGCCGCCCTGCTCGGCATCCCGATGGCCGTCACCGTGTTCGTGTTCTCGCTCTCGGCGGCGCGGATCACCGAGAAGGTCGGTGCGCGAACCGGGTTCATCGCCGCGCTCGGTGCGGCGGCGGTCGGCAACCTCCTCCTGTTGGGCATCGGCGTCGACGGCGGCGTATGGGCGTACATGCTCGGATCGGCGATCGCCGGCGTCGGCTACGGCATCGCGTTCAGCCTGGTCTCCGACGTCGCGGTCTCCTCGGTGCCGCCGGAGCGCGCGGGTGCGGCCACCGGCATCTCCGAGACCAGCTTCGAGCTGGGCAACGCCCTGGGGCTGGCACTTCTCGGAGCGCTCGCGTCCTTGGTATTCCAGCGCGGCACGGGGCCGTCGGGGGAGCACTTCGACGGCACGCTCGACGAGGTGCTGTCGGCCGCGGGCGACGACGCCGGACTCGTCCACGCGGCGCGGGCGTCGTTCGTCGACGGAGTCCACATCGCGGTCGGCGTCGGCGGCGGACTGCTCGTCCTGATGGCGATCGTCGTCGCGGTGGTGCTTCCGCGGAATCGGTGATCCGGCGGAATTGTCGTACCCGTTCGATACATTCGTTTCGGCCCGGCAACAGCCGGGCCGAAACGGCTATCGAAAGACGACGATGACGAACCCCGACCCCTCCCAGGACCCCACCCAGCACTCCGAACCGCAGTACCAGAACGCGGCGTGGCAGTACCAGCAGCCACCGCAGTACCAGCAGTTTCAGCAGCAGCCGCCGTACCCGCAGCAGGGATACGGCGTACCGCCGATGCAGCCCGAGCCCCAGCGACGCAACACCGTCGGACTGATAGCACTGATCGCCGCGATCATCGGCTTCGTCTTCGCATGCATCCCCGGGGCTCTGATCGTGGGCTGGATACTGCTGCCGATCGCGTTCATTCTGGGCATCGTCGGACTGTTCCAGTCACGACAGCCGAAGAAGACGTCGATCGCGGCGATCATCATCTCGGTGATCGGAACCATCGTGGCGGCCGTCGTGTTCATCGCGGTGGTCAGCGATGCGATCGACGACGCCTTCACCCCTGACACCGCGAAGGTCACGCAAGACGGCCAGGAACAGTCCGGTGACGTCGGTACCCGCGAGAATCCCGCGAAGATCGGTGACACACTGACCGGCAAGGAGTGGACCGTCGTGGTCAACGAGTTCACCCCCGATGCGACCGAGCAAGTGATGGCCGAGAACCAGTTCAACGACGAGCCCGAGTCCGGTCAGCAGTACGCGTTGATCAACCTGACCGTGACGTACACCGGTGAAGGCTCCGACTACGCCGAGTTCATCTCGGTCGCCTTCGTCGGCGACGACGGAAAGACGTACACACCGGCCGACTCGAACGCCGTCGCACCCGACGCACTGTCGGGCGAGCTGTACGCCGGCGCCTCAGCGACCGGCAACGTCGACATCGCGATCCCGAAGGACGCCTCCGGCGCGGTTCGTGTCACGCTCGGCGTGTTCGACGACGAGGCCTTCGTCGCCGTTCCGTAGCGGGACCGCGCCGGCATCGGAAGACGTCGACCCCTTCCGATGTCGGCGCGGCAGTGGCAGGGTCGAATCATGGACTCCACCGATACGACAGCCGACCAGAACTGGACCCAGACCCCCGACGGCCTCGTCGCCGATTTCGCGACCGGAACCATGGTTCGCGGTCTCGACTTCGTCACGCGGATCGTCGGCGTCGCCGAAGCGGCGAACCATCATCCGGACATCGACCTCCGGTATCCGCGCGTACGCCTGACCTTGATCACCCACGACGCGGAGAACACGGTCACCGAGAAGGATCACGCACTGGCGCGGCAGATCTCCCAGATCGCCGCCGATCTGGGTATCGACTGACGTCGCGCGGTCCGTCGCGTCGGCGTCGGTCGCCTCAGCCGACGAAGCTCGCTACCGAATCGGCCAGATCGAGCAGCCACTGCGGAAACACTCCCAGCACGAGCGTCAGGGCCACGCCCACCGCGATCGGGACCGTGGTCAACGGGCTCGGCGTCACGACGGTCGGCGCATCGTCGGGCGGATCGGCGAAGAACATCGCGACGATGACCCGGATGTAGAAGTAGGCGGCGATCGCACTGCACAGGACGCCGACGATCACCAGCGGCCACGCACCGTCATCGCCCGCCGCGGAGAACACGGCGAACTTCGCGATGAAGCCGCCCGTCACCGGAATGCCCGCGAACGAGAGCAACAGCAGCGACATCATCGCGCCCACCAGCGGATGCCGCCTGCCGAGTCCGGCCCACGCGGCGATCGTCGACTCCTCGCGGCCGGCGGCGTCGCGCACCACCGACAGCAGTGCGAAGCCCGCGAACGCCGACACCGCGTACACGGCGACATAGAACAGAGTCGCGCCGAGCGCCGCCGACGTGATCGTGACGGCACCCACCAGCGCGAAGCCGACGTGGCTGACGGACGAATAGGCGAGCATGCGCTTGATGTCGCCCTGCGTCACCGCCATCACGGTGGCGACCACCATGGTCGCGATCGCCACGGCCCACAGCGCGGGACGGGCGATGTCGGCCAGCTCCGGGAATCCGACGTGCAGCACCCGGAGCAGTGCACCGAACGCGGCGGCCTTGGTCGCCGACGCCATCAACGCCGTCACCGGTGTCGGCGCGCCCTGGTACACATCGGGCACCCACGAGCCGAACGGGACCGCTCCCACCTTGAACAGCAGCCCGACGGCCAGCAGACACAGTGCGATGACCGCGAACGTCCGATCGTCATCGGTCAGCAGCGTCGCACCGATGTCGCGCAACGACAGGGAGCCGCTCGCGCCGTAGGCGAACGCCGTGCCGAACAGGAAGATCGCCGAGGCGAACGCTCCGAGGAGGAAGTATTTGAGCGAAGCCTCCTGCGACAGCAGTCTGCGACGACGCGCCAGCCCGCACAACACGTACAGCGGGAGCGAGAGGACTTCGAGTGCGATGAACATGGTCAGCAGGTCGCCGCACGAACCGAACAGCATCATGCCGCCGACGGCGAACAAGGCCAGCGGATACACCTCGGTGGTCAGGAAACCGGCCCGGCCCGCGGCCAGTTCGTCGGCCGAACCGGGCACCGTGGCGCCCGACGGGGTGAACGCGTCGGCCGGGAGGTCGGCGTCGTCGGCGTCGACCACCTCGTCGGGTCCGCCGCCGACGGAGACGCGGTCGCCCGCAGCGGTCCGAACCTCCACCGGCGCCCACACGCGGTCGAGTCGCCGTTCGCCCATGAACAGCGTCGCGCCGAGCGCCACGACGAGCACCAGTCCCTGCACGAACAGGGCCGGACCGTCGGCGAGGACCGCGCCGGACATCAGGACGCGGCGTGCCGGGGCATCGCCCGCCGAGGTGTGCGCGACGAAGCCCAGCATCACCATCGCCGCGACGATGCCCGCGCACGCGAGCGACAACTGTGTCCGGTACCGGGCCGCCGACGGCGCGAACGCCTCCACCAGCACACCGACCACGGCGACGCCGAACACGATCAGCATCGGCGCCAACCGGTAGTAGTCGATGCTCGGCAGATCCAGCCCCACCATCATCGGTCACCTCCCTGCACGATCGAGACCGACGCCTCGACACTGGGATTCACGAAGTCCAGGATCAGCCGCGGGAAGAAGCCGAGCACCAGCAGCGCCGCGATCAGCGGTACGACGACGACCTTCTCGCGCACTCCGAGGTCGGAGATCGGCGCCTCGGACTCGCGCGGCGGCCCGCCCATCATCCGCTGATACGTCCACAGGATGTAGACCGCCGACAGGACCAGCGCGACCGAGGCGATGATCCCGGCCACCGGATATCGCGTGAACGTTCCGATCAGCACCAGGAACTCGCTGATGAACGGGCCGAGACCGGGCAACGAGAGCGTCGCGAGTCCGGCGACGAGGAACGTTCCCGCCAGCACCGGTGCGATCTTCTGGACGCCGCCGTAGTCGGAGATCAGCCTGCTGCCGCGCCGCGACACTAGGAACCCGGCGATCAGGAAGAGTGCGGCCGTGGAGATCCCGTGGTTCACCATGTACAGCGCCGACCCGCTCTGTCCCTGTGCGGTCAACGCGAAGACTCCCAGCACGATGAACCCGAAATGCGAGATCGACGTGTATGCGATCAACCGCATCACATCGCGTTGGCCGATCGCCATCACCGCGCCGTAGACGATGCTGATCACCGCGAGCGTGCACAGTGCGGGCGCGAAGGTCTCCGACGCGTCCGGGAACAGTCCGATGCAGAAGCGCAGCATCGCGAACGTGCCGACCTTGTCCATCACCGCCATCATCATCACCGCGGCGGCAGGTGTCGTGGAGACCGCTGCATTCGGCAGCCAGGTGTGCAGCGGCCACAGCGGCGCCTTCACCGCGAACGCGAACACGAAGCCGCCGAACAACAGGTTCTGCGTCGTCGGCGACATCTCGAGAGCGCCGCTGCGCACGTCCCGCGCGATCGCGATGAAGTCGAATCCGCCCGCGACGACGTACAGCCCGATCACGGCGGCGAGCATGATCAGCCCGCCCAGCAGGTTGTAGAGCAGGAAGGTGACCGCCGCGCGCGAACGCTGCGGACGCACCCCCATACCGTCGGACCCGAATCCGCCGATCAGGAAGTACATCGGGACGAGCATCGCCTCGAAGAAGATGTAGAACAGCAGCACGTCGGTGGCGACGAAGCTCATCAACACCATCGCCTCCACCGCGAGGAGCAGCGCGACGTAGATGTGCACCGACTTTCCGCGTCCGCCGTCGGCGTCGCGCCACCCGGCCACCAGAAGCAGGGGAGTCAAGGCCACGGTCAGCAGGATCAGCGCCAGACCGAGACCGTCCAGACCCAGCGAATAGCGAGCACCGAACGCCGGGATCCAACTGACGTCCTCGGTCATCTGGAATCGCCCGCCGCCCGAGTCGAAGCGGAACGCGACGATCACCGCCCAGACCAGGACCACGAGCGACGCGCCGACCCCGGTGATCTTGGCCTGCACGGCCCGATCGGCGGGCAGAAACATCACGACCGCCGACGCGACCGCGGGCAGAAGCCACAACACGGTGAGCCAGGGCATCGTCACAGTACGTTCACCGCCAAGGTCAGGGCGGCGATCACCACGGTGCCCGCCAGAATCGACAACGCGTACGACCGCACGAATCCGTTCTGCGCCCGCCGGGTGATCTCCGAGGCCTCGGTGATCGCCGTACCGATCCCGGACGGCACGGCGCCGAGACCGCGGTCTTCCACCGCGACCAGCGCCGTGGTCGCCACCGCTCCCGGCGCGACGACCACGTTCTCGTTGAACGCGTCGCCGTACAGGTCGGCGCGCGCCGCGCGAGTCAGCGGCGACACGTGGTCGGGAGCGGTCAGCGGAATCGGCGCACGACCGTACTGCGCCCACGCGACCGTGGCACCGGCGACGACGCACACCAGCACGATCACCGTGATGCCCCACACCGGCAGACCGCCGTGATGCTCGGGAGCCTCGCCGACCACCGGCGCCAGCCAGTCCTTCAGCGTGCCGCCGATCGCGAGGAGCCCGCCCGCCGCGACCGAACCGACGGCCAACACGATCATCGGGGCGGTCATGGAGCCGCCGGACTCGTGAGGATGCGGACCGGTACCATCCCCCCTCGCTTCGCTCGCCCCGGTATTCCACCGCCGCGGCCCGAAGAACGTCATGACCATCACGCGCGTCATGTAGAACGCGGTGACCGCGGCGCCGATGATCGCGGCCCCGCCGAGGAGCACCCCGCGTGCGCCGCCCGCGGCGAGGGCGGCCTCGATGATCCCGTCCTTGGAGAAGAACCCGGAGAACGGCGGGATCCCGATGATCGCCAGGTAGCCGAGCCCGAACGTGACGAACGTGATCGGCATGACCCGCCACAGGCCGCCGAAGCGGCGCATATCGGTCTCATCGTCCATCGCGTGCATGATCGAGCCCGCGCCGAGGAACAGCCCGGCTTTGAAGAAACCGTGCGTGAGCAGGTGCATGATCGCGAACGCGTAGCCCGCCGGTCCGAGCCCGGCGGCCAGCACCATGTAGCCGATCTGACTCATGGTCGACGCGGCCAGCGCCTTCTTGATGTCGTCCTTGGCGCAGCCGACGATCGCACCGAACAGCAGGGTCACCGCACCGACCACGACGACGCCGGTCTGCGCGTTGGGAGCGAGGTCGAACAGCGGTCCCGAACGCGTGATCAGATAGACGCCCGCGGTGACCATCGTCGCGGCGTGGATCAGCGCCGACACCGGCGTCGGACCCTCCATCGCGTCGCCCAGCCACGCCTGCAGCGGCACCTGCGCCGACTTGCCGCACGCGGCCAGCAGCAGCATGAATCCGATGCCCGTGAGCGTCGCCTCGCTCGCGGTGGACGCCTGTGCGAACACGTCGTCGAAGTTCACCGAGCCGAACGTGGAGAACATCAGCATCATGGCGATCGCCAGGCCCATGTCGCCGACCCGGTTCATCACGAACGCCTTCTTCGCGGCGGTGGCCGCGGCCGGCTTGTGCTGCCAGAACCCGATCAACAGGTACGACGCGACACCCACGCCCTCCCAACCGAGATACAGCCCGAGATAGTTGTTCGCGAGCACCAGGATCAGCATCGCCGCGACGAACAGGTTGAGGTAGGCGAAGAAACGGTGGCGGTCGGGGTCCGGTCGAGCGGAGCGAGGGGAGTCGCCACTGCGCATGTAGCCGATCGAATAGACGTGGATGAGTGATCCGACGACGGTGATCAGCAGGACGAAGCACATCGACAGTTGGTCCAGACGCATCCCGAAATCGACCTGCAACTGACCGACCGGCACCCACGAGTACAGATCGCTGGTGGCCGCCTTGTCCGGGCCGTCGCGCCCGATCATCCCGATCCACATGACGATCGCCAGCACAGCGGACGTCGACACCAGTGCGGTGGTCAGAAAGTGTGCCCACGCCTGCGTACGACGACCCGCGATCAGCACGACCGCAGCGCCGATCGCGGGGAGCGCGGGGATCAACCAGAGCAGATGTCCGGTGAGTGCCTGGTCCATGCCGTCACCGCCTCAACAGGTCGGCGTCGTCGACCGACGCCGACCTGCGCGTCCGGAAGATCGTCATGATGATGGCCAACCCGATCACCACTTCGGCCGCGGCCACGACCATGGTGAAGAACGCGATCACCTGACCGTCGAAGCTGCCGTGCATGCGGGCGAACGTCACGAACGCCAGGTTGGCCGCGTTGAGCATCAGCTCGACGCACATGAACACGACGATCGCGTTGCGCCGCAGCAGGACTCCGGCCGCGCCGATCGCGAAGACGATCGCGGACAGGTAGAGGTAGTTGACGGGGTTCACGACTGCTCCGCTCGCTCGGCGGCCCGAACCTGGCGGGCCGCGTCGACATCACGCGGAGTGAGACGCTGATTGACCGAGAGCCGCGACGGACTGCCGTCGGGAAGACGACCCGGGATGTCGACCGCGTTGTGCCGCGCGTAGACGCCCGGGGCGGGCAGCGGCGTCACGTGTCCGCCTCGCTTGAATCGCTCGATCGACATCTCCCGCTGACCGCGCGCCGGACCGACCCGACGGCGATGCGCCAGCACCATCGCACCGAGCGTCGCCGTGATCAGCAACGCGCCGGTCAACTCGAACGCCCACAGGTAGCGGGTGAAGATGATCTCGGCCAGTGCCCGCACATTCGCGTTGCCGCCGCCCGGCGACGTGCCGTGACTCAGGTCGGGTGCCCCGACGAAGGGCGCCACCGTCGCCGACCCGATCGCGGCGACCAGCAGAACGCCGAAGCCGACGGCCAGGACGGTCGCCACCAGCCGCTGCCCGCGCACCGCTTCGACGAGCGAGTCCGACGAGTCGACGCCGATCAGCATCAGCACGAACAGGAACAGCATCATCACCGCGCCCGTGTACACCACGACCTGGACGACGCCGAGGAACAGCGCACCCTGCATCACGTAGAAGACGGCGAAGATGATCATCGTCATCGCCAGGAACACCGCCGAATAGACGGCTTTCGGACTCAGGATCACGCCGAGGGCGCCGATCACCACGACGACGCCCAGGATCCAGAAGGTGACCGCCTCGGTGCCGGAGGTCTGATCCAGCGCGGCCGCCAGGACGGTGCTCATATCTCACCGCGATAGTAGTTCTCCGGGCGCGATCCCTCGGCCATCGGATGAGGCGGCGCCGTCATCCCGTCCGTGAGCGGAGCCAGGAGCCGATCCTTCTCGTAGATCATCTCGTCGCGGCTCGTGCCGACCATCTCGTAGTCGCCGGTCATCGTCAGGGCCCGGGTCGGACACGCCTCGATGCAGAGGCCGCAGCCGATGCACCGCAGGTAGTTGATCTGGTAGACGCGGCCGTAGCGCTCGCCCGGCGAGTACCGTTCCTCGTCGGTGTTGTCGGCGCCTTCGACGTAGATCGCGTCCGCCGGACACGACCATGCGCACAGTTCGCAGCCGATGCACTTCTCGAGGCCGTCGTCGTATCGGTTGAGCTGATGGCGGCCGTGGTACCGCGGGGGTGCGGGCTTGCGCTCCTCGGGATACTGCTCGGTGATCGGCGTGCGGAACATGGATGCGAACGTCGTGCCGAATCCGGCGACGGGGCGCAGGGGGTCAGGAATGTCGGGCATCACGGGGCTCCTTTCTGATCGAGAGCGAGATCGGGCAGGGTCTGACCGGGCAGCGGTGGGACCGGGAAGCCGCCGGCCATCGGATCGAAGGGCTGCTGCGGGGGAGGGGGAGTCTCGACTCGGCTCGACCGCCGGGGCGATCCGGCCCGGTTCATGCGGGCGATCGCGTACACGAGCAGACCGGTCACACAGACGCCCGCGGCCGCGAGGATCAGGGAGGTCACCAGTTCGGACTGTGCGCGCGTGGCCTGGTCGATGACGGCGACCACCATCACCCAGCCGAGGGCGATCGGGATGAGCACCTTCCAGCCGAGATTCATGAACTGGTCGTAGCGCAGGCGCGGCAGCGCGGTCCGCAGCCAGAAGAACATGAACAGGAAGCACCACATCTTGGCGGTGAACCAGATCAGTGGCCACCAGCCCGAGTCGGCGCCGTCCCAGACGCTGATCGGCCACGGTGCCTGCCAGCCGCCGAGAAACAAGGTGGTGGCCAGCGCCGACACCGTCGCCATGTTGATGTACTCGGCGAGCATGAACATGGCGAACTTCAGCGAGGAGTACTCGGTGTGGAAGCCGCCGACCAGTTCGCCTTCGGCTTCGGGGAGGTCGAACGGGGCGCGGTTGGTCTCACCGACCATCGAGATCAGATAGATCACGAACGACGGCAGCACCAGCAGCACGTACCAGTGGTGGCGTTGGCCGCCGACGATCTCCGACGTCGACATGGTGGACGAGAGCAGGAACACCGCGGCGAAGGAGAGTCCCATCGCGATCTCGTAGGAGATGACCTGCGCCGTGGAGCGAAGACCGCCGAGCAGCGGGTACGTCGACCCGGACGCCCATCCGGCGAGGATGATGCCGTACACGCCGATCGAGGTGATCGCCAGAACGTAGAGCACTCCCACCGGCAGATCGGTGAGCTGCAGCGGCGTGCGATGCCCGAACACCGACACCTGCGGCCCCATCGGGATGACGGCGAACGCGGTGATCGCCGGGATCACCGCGACCACCGGAGCCAACAGGTAGATCACCTTGTCGACGCCGATCGGGGTCAGCCCCTCCTTGAGGGCGAGCTTCACACCGTCGGCCAACGACTGCAGGATCCCCTTGGGGCCCACGCGGTTCGGGCCGAGGCGGGTCTGCATTCGCGCCATGATCTTGCGTTCGATGAGGATCGCCGCCAGGACGGTCAACACGAGGAACACGAAGATGCAGAGTGCTTTGGCCAGCACCAGCCACCACGGGTCGCGCCCGAAGTCGTGCAGGTCGGGGAACTCGGTGGCCGCGACGATCATGGCGCGTCCCCGATCGTCACGGTCTGGCCCGGTCCGGCGCCCAGCGTCGGATACAGGCGGGAGCCGGGTGAGTTCATCGGCACCCACACGACGCCGTCGACCATGTCGGTCACGACCAGCGGCAGCGTGATGGAGCCGCGATCGGTGGAGACGGTCAGCGGCTCACCGTCGGCGACGCCGACCGAGGAGGCCGTCGCGGCGGACAACCGCGCGACGGGGCGGTGCGCGGTGCCCGCCAGGTGCTCCTCGCCGTCCTGCATGCGACCCAGGTCGAGGAGCATCCGCCACGAGGCGAGGACGGCGGTGGGTCTGGACGCCGCTCGATCGGAGGACGGGGCTCGATCGGCAGCGGGCGGTCGATCGGAGGAGGCGGCAGCGGCCTCGTGCCGGGGGCCGCCCCAGGCGCCGATCCGCGCGAACTCGTCATGGACGGCGGCGACGGTGTCGCAGCGCAGGTCGACGCCCGTCTCGGCGGCGAGTGCGTGCAGCACTCGGTGATCGGAGAGCGGCACACTGCCCGATTCGGCGGGGACGGCGGCGTCGAACGGACGCGGTCGGCCCTCCCAGTCGACGAATGTGCCGGCCTTCTCCTGGACGGCGGCGACGGGGAACACCACGTCGGCCAGCGCGGTCACCGCACCGGCCCGCTGCTCCAGGCTCACCACGAACGACGCGGCACGCAGCGCCTTCTCGGCGAGTTCGGGATCCGGAAGGTCGTCGATCTCGACGCCGCCGATCACCGCGGCGTGCAGGCTCCCGTCGATGAGTGCGTCGAGGATCGCCGGGGTGGATCGGCCCGGCGCCTCGGGAACGTCGGCACCCCAGATCTCGGCGAGCTCGGCGCGCGCCCGCGCCGACGACACCGGCCGACCGGCCGGGAGCAGATTCGGCGCCGCACCGACGTCGAGGGCGCCGCGTTCACCGGCTCGGCGGGGGATCCAGGCCAGCCGGGCGCCGGCCGCGGCGGCCGCGGTCAGCGCACCCGGGCTCGCCGCCAGCCGTTCGCCGACGACGAGGATCGCGCCGGGTTCGGCGAGGACCGCGGCGACGTCGTCGGACACCAGGGTCTGGGCTTCGTCGCCGGGCACGCACGGGTGCAGGACGCCCGCGAGCTTCTGTACGCCGGGACTGCTCCACGGCGCGATCGCATGGACACGGAGGCCGTGTCTGCGGACGGCGCGACGCAGCCGCAGGAAGACGATCGGCGACTCCTCCTCGGGTTCGAAGCCGGCGAGGACGACGACCGGCGCCGACTCCAGATCCGCGTAGGTGACGCCGATACCGCTGCCCGCGACGTGCGCGGCGAGGAAGTCGGTCTCCTCGTCCGAGGCGGAGCGGGCCCGGAAGTCGACGTCGGAGGTGCCCAGCACGGTTCGCGCGAACTTTCCGTACGCGTAGGCGTCCTCGACGGTGGCGCGCCCGCCGACCAGCACGCCGGCGCGCACCCCGGCGAGTCCGCGCGCGGCGACGGCCAGCGCGTGCGGCCAGGACGTCGGCGCCAGCACACCGTCGTCGCCCCGGACCATCGGGGCGGTGATGCGATCGGCCCGCGTGGCGTACCGGTGCGCCCATCGGCCCTTGTCGCAGTTCCACTCGGTGTTCACCTCCGGATCGTCGCCGGCCATGCGCCGCAGCACCTGCCCGCGGCGGTGATCGGTCCGCTGTGCGCACCCGGACGCGCAGTGCTCGCAGACGCTCGGCGTCGAGACCAGGTCGAACGGGCGCGACCGGAACCGGTAGGCGGCGCCGGTCAGCGCACCGACCGGACAGATCTGCACGGTGTTCCCGGAGAAGTACGATTCGAACGGGTCGTCGGCGTACGCGGAGACCTGCTGCAGTGCACCGCGATCGGCGAGTTCGATGAGCGGATCGCCGGCCACCTGCTCGGAGAATCGGGTGCACCGCGCGCAGAGGACGCAGCGTTCTCGGTCGAGGAGGACTTCGGACGAGAGTGGGACCGGCTTGGTGTAGGTCCGCTTGGTGCCGCCGAACCGGGACACCGGCCGTCCGGCCGACATCGCCTGATTCTGGAGCGGACACTCGCCGCCCTTGTCGCAGGTCGGGCAGTCGAGCGGATGGTTGATCAGCAGGAGTTCCATGACGCCGCGTTGGGCCGACGCGGCCTCGAGCGAGGTGTGCTGGGTGCGTACCACCATGTCGGGGCTGACGACGGTGGTGCACGAGGCCATCGGTTTGCGCATGCCCTCGATGTCGACGAGGCATTGGCGGCAGGCGCCGACCGGGTCGAGCAGGGGATGGTCGCAGAAGCGGGGGATGTCGACGCCGATCGTCTCGGCGGCGCGGATCACCAGGGTTCCCGGCGGGACCGAGACGGGGGTGCCGTCGATCGTCAGGTGCACCAGATCGGTGTCGACGGTGTCGGTCATGCCGGAGCTCCCTTCGCGAACACGGTCGAGGCCGCCGGATCGAACGGACACCCGCCTGCCAGATGTGCTTCGTACTCGTCGCGGAAGTACTTGAGCGAGGACGTGATCGGGCTGCCCGAGCCGTCGCCGAGGGCGCAGAAACTCTTCCCGACGACGGTGCCGGTGGTCTCCTCCAACAGACCGATGTCCTCGGCGGTCGCGGTACCGTCCTCGATGCGCCGCAGAATCTGCACCATCCAGTACGTGCCCTCGCGGCACGGGGTGCACTTGCCGCACGATTCGTGCTTGTAGAACTCGGTCCACCGCAGCACCGCGCGCACCACGCACGTCGTCTCGTCGAACAGCTGGATCGCCTTGGTGCCGAGCATCGACCCGGCCCCACCCACGCCCTCGTAGTCGAGCGGCACATCGAGGTGCTCGGCGGTGAACATCGGTGTCGACGATCCGCCCGGCGTCCAGAACTTGAGCTCGTGGCCGGCCCGGATCCCGCCCGCGCGGTCGAGGAGTTCGCGCAGGGTGATCCCGAGCGGCGCCTCGTACTGGCCGGGCCGCTCGACGTGGCCGGACAGCGAGTACAGCGTGAATCCCGGCGACTTCTCCGTGCCCATCTCGCGGAACCAGTCGACGCCGTTGCGCAGGATCGCCGGAACGCTCGCGATCGATTCGACGTTGTTCACCACGGTGGGACTCGCGTACAGGCCCTCGCTGGCCGGGAACGGCGGGCGCAGCCGGGGTTGGCCGCGGCGTCCTTCGAGGGAGTCCAGGAGCGCGGTCTCCTCACCGCAGATGTACGCTCCCGCACCGGCGTGCACGATCAGATCGAGGTCGAAGCCGGAGCCGAAGATGTTCTTCCCGAGAAGCCCGATCCCGTAGGCCTCGGCGACGGCGGTGCGCAGCCGACGGATCACCGAGGCGACTTCGCCGCGCACATAGATGAACGCGTGCCGTGCACGGATCGCGTACGCGGCGATGATCACTCCCTCGACCAGCGTGTGCGGCGTCGCCAGCATGAGCGGCATGTCCTTGCAGGTGCCGGGCTCGGACTCGTCGGCGTTCACCACCAGGTAGTGGGGTTTGCCGTCGCCCTGCGGGATGAACGACCATTTCATGCCGACCGGGAAGCCCGCGCCGCCGCGTCCGCGCAGCCCCGACGACTTGATCAGGTCGATCACCGCGTCGGGTTCCATCTGCAGGGCCGCCTTGAGTCCCTGATATCCGGTGCCGTCCACATAGTTGCGCAGGAGCCACGGCTCGTCGTCGGACCAATGACGGGACAGGACCGGAGTCCGCGCGGGTTCGGCGCCGGGGGTCGGGAGATCGATGGCGATCACGGCAGCTCCTCGGTCAGTCCGGCCAGGAGCCGCGCGGTCTGGCGGAAGGTGCACAACGACGGCGTGCCGCGGCTCGGCGCGGGCGGTGCGCCCGCGCGCAGGTCGTCGACCAGTCGCGCCGCCGACTCGGGCGTCTGCGCGTCGTAGAACTCCCAGTTCACCATCACGACCGGGGCGTGATCGCACGCCGCGTTGCACTCGATCCGCTCGTAGGTGATCGCGCCGTCGTCGGTGGTACCGCCGTCGTCGACGCCCAGCTTCTCGGTCAGGCTCGCCGCGATCGCATCGCCGCCCATCACCGCGCACAGCGTGTTGGTGCATACCCCGACCAGGTAGTCGCCGGTCGGTTCGCGGCGATACATCGTGTAGAAGGTGGCGACCGATGCGACCTGCGCGGTGGTCAGCGACAGACGGTCCGCGCAGAACGTGATGCCCGCACGGGTCAGGTACCCGTCGACGCTCTGCACCAGATGCAGCAGGGGGAGCAGCGCCGACCTCGACTGCGGATAGCGGGCGACGATCTCGTCGGCTTCGGTGCGGAGCCGCTCGCGGACGTCGCTCGGGTACGCGTCGGGACCGGCGAACTCGATCGGCGGTGTCGGCGCTGAGGTGGAGAACACGAGCGGGATCGGCTCGTGGGGAATCGGTTCCGCACTCATCGGTCGACGCCTCCCATCACCGGATCGATACTGGCGACGGAGGTGATCACATCGGCGATCAGACCGCCCTCGCACATGGCCGCGACCGCCTGCAGATTGGTGAACGACGGGTCGCGGAAGTGGACCCGGTACGGCCGGGTCCCGCCGTCGGACACCATGTGGACGCCGAGCTCCCCGCGCGGCGATTCGATGCAGACGTAACACTGGCCCGCCGGAACGCGCATCCCCTCGGTGACGAGTTTGAAGTGGTGGATCAGCGATTCCATCGACATGCCCATGATCTCGGCGATGTGCTCGGGGGAGTTGCCGTAGCCATCCGGTCCGACGGCGAGGTCGGCGGGCCAGGCGAGTTTGCGGTCGGCGATCATGACCGGCCCCGGTTCGAGCTTGTCCAACGCCTGCCGCACGATGGCGATGGACTGCTTCATCTCCTCGATGCGGATCGCGTACCGCGCGTAGGAGTCGCAGGCGGTGTCGGTCACGACGTCGAAGTCGTAGTCCTCGTATCCGCAGTAGGGCGCGCTCTTGCGCAGATCGTAGGGCAGGCCCGTCGACCGCAGCACCGGACCGGTGACGCCCAGCGCCATGGCGCCGGTCAAGTCGAGGTAGCCGACGCCTTTGGTGCGGGCCTTCCAGATGTAGTTCTCGCTCAGCAGCGCCTCGACGTCGCCGATGTCCTCGGGCAGCTCGTCGAGCAGTGTCGCGATTCTGGGGACGATGCCCTCGGGCAGATCGGCGGCCACTCCGCCGGGGCGGACGAACGCGTGATTCATGCGCAGGCCGCTGATCTCCTCGAAGACGTCGAGGATCTTCTCGCGGGCCCCGAAGCCGAGGAACATCGGGGTCACCGCACCGAGCTCCATGCCGCCGGTCGCCAGCGCGACCAGATGCGAGGCGATGCGGTTGAGCTCCATGAGGATCACGCGGATGACGCTCGCGCGGGGCGGTATGTCGTCGGTGACGCCCAGCAGCTTCTCGACCGCCAGACAGTAGGCGACCTCGTTGAACATCGGCGACAGGTAGTCCATCCGAGTCACGAACGCGACTCCCTGCGTCCACGTTCGGAACTCGAGGTTCTTCTCGATTCCGGTGTGCAGGAAGCCGATTCCGCAGCGGGCTTCGGTGACGGTCTCGCCTTCGATCTCCAGGATGAGACGCAGGACGCCGTGCGTCGACGGATGCTGCGGCCCCATGTTGACCACGATCCGCTCGTCGGCGGAGGTCTCGGCGGCGCGGTCGGCGACGGCGGAGACGATGTCCGCCCAATCGGTACCGGACACGGTGAAGGTGGATTCGGTGCTGGTGGATTCGGACATCAGTGGTACGACCTCCGTTGATCCGGCGGCGGCACGGTGGCGCCCTTGTATTCGACCGGGATGCCGCCGAGCGGGTAGTCCTTGCGCTGCGGGTGTCCCTCCCAGTCGTCGGGCATCTCGATGCGCGTCAGCGACGGGTGGCCGTCGAAGATCAGACCGAAGAAGTCGTAGGTCTCGCGTTCGTGCCAGTCGGTGGTCGGATAGATCGCGAACAGGCTCGGAAGGTGCCTGTCGTCGTCGGGGGCGCAGGTCTCGAGCATCACCGCGCGGCCGTGGGTGATCGACCGCAGCGGGTACACCGCGTGCAGTTCGCGGCCGACGTCGTCGGGATAGTGCACGCCCGAGACGCCGAGACACAGTTCGAAGCGCAGCGACGGTTCGTCCCGCAGCGTCGCGGCCACCGGCTGCAGATGTGTTCGGGCCACGTGGATCGTCATCTCGTCGCGGTAGATCACGACCTTCTCGACGGCGTCGTCGTAGGAGACACCGCGGGCCTCGAGCGCCCGTGCGAGCAGATCGGCTACCTCGTCGAAGTAGCCCCCGAACGGTCGGGTGGTGCTGCCGGGCATGGTGACCGGGGCGACGAGGCCGCCGTATCCGGAGGTGTCGCCGCTGCCCGAGGCGCCGAACAGGCCGTGGCGGACACCGATGGTCTCCGGGCGCTCGCGCCCGGTCGAGATCTCCCCGCTCACCGGAGGAGTCCTGTGAACTCGATGGTCGGCTTGGTCTCGAGGGCGGCCTGCTCGGCGGCACGGACGGCGTCCTCCCGGTGCACGCCGAGCGGCATCCGGCCGATCTGCTCGTGCAGCGTGAGGATCGCGTTGAGGAGCATCTCCGGGCGCGGCGGGCAGCCCGGCAGGTAGATGTCGACGGGCACCACGTGGTCGACGCCCTGCACTATCGCGTAGTTGTTGAACATGCCGCCCGACGATGCGCAGACACCCATCGCCAGCACCCATTTCGGTTCGGCCATCTGGTCGTAGATCTGCCGCAGCACCGGCGCCATCTTCTGGCTCACCCGACCGGCGACGATCATCAGATCCGCTTGGCGCGGCGACGCGCGGAAGGCTTCCATGCCGAAACGGGCGATGTCGTAGCGGCCGGAGGTCGAGGCCATCATCTCGATGGCACAGCACGCCAAGCCGAACGTCGCGGGCCACAGGGAGCCCTTGCGAATGAATCCGGCGAGCTTCTCGACCGTCGTCAGCAGCACCCCGCCGGGGAGTTTCTCTTCGATTCCCACAATCAATCCCACCTGAGTCCGCCGCGACGCCACTCGTAGGCGTAGGCGACGGACACGTTGACGATGAACAGGGCCACCGCGACGAGTCCGAACCAGCCGAGACTCTCCGAGGCGACGGCCCACGGGTAGAGGAAGACGATCTCGATGTCGAAGATGATGAACAGCATCGCGGTCAGGTAGTACTTCACCGGGAAACGCTGGACGAGATCGGCGGCTGGCGGCAACGGTTCGATGCCGCACTCGTAGGCGGCGAGTTTGGCGGCGTTGCGGCGGCGCGGTCCGACGATCGAGGCGATGACCACGGAGACGATCGCGAAGACTGCAGCGATGGCCGCCAGCACCAGTATCGGTCCGTATGCGTTCATGCCTCGAAGCCCTCCACTACCATTCGGCGTTGTGTGACTCTGACCACACCCTACTCACGGAAAGGTGTGCGGGGTGGGAGGTTTCGGCTAACCGCAGGGGAACATCGTCCTGCGCTGGGACTATGCGATCCGGCGGCGACGCGGCACCGGAGCCGTGTGCGCTTCCGGCGACCGGGACCGGGGTCTGTTCGCACTCGGGCACTCGAAACGACCGTCGAGGTCGTTTCGAGTGCCCGAGTGGATGCGGGCCGAGGCGAGTGTCAGCGCAGAAGGTCGACGAGGGTGCGCGAGAGCTCCAGAGGATCGACCGGAACCCGAGCTGTCGCGTCGGCGCGCGACCAGTCGGCGAGCCACCGGTCGTCCCGGCGGGCGATCAGCACCACCATCGGCGGGCACGGATCGTATTCGTCGCGGATCTGCTTGGCCATGCCCATACCGCCCGCGGGAGCGGCCTCCCCGTCGAGGATCGCGACGTCGACGGTCCCCGAGTCGAGGTGCGAGAGCAGCATCGGGGCCGTCGCGACCTCGACGAAGGCCAGCTCCGGAAGGTCGGGGTGCAGGGTGGTGCCCAGCGCACCGATGACTTCGCGGCGCGTCCCCGCATTGTCGGAGTACACCAGGACTCGGAGGGTGACGCGGTCGGCGGAATCGGTGGAGGAGGTCACGGACCCGACCCTAACGCCCCGTGTCGGTCAGCGGGCTGAGTTCGCAAGCGTTCGAGCGGCGAAGTACGCGGCGATCCGGTCGTCGGTCCACCCGTGCGTCTCGCGCAGGCCGCGGCCGATCATCGCGAGATACGCCGTGCTCGGCGCGGTGTGGTCGACGGAGTCGGTGCCGTGGACCGAGGTGAACGTCAGCGCCGGGACGCCGTCGACGGTCGCGACGCGCAGGAGGCGTCCGTAGAGGCCGTCGTCGACGACGTGCGTGTCGCCGTCGTCGCGCAGCAGCCGGGGATCGCGTACGGCCGCCTCGACGGGACCGTCGGCGACGGGCTCGCGGTCGGACTCCTGCGCGGCCACGTCCGCGAACTGTTCGACGGTGATCAGATACGCGGCGGCGGGAGCGGGGCCCGCGACGGTGTGATCGTAGAAGGCCATGCCGCCGCGCCAGGTCCGAGACTCGCCGGCGAAGAAGATCCCGCCTGGAAGCGTCACGGCGCGGGAGTCGACCGGCGGCGCCGGGTCGCGGGCGCCCGGATAGTCGCGCAGTCCGCCGTCGGGGCGGCCGCCGCGCAGATAGCAGGCGAGCCGATCGGCGCACAGGTTGGAGCCGTAGCTGACATACCAGAGGCGGTCGGGGGCGGACATGATCCTCTAATCACTGCTCGATGCGGACGGTCGACGGGACTCGGTGGTCGATTCAAGCACCGTGTCGGCCCGGGGGTTGCAAGGGGTTGCAGTCTGGTGTGACGCCTCTCACGGGTCCTACCGTGGCCTCATGAGAGCAGCACGCTACTACGCCCGCAACGACATCCGTATCGAAGACGTCGCCGAACCGCAGCTCATGCCGGGCAGCGTGGCCATCGACGTCGCCTGGTGCGGCATCTGCGGCACCGATCTGCACGAGTTCCTCGAAGGCCCCATCTTCATTCCGCCGACCGGCTGTCCGCACCCGATCTCCGGGGAGGACGCCCCCGTGGTGATCGGCCACGAGTTCTCCGGCACCGTCACCGCTCTCGGCGAGGGTGTCGCCGACCTCGAGGTCGGCCAGAGCGTCGTGGTGGAGCCGTACATCATCGCCGACGACGTCGACACCGGTCCGGGCCAGGACTACCAGCTGTCCAAGGACATGAACTTCATCGGATTGGGCGGCCGCGGCGGCGGGCTCGCGGAGAAGATCGTCGTGCAGCGACGGTGGGTGCATCCGGTCGGCGACATCCCACTCGACCAGGCAGCCCTCATCGAGCCGTTGTCGGTGGGCCATCACGCCTACGTCCGATCCGGTGCGCGCGCCGGACAGACGGCCGTCGTCGGCGGCGCGGGTCCGATCGGTCTGCTGACCGCGGCGGTGCTCAAGGCCGAGGGGCTCACCGTGTTCGTCTCCGAGCTGTCCGAGGCGCGTAAGGAGATGGCGCGTACGACGGGCGTCGCCGACGAGGTGCTCGATCCGCGCGACGGCGACGTCGCCGAGCGGGTCCGCGAACTGACCGGCGGCGCGGGCGCCGACGTGGGGTTCGAGTGCTCGTCCGTCCCCGTGGTGCTCGACATGCTGCTCGATGCGGTACGTCCCGGCGCGGTGATCGTCAACGTCTCCATCTGGGGCCACAAGCCGGAGGTCGACATGCCGACACTGGTGCTCAAGGAGATCGACCTGCGCGGCACCATCGGCTACTCCAACGATCATCCCGCGACCATCGCTCTGGTCCAGAGCGGGAAGATCGACCTCGCTCCGTTCATCACCGGTCGCATCTCGCTGGACACCCTGGTGTCCGAGGGGTACGACCAGCTGATCCACCACAACGAGGAGCACGTCAAGATCATCGTCGATCCGCGGGCCTGAGCGGGCGCCCGAACCGCCCTCGCCTGCGAGCGCGCCGCCGAGGAGCCCACCGATCCGTTTCCGATCCGACTCGTCAACTGTCCGGAGACCGGTCGCCGAACTCGTCGAGCGCGTCGGCGAGGAAGTCGTCCTCGGCCGTGTTCCCGGGGAGCTCCAGCGCACGGCGATAGGCCGCCGCGGCGCCGTCGGAGTCGCCGACCTCGGCCAGAGTGATGGCCCGCGCGATGTGGAACGGGCGATAGCGGGCGAGTGCGGGCTCCTCGCGCAGCGCGTCGAGCAGATCGAGTCCTCGGTGCGGGCCGAACGCGCGACCCACCGCGACGGCGCGGCCGACGCGGACCACCGGGCCGGGATCGTGGTCCTGCAGCAGTCTGTAGAGGACGGCGATCTGCGACCAGTCGGTGTCGTCGGCGGTCCGGGCCTCGGCGTGAACCGCGGCGATCGACGCCTGAATCGCGTACGGCCCCGCGCCGCGGGATCCGGCCGCCGACTCGGCGAGGGCGAGCCCCTCGACGATCAGGTCGCCGATCCACCGACTGCGGTCCTGGTCGGCGAGGGGAACCGGGATGCCGTCCGCGGTGGTGCGAGCGGGTCGTCGCGCCTGCGTCAGCAACAGCAGAGCGAGGAGCCCGGTGGTCTCCGCGGTCGGCAGGAGTCGATGCAGCAGCCGTGCGAGCCGGACGGCCTCGGCCGTCAGATCGTCGTCGACGTGCGCCCGGCCGGTCGAGCGCGCGAAACCCTCCGAGAACAGCAGGTAGACCACTCGGAGGACGCCGTCGATCCGGTCGGGCAGATCGTCGGTCCGCGGCGGTGTGAAGGGGACGCCCAGTGCGCGGATCCGCTTCTTGGCGCGCACGATCCGCTGCTGGACCGTCGCGGTCGGGGTCAGGAGGGCGTGAGCCACCTCGACCGTCGAGAGGCCGCCCACGAATCGCAGCATCAGGGCGATGCGATCCTCCGGTCGCAGCACCGGGTGCGTGCACGCGAAGAACATGCCGAGTCGATCGTCGGGGACCGCCTCCTCGCCACCGGACGGATTCGGCGCCCGCGACGCCTCATCGCGAAGCCGCGCGAGCTTGGTCGCCAGAACCGCGTCGCGGCGGACGACGTCGAGCGCCTTGCGGCGCGCGGTCGTCGTCAGCCACGCGACAGGAGATCGCGGGACTCCGGACTCGGGCCAGGACACCAGCGCCTGGGCCAGGGCGTCCTGGAGCGCGTCCTCGGCGAGATCGAGATCACCGAACTGCCTGGTCAATGTCGCCAGCAAGCGGGAGCGACCGTCGTGGTCGACGGCCGCCAGCGCCCGCTGCGTCGCATCGGACACGGACTCAGTACGGGGCCAGCGGACGGATCTCCACGTGTCCGCCGGCCGCGGAGCCCGGACTGCGTCTGGCCCACGCGATCGCCTCGTCGACGTCGTCGACGTCGATGATGTAGCCGCCGCCGACGAACTCCTGGACCTCCGCGAACGGACCCGACGACGCCACGACCCGCTCGCCCGCGTCGTCGGTGTGCACGACGACTCGCTCGTCTTCGAGCGCGAATGAGCTGACGACCACGCCGGCCGCGGTGATCTCCTGGTCGAAGGCGAAGAAGTCCTCCGGCTTCGCGCAGCCGTCCTCGCCGCACGCGGGATCGTCGACGTGTCCCATGAGAAGCAGTGCGTACTTCATGATTCCTCCAGTGTGTCTCGCCGAACCCGAGCGGCCCGACACCATGGTGACGGACGGACGGCGGCGATATCGACAGATGCGGGTACGGCGGCTCCGTCGACGACGACCCGATCTCGGTCCGACAGCGCCGAGGGGCGACCCCCGGGGCCGCTGCGCGGCGCGCTGAGATCCCGCGCACACTGGTACTCCAGTGACCACACCGACCCATGTCGAGAACCAGGACTTCACCGCATGACCGCGACCTCCGCTCATCCACAGCGCGGCCAGGCGACCGAGGCGCTCGTCGCCGACCTCGTCGCCGCGCTGCCGGGCGCCGTCGACGATTCGCGGCTGAGCCGATCGATCTACTCGACCGACGCGTCCAACTACCGGGTGACACCGGAGGTGATCGTCACCCCGCGCACTCGCGATCAGGTGGTCACAGCGGTGCGGATCGCGATCGGCCACGGCGTCGCGGTGACCGCGCGCGGCGGCGGAACGTCGTGCGCGGGCAACGCGGTCGGTCCCGGTGTGGTGATCGACTTCTCACGGCACCTGGACCGGGTGATCTCGATCGATCCGAAGACGGCCACCGCCGTCGTCGAACCGGGGGTGATCCTGAGCAGGCTGCAGGGAACCGCGCGGCCGCACGGTCTGCGGTTCGGCCCCGATCCGTCGACGGCCACCCGCTGCACGATCGGCGGGATGATCGGCAACAACGCGTGCGGTCCGCACGGTCTCTCGTACGGGCGCACCGCCGACAACGTGGTCTCGCTGACCTGGCTCACCGGGCGCGGCGAGATCCTCACCGTCGGCTCCGGCGCCGACGCCTTCGACGCGGTACCCGGACTCGACGAGCTCGTCACGGGCGACCTCGCGGTGCTGCGTCGCGAGTTCGGTCGCTTCGGTCGCCAGATATCCGGGTACTCGCTCGAGCATCTCCTGCCGGAGAACGGCCGGAACCTGGCCGCCGCGCTCACCGGCACGGAGGGCACCTGCGGCATCCTCCTCGAGGCGACGGTCCGCCTGGTGCCACGGGCGCCCGCTCCCGCACTGGCCGTCCTCGGATATCCGGACATGCCGACGGCGGCCGACGACGTGCCGAATCTGCTGCCCGCGGAGCCGCTGGCGTTGGAGGGCCTCGACGCCCAACTGGTCGACGTGGTGCGACGGGCCGCCGGCGGGGGTGTGCCGACCCTGCCCGCGGGCGGCGGCTGGCTGATGGTGGAGGTCGGCGGCGCGACATCGGAGGAGGCGATTGCCGCCGCCGAGACGTTGGTCGCGGCCTCGGCGGCCGTCGACGCCGTCGTTCTTCCGGCGGGCCCGGACGCGACGCGACTGTGGCAGATCCGTGCCGACGGTGCGGGTCTGGCCGGGCGGACGGCCACGGGGGAGCAGGCGTGGCCGGGGTGGGAGGATTCGGCGGTGCCGCCCGAGCGGCTGGGCGACTACCTGCGCGGCCTCGAAGCGCTGATGGCCGCCGAGGGCGTGTCCGGTCTGGCGTACGGTCACTTCGGCGACGGCTGCGTCCACGTCCGCATCGACTTCCCGCTCGATCACGACGGTCGGGGCATGCGCCGGTTCCTGGAACGGGCCGCGGCCCTGGCCGCCGACCACGGCGGGTCGCTGTCGGGCGAACACGGTGACGGCCGCGCACGGTCGGAGCTGTTGCCGGTCATGTACAGCCCGGACGCGCTCGCGCTGATGGCGGCGTTCAAGAACCTGTTCGATCCCGACGACGTGTTGAACCCGGGTGTCGTCGTGCGTCCCGCGTCGCTCGACGCCGATCTCCGTCGACCGCAGGCGCTGCCGCTGATCGCGGGCGACGGCTTCTCGTTCTCTCGCGACGGCGGCGACATCACCACGGCCGTGCACCGGTGCGTCGGCGTCGGCAAATGCCGTGCCGACATGCGCGAGCAGGGCGGATTCATGTGCCCCTCCTACACGGCGACGCGTGATGAGAAGGACTCGACGCGTGGTCGCGCGCGGGCGCTGCAGGAGATGGCCAACGGGTCGACGATCACCCGGGGGTGGGCCTCACCTGACGTGCACCGGGCGCTGGACCTGTGCCTGAGTTGCAAAGCGTGCGCCACCGACTGCCCGACCGGCATCGACATGGCCATGTTCAAGTCTGAGACCCTGCACCGCACCTACCAGGGGCGACGTCGCCCGCGAAGTCATTACACGTTGGGCAGGCTCCCGCAGTGGCTGCGCCTGGTCGGCCCGATGGGGCCGGCCCTGAACCGTATCGGCCGGGTGCCGTTCATGCGGCGGGCGATGATGACGACGATCGGTGCGGACACCAGGCGCTCACTGCCGGAGCTGCCCGCCGTGCCGTTCCGCCGGACGCGGGCGGCTCGGCGGCCGGTGCCGCCGACGGCGGGACCGAAAGCGGTGCTGTGGGTCGACTCGTTCTCCGACGCGTTGGCGCCGGACATCCCGCGGGCGGCGCTGCGGGTGCTGACCGCCGCGGGATGCGACGTCGAGATCGCCGCCCCCGGCGCGTGCTGCGGCCTCACCCTGATCTCCACCGGCCAGCTGACGGCGGCCAAGGCGAGACTGCGGAAGACGGTCGACCTGCTCCTGCCGCATGTGCGGGCCGGTCGCACGGTGATCGGTCTGGAACCGAGCTGCACGGCCACGCTGCGGTCGGACCTCGTCGAACTCCTCGGCGACGATCCGCGCGCCGCCGAACTGGCACAGGCGGTGCGAACGGTCGCCGAGTTCCTGGTCGACATCGGCTGGACGCCGCCCCGCGCCGACGAGAAGCTGCTGGCGCAGCCGCACTGCCACCACTACGCGATCATGGGCTACGAGGCCGACCGGACGATCCTCGCCGCGATGGGCTGCGACGTCGAGGTCTCCGCGGGCTGCTGTGGTCTGGCGGGCAACTTCGGCATGGAGAAGGGCCACTACGAGATCTCCGAGAAGATCGCACGGGAGGGGATCCTCGCGAAGGCCGCTGCGAGTCCGGACCGGCAGATCCTCGCCGACGGCTTCTCGTGCCGCACGCAGGTCGCCGACCTCGCCGATCTGCCCGCGCAGCATCTCGTCCAGGTGATCGCCGCCGCGCTGGACCGCGGGACGGGGACTCGACCGGCGGGCCGGTGAGTCACGGAAGCCAGCTCGACGTCCGTGCGGCGACGTCGATGGTGGTCTGAGCGGCGGGGGAGAACACCGCATCGCGCGGCCACGAGACACCGATCTCGCGGTGCGCCGCGGTGTCGGCGATCGCGACCTCGACGATGCCCGCGGGCGTCGGCGCGGCCGGCGGAAGGATCGCCACGCCCAGACCCACCGCGACGAGTCCGCGGAGAGTGTGCAGATCCTCGCCTTCGAAACCGCGGACCGGTGTCGCACCGGCCGCGGCGAGCAGCCGGTCGACATGGCCGCGCAGACCGAACTCCGGCCGCAACTGCAGCATGTGCTCGTCGGTCAGCTCGTCGAGTCGGATGCGGGTTCGATGGGCGAAACGATGCCCGGCGGGCACCGCGAGCACCAGCGGCTCGGCGAACAACCGCGCGGTCTCGACGTCGAGGTCGCCGTCGTACGGCGGCGACACGATCGCCGCGTCGATCCCGCCGGACTCCAGCGCGTCGGTGCACAGCGTGCGTGATCCCTGTCGCAGATCGAAGTCCGTGCCCGGACGCCGGGCGAGGACCGCCCGCAGCAGTGCCGGGATCACCACCCGGCCCATGTCGTTCTGGAACGCCAACGACACCGTGTTCGCGCGCTGGTCGGCTCGCGCGCCGGTGGCCTCGATACCGGACCGGACGGTGTCGACCGCACGCTGGGCGTACGGCAGGAACTCGACCGCCTCCGGCGAGAGTTCGACGCCGCGGCCGCTGCGCACGATCATCGGCGCGTCCAGACGATCGGCGAGCCGTTGAAGTCCGCGGCTGACGGTCGGCTGCGGCACACCCAGTTCGTCGGCGGCCGCCGTGACCCCGCCGGTCTCGGCGACCGCCACGAGGTACGGAAGGTCCGCGAGCACCTCCCGCAGCGCGGATGTCACCACCTCGCTATTCATGTCGATATCGTATTTCATTACGTCAATCGATGCATTGGTGCTATACGGTCGCTGCTCGTAGCGTTGCGGTACGTGACACAGACGTTCAGTGGAGTGGAGAGTCGGGACTGGGGCGGCCACGCGAAGGGGTCGCCGGAGTATCGCCGTGTCCTGCTGGCGCTGGCCTGTGCGGGTGTCGCGACGTTCGCGCAGCTGTACTCGCCGCAGGGGATCCTCCCGGAGATCTCCGATTCCCTGCGGGTCGGTGCCGATCAGTCCGCTCTGCTCATCTCGGTGGCGACGCTCGGGCTGGCCGCGGCGGTCCTGCCGTGGTCGGTGGTGGCCGATCGGATCGGGCGTCTGCCCGCCATGCGGTACTCGCTGATCGCCGCGACGGTCTTCGGTCTCGCGGTCACCCTCTGCCCGAACTTCACCGGCCTTCTCGTGCTGCGTGCGCTGGAGGGCGCCGCGCTCGGCGGGCTGCCCGCGATCGCGATGACCTATCTGCAGGAGGAGATCGCACCGTCGCACACGGCGGTCGCGGCAGGCACCTACATCTCCGGCACGACGGTCGGCGGGCTGCTCGGTCGGCTCGTCGCCGCGCCCGTCACGGGGTGGATCGACTGGCGCTGGGGTGTCGGTGTGGTGGTCGCGTTGTCGGCGTCGGCCGCCGCCGCGTTCATGGTCCTGACACCGCGACCGCGTGGGTTCGTGCGCACGGCACGCGCCGATCGTCGACCCCTGTCGCGTGTGCTGTGGCTGAACCTGCGCTCTCCGGCGATGCTCGCGCTCTATCTGCAGGGCTTCCTGCTCATGGGAGGTTTCGTCACCGTCTACAACTACCTGTCGTTCCGGCTGAAGGCTCCGCCGTTCCTGCTGCCCAGCTCGCTGATCGCCTTCCTCTTCCTGGCCTATCTCGCCGGAACGTGGTCGTCGCGCCGAGCGGGAGCGATCGCGGGCACGCGCGGACGGCTGCCGGTGCTGCTGACGGCCATCGTGATCATGATCGTCGGTGTGCTCATCACCCTCGTCGACTCGCTGCCGGTCATCATCGTCGGTCTCGTGATACTGACCGTCGGCTTCTTCGGAGCGCACTCGATCGCATCCGGATGGTCGGCCGCCCGCGCGACGGTGGGGCGCGCCCAGGCGGCGTCGATGTACAACCTCTTCTACTACGGGGGATCGAGCGTCGTCGGGTGGGCCGCCGGTCTGGTGTTCACCCGATACGGCTGGGACGCGACCGCGCTGGTCGTCGTCGCGCTGGCCGTGGTCGCGGGTGCGTGCGCGGCGACCGCGCTGAGGTCGCCGCGCCGGAGCTGAGACCTCACACGGGCTGCTCCCAGCCTCCCCGGGTGTCGACGCCGGTGGCGGCGGCGAGCCGTTCGATCTCGGTGATCTCGTCGTCGGCCAGTTCGACGGCGACGGCGCGCACCAGCGAATCGATGTAGCGCGGTCTGGTGACGCCGACGATCGGGGTGGTGCCCTTGGCGATCGCCCATGCGGTCGCGACGTCGGCGGCGCTCGCGTCGTGGCGGGCCCCGATCGCGGCGAGGGTGTCGGTCAGCTCGGTGAGCTCGGCCAGCGCCGGATTGTAGGCGTCCGCGCGGGCACTGCCGGCGGGCATCGGGTTCTCGACGGTGAAACGCCCGGTCAGCGCACCCTGTTCGAGGACCATGTACGAGTAGAACTGGATGTCGTTGGCGGCACAGTAGTCGAGGATGCCCGCGTTCTCGGAGGCGCGGTACAGCAGGCTGTAGTGGTTCTGCACGGCGTCGACGCGGAAACCGGCGTCGCCGAGGATCCGCTGTGCCAGCTTCAGGTCCTCGAGATCGTGATTCGAGACGCCGACCCTGCGCACGCGGCCGCTCTCGAGCAGCGGGATCAGATGCGGGGTCCAGCGAGCGACGTCGTCGCGGTTGTGGATCCAGTACAGATCGATGTAGTCGGTGTTCAGACGCTCCATGCTCTGCGCGAGCATGTCGGCCACCGGGTCGTCGCCGTCGCCGGCGATCCGCGGAGTGAACTTGGTGGACAGCTGATAGTCGGCGCGATCGTACTTCGCGAGCGTGCGTGCCAGGACCGACTCCGATCGGCCCATCCCGTAGACCGCGGCGGTGTCCCACAGGGTGAACCCGTTGCGGTGCGCGCTGTCGACGACGTCCTGCAATTCGCTCTCGTCGAGTGCGGTGCCGAAGTAGCCGTCGCCGACCGCTCCGCTGTCGCCCCACGCCCAGGTCCCCAGTGCGACGGTGTGTGCGGTCGGATCGGTCTGTGCCATCGGGCGCCTCCATGCGTTGAACGGTCGTCCTCCAGACTGCCGAATCGCACCGTTCGACGCCACTCGAACAGTCCCACCGATACGAGGTCCGCCGGGCCGATGACCGGAATGGACCGCCGTTCGACCCCCGGGCATGCGGACCCGTTCTGACCGGAACACCTTCTATCGTCGGCGAGGTGGCAGAGAGCCACCACACACCGACAGGAGCATCATGGACTTCGCTGCGACCCGCATCATCACCGACGACGTCGACCGGCTCGTCGCCTTCTACGAGCGCGTCACCGGCGTCACCGCGAACCGGCTGCACGAGATGTTCGCCGAACTGCGCACCCCGTCGGGCACCCTGGCCGTCTCGAGTTCGGCTACGGTGCCGCTCCTGGGTGACGACGCCGCGCAGGCGTCGGCGAACCGGTCGGCGATCCTCGACTTCCGGGTGGACGACGTCGACGCGCTCTACCCGACGCTGCGCGGCGTGGTCGACGAATTCGTGAACGAGCCGACGACCATGCCCTGGGGCAACCGGTCGCTGCTGTTCCGTGATCCCGACGGCAACCTGGTCAACTTCTTCACGCCGGTCGGATAGAGATCCGGCGGAACCGCGTGCGCCGGGGAAGTGCACCCGGCGCACGCGTCCCGTCGTACGACCGCGGTCAGGTCTGTGGTGCGGCCGTGAGGTCCGGGTCGGTTCTCCGCTCTCCCCAGATCTCACGCAACGGGCGCAGGCCCTCTTCTACGTACCATGCGATAGGTCGGGTGCGGTCGTCGAGATACCACTGCTCGAGGCAGGCGAAATAGCCGAAGGCCAACGAGTTCGCCGCCACGCGAGCCTGGGTCGGACTGAGTGCGCCCGAGGAGACGAGCAGCGGCGCGATGAGTAGGCTCGCCCGATCGAGAGAGGCCTGTGCGGCCAATCGCACCGACGGTTCAGCGAAGAAGTAGCGCACGCGCCGCCACGGTATGTCCGCTGACGGGACGACACCGTCTCCCCCTGAGGTCCGAGGCGCTTCATAGGCGACCACCGCTTCGATCAAGCTGCCGACCGGATCCCGGGGGTCGAGAACCGCTTCGATGGTCTCCTTTCCCCAGGTGTCGAACTCATCGGCCACGATGAGACCTTCTTTGGTGCCGAAGTACCGATAGATCGACGACGGCGACACTCCCGCGGCTTCGGCGACATCTTCAATCTTCACCGCTGCGAATCCACGTTCGTCGAACAGATCCAACGCACACTCTTGAATCGTCTGCATCGCGGCTACGCGCCAGCTCTCTCGAAGTCCCGCCATATCGGCACGCTAACACCGAGGCCGACGTTCGGCAAGTGACTTTCAGTTAGGTGTTGACTCCCTCGGATGCCGTACCTAGAGTCACTCTCTATGAGACAGTCACTTTCTGAAATGTCGAGTGAGCCCACTCTCCGAACAGGTCGTGGTCACCGCTTCGCCGCGATCATGATCTGGGCTGCGGTGTTCGTGTCAGTGATCGTGGCGGCCGCCACGGTGATCGATCAGACGGGTGCACAGTCGCTCTACGGGTTCACAGACGCTGCGTACGCTTCGCACGGAGCGACCCCGGATCCAGGCCTGGTCTACGGGATTCTGTACGCCGTCGCGTTCACGGTCGCGCTGATCTGGGCGCTGATGCTCGTGGTCGTGAAGGCGCGAGGGTGGTGGCCTCCGGTGCTGTCGGCAGCGGCGACGCTGGTGACCGGTGCGGTCGCGATTCTGCTGTCGGCGACGACTGAGTACGGCGAGCGGATCTTCGCTCCGGTATGCGGGCTGGTGATGCTCGTTCCGACGATCTTCGGCATCGCCTCGACTGTCCAGTTGGTGCGCGATGCTCGGCACTGAGCATCGCGCTCCGGTCGACCGACAGGTGCACGCGCGCGCCGCATTCGAGGTCGAGGGAACCGATCGCACTACTACTGCAAGGAAGATGCCATGACCGACGTCGACGCCGATCGACCTCCACTGCGACTTCGGCTCTACGCCGCCCTCGGAAAAGAGCCCGAGTGGTCGCAGATGACAGCTGACGAACTACGCGCCCTGCAACTGGCGGTGAATCGCAAGCGCGCGTCACCTCTGGCTCGCGTCATCACCGGTCGCATGGACTCCGGTGCGGACGCGGAGTGGCAGGACCTCGCCTTGCCGGGGCGTCTGCTTCCGGTGCGGGTGTACCGCCCGATTCGGCGTCGCCTCGAACAAACCGACCGTGTGTTTCCGCTCGTGCTGCACGTGCACGGCGGGGGGTTCGTGGGAACGGCGGCACAGAGCGACTGGGTCAACAGTCACCTCGCCGCTCGCCTGCCCGCAGTGGTGATCTCTGTCGAGCATCGCTTGCTCGCCCCGGACACACCGCTCTCGGAGGCGGTCGACGACGGCTGGGAAGCCCTCGAACACGTGCTCGGGGCGGCCGAGCAGTGGGGAATCGATGCCGACCGTGTCGCCGTGTTCGGCGAGAGCACGGGAGGGCTGATCGCGGCACTCAGCGCGATTCGCGCCCGGGACGCCGGCCACGCCGTTCGCGCGCAGGTGCTGGCGAATCCCTGTCTGGACGTCGCTTCTGCGATGAGCGAGTGGCCGTCGTACTCCCGGTACGCCGACAACCCCACACTGACCACCGGGCAGATGGAGATGTTCCTGCGGCTCGCCGTCCCTCCCGGAGCCGACGCTGCGGCACTGTCTCCTCTCCGCCTGGAGGATCTCAGCGGGCTCGCCGCCGCACTGATCATTGTTCCGACGTACGATCCGATCTCCGACCAGGGGAGACGCTATGCCGAGCGCCTTCAGGCGGCCGGGACCGCCGTGCAGCTCGGGGAGTATCCGGGGGCGACGCACGCATTTCTCAGCATGCCCACGCTCGTGCCCCAGGCGATGAGGGCGCGGACGGATGTCACCGAGTTCCTGCGGCGACGCCTGAACGAACGACCGACGCCATGACACGCGCGAACGCGGCGACGGGGAGATGATCATGCGAACCAAGGAACTGGTGCGGCCCTATCGAGGTCGATTCGCGCTCATCGTCCTCCTCTATGCGCTGGGCTCGGTCATGGGGCTCGCCCCGCTTATGGCAGCGATGGAGATCGGCCGGGCGTTCCTCTCCGACGGGCCGACGGACGGCCACCATGTCTGGCGGGCCGTGATGTTCGGAGCCGGCGGGCTTGTCCTCGGCGTCGTACTCATCGCCGCGGCGGCCACCTCGGGGCATGTGCTCGACGGGACTGTACAGCTAGACCTCCGCAGGCGTCTCGCGATGAAACTGAGCCGGGTGCAACTCGGACGGCTCGTTGAGCGCCGGACCGGAGACCTCACGAAAGCGATCGGCGACGACGTGAGCACCGTCCACCCGTTCATCGCCCACGCGCCCGGCGAACTCGTCTCCGCATTCGTCGTCCCCATCGGCGTGGCCGTGTATCTCTTCACCGTCGACTGGCGGATGACGCTGATCACGCTGATTCCCGTCGCCCTGGCGATCGTGTTCGTGCCTGCGATGATGACGCCGCCTCGATTGCGCGAACAGGAAGAGTTCGACGAAGCCATGGGGCACGTCACCAGCGCCGTCATCGAGTTCGTCGAGGGAATCGCCGTCGTCAAGACCTTCGGTGCTCCCGGACGGGCACACCAGCGTTTCCGGACCGCGACGGACGCATTCGTCACGGTCTTCACTCGATGGGTGCGGGGGATCTCCCGCCCGGCCGCGGCGATGCAGTTCGTCCTCTCCCCGGCATTCGTACTCCTCGTCGTGTTCATCGGTGGGGCGACGCTGATCGTGACGGAGAGCATCGACGCCGTCGACCTTCTCCCGTTCCTCTTCCTCGGGATGGGGCTCACCGCCCCCGTCGCCGCACTCGGCCACGGATTCGACGACCTGGTCGCAGCGCGGCGTGCGCTCGGGCGCATCGAAGAGGTGCTCGCCATCCCGTCGATGGACGTACGACGAGCACCCGAGACTCCCGTGGGGCATCGGGTGGAGTTCCGTGGTGTTCATGCGGGATACGGAGACCACGAGGTGCTCACCGGAATCGACCTGGTTCTCGAACCCGGTACGACGACAGCACTGACCGGGCCCTCGGGCAGTGGCAAATCCACGCTGATCGAGTTGCTTCCCAGGTTCGCGGATCCGACCGCGGGCGCCATCCTGCTCGGCGGAGTCGACATACGCGAACTCAGTAGCGGTGACCTCTACCGCACCATCTCCTTCGTCTTCCAAGACGTCCGAGTGCTTCGCGCGACGATCGCCGAGAACATCTCGCTCGCTGTGCCACACGCCGCCCACGGTGACATCGTCCGAGCGGCCGTACGGGCGAACATCCACGATCGGATTCTCCAGATGCCGCGTGGGTACGAATCGGTGATCGGCGAGGATGTGGAGCTCTCCGGTGGCGAACGACAGCGAATCTCCCTCGCGCGCGCACTGCTCGCTGATACGCCCGTGCTCGTTCTCGACGAGGCCACGTCGTTCGCCGACCCGCAGACCGAACGCGCCATCCGTCAGATGCTCGCGTCTCAAGACAAGACCGTTCTGATGATCGCTCATCGGTCGGAGTCCACGTCGAACGCCGACACCGTGCTCGCACTCGATCAGGGACGCATCGAAGAAGTGCGCCATCAGTCGCCGCGAAAGGACAATCGATCCCGATGATCCGCCTGCTCCTGCGTGTGCTGGGACAGCAGTACGCTTCACCGCTCAGACGCGCCGTCGCGCTCATGGTCGCCGCAGCAGTTCTCGAAGGCATCTCTTATGCGCTCGTCCTTCCTGTTCTGCGCGGCCTGCTCGGGCCGACCCCCGACTCCGCCTGGCCCTGGATCGCGGTCTTCGCCGGCACCGTCGTCGCGTACGCCGTCCTCCGCTACGTGGCAGATCTCACGGGCTTCCGAGTCGGTGCGGCACTGTTGCGCGGCACGTACCGTCGTCTCGGAGACCATCTCACCGCGCTTCCCATCGGCTGGTTCACGCCTTCGCGAGTCGGCGAGGTCTCGGTCCTCGCCGGACGGGGTGTCCTCCAAGCGATGAGCGCAGTCGCGCATCTGCTCGGCCCGCTCATCTCGGCGACGTTAACTCCTGCGACCGTCGCCGTGGTCATCACCTTCGTCGACTGGCGCATCGGTGTCGCCGCGATCGTGGCCGCACCTCTGATCGGCGCGGTCCACGTGTGGACGGAGAGGAGCACTGCTGCGGGTGACACGGAACGGATCGCACGAGAACAGGAGGCCACGGCACGAGTCGTGGAGTTCCTGCACGCACAGCCCGTACTTCGCGCCGGTGACCGGAACGCGGAACGCTTTGAGATCCTGGATCGATCGTTACGAGACCTGGAGACCGCGTCTCGGCGCACAACGCTCAGGACGATCCCCGGTGCGATAGCACTGACGACCATCGTGCAGACAGCGTTCGTCTGCACGATGGTCCTCGCCGTCCACGTCGCCCTGAGCGGAGACCTCCGCGTTCCCGACGTGCTGGCCGTTCTGCTCCTCGCCACGCTCGGCGCCGATCCGCTTCTGTCGCTGAACGAGATCGGCGGGAGGATCCGCGGCGCGCGGACGGTGCTCATCGGCATCGACGACGTTCTCGAGACGAGGCCGTTGCCGGTAGCACCATGTCCCAGGACTCCGGTGCGCCACGACCTGGAACTCAACGCCGTGACTCTGCGAGCGGGCGGGCGCACCATCATCGACGACCTCTCGCTGACCGTGCCGGACGGACACCGACTCGCACTGGTCGGGCCGTCGGGTGCGGGCAAGAGCACGATACTGAAACTCCTCGCTCGCTTCTCCGACGTCGACGGCGGTGCGGTTCACATCGGGGGAACAGACCTCAGAGACATCGACCCCGTCACTCTGATGGCCCAGTTCTCGATCGTCTTCCAAGACGTCTATCTCTTCGACGGAACGATCGAACAGAACATCCACCTCGCCAGACCTGACGCCACACACGCCGAAGTACGCGCCGCCGCTACCGCCGCACAACTCGACGACGTGATCGAACGTCTCCCCGACGGCTGGTCGACCGTGGTCGGAGAAGGCGGAGCGTTCCTCTCCGGCGGAGAACGACAACGCGTGTCCATCGCGCGCGCACTGCTCAAGAACGCGCCGGTCGTTCTCCTCGACGAAGTGACGTCCGCGCTCGACCCGCTGAGCGATGCCGCCGTGCATCACGGGATCGACCGGCTGTGCAACGGACGAACTGTCGTGATGGCGGCGCACCGAGTGCACTCGGTGCGGGACGCGGATCAGATCGCCTTCATCGATCACGGCCACGTCGTTGAGCAGGGCACGCACGCAGAACTCATGCTGCTGAACGGTCGCTACGCCGAGTACTGGGCGATGTCGGATCCGATCGACGTGTGACGAGGAGGGGCACGTCGTACGAGGGTTGACTGCCGAATGCAGAAGGTGGGAGACCCGTGAAAAGGGTCTCCCACCTGCGGGGGTGGCTGACGGGACTCGAACCCGCGACAGCCAGGATCACAACCTGGTGCTCTACCAACTGAACTACAGCCACCATCGGCGCCGGATTCCCACTGTTCACACAGTGTTGTCCGAGCCAGGGTCATACTCTAGCCGGTTTCCGACCGAAAACTCCAATCGGATTCTGACCAGCGACTTTCCATACGATCCCGCGGCAGTAGATCCTGCCACGGCATCCGTCGGCTCCCACGGTCGGCGTGGAGCGGATGGGGACCGACCACCGTGGGAGGTGTTGGGGCGCAGGCGGTCACACCGGCGGGAGATCGGCGACGATCTGCTGCAGAGCCTTCGAGTCGGGACCCGGCGCGGGCACGAAGGCGGCGGCCCGGTAGTAGCGAAGCTCTTGAATCGACTCGCGGATGTCCGCGAGGGCGCGGTGCGCGAGCCCCTTCGGCGGCTGACCGAAGTAGACCGACGGGAACCACCGGCGGCACAGCTCCTTGATCGAGCTGACGTCCACCATCCGGTAGTGGAGGAACGAGTCGAGGGCGGGCATGTCCCGCGCGATGAAGCCGCGATCGGTCGCGATCGAGTTGCCGGCCAGGGGAGTCGAGCCGGTGCCCTTGATGTGCTGCCGCAGATAGTCGAGCACCATCTTCTCGGCTTCGGCGAGAGTCACCGTCGACGCACGCACCTCCTCGGTCAGTCCCGAGTCGGCGTGCATCTTCACGACCACGTCGGGCATGTTCGCGAGCGCGTCGTCGTCGGCGTGGATCACCACGTCGACACCCTCGCCCAGAATGTTCAAGTCGCTGTCGGTGACGAGCGCCGCGATCTCGATCAGTTTGTCGGAGCCCACGTCGAGGCCGGTCATCTCACAGTCGATCCACACGAGTTTGTCCTGCACTCGATCGACTCTATGCCCGACGGAGCCGCCGTGTGTCAGTCGCCCTCGCCGAGCTTGCCGTAGAAGCGTCCGACGATCGGCGCGACCACCGCACGCGGAGAGTAGCCGCCCGCCACCGACATCGCCTTCGAGAGGGCGCCGGGCACCACGCGCATCTTGTTGCGCCCCAATGCGTCCAGGCTCATCGCGGCGACCTTGTCGGACGAATGCCACAGGAAGTCGGGAACCATCCGATCGACCACCGACTGGTCCTCCGGTGCGGGTGTCTCGGTGCGGACCGGGCCCGGTGCGAGGAGGGTCACGTGAACACCGGTGCCCTTGAGCTCGCCCCGCAGCGACTCGCTGAAGGTGTTCACGAACGCCTTCGTCGCCGCGTACGTGGCGTTGTTCGGGATCGCCATGTTGCCCGCGGCCGAGCCGACCATGAGGATTCCGCCGTCGCCTCGCTCGATCATCTGCGGCAGCACCGCCAATGTCAGATCGTGGACGGCGTTCGCGTTCAACCGCACCTGGGCGCGCTCGTACTCCCGATCGAGATCGGCGACGGCGCCGAAGGTGGCGATGCCCGCGTTGTTGCACAGCACCGAGATCTCGCGCGCGCTCAACTCGTCGCACAGTCGTGCGGTCGCCTCGGAATCGGACAGGTCGACGGCGCGGACCTCGGCCGCCACGTGGTGTCGGCTGCGCAACTCGGTGGCCAACTCGTCGAGGATCTCGCCGCGTCGTGCGACGAGGATCACCGAGTGGCCGCGTCGGGCCAACTCACGCGCCAACGCCATGCCGATGCCGGACGAGGCCCCGGTGACGACGGCGCGGGCGGTGGTACGGGCGGTGACAGGCATGGGGCGATGGTACCGGCCCGGCAACCGACTGTTCCGCCGGCTCGAACCGAGTATCGGCTCGAGTCGGCGGAACAGGGACGGTCGTGAGCCCGTCAGTCGATGCCCGCGGCGGCCTCGGTGCCCTGGCGAATGGCGCGTTTGGCGTCGAGTTCGCCCGCGAAGTCGGCGCCGCCGATCACATGGGTGATCACGCCGGCCTCGGTGAGCGGATCGACGAGCTCGCGGACCGACTCCTGGCCCGCGCAGACGACGACGTTGTCGACTTCGAGGACTCGGGAACCGGTGACATTGCCCTCACGGTCGTGCAGGGTGATGTGCAGACCCCGATCGTCGATCTTGTCGTACGTCGCGGCCGAGATCTGCTCGACGCCCTTCATCTTGACGGTCGCGCGGTGCACCCAGCCGGAGGTCTTGCCGAGGGTCTTGCCCTGGCTGCCGGGCTTGCGCTGCACCATGTACACCTGGCGGGCGGCGGGCAGCGGACGCATCTTGGTGACGAAGCCCGGGGTGTCGAGATCCTCGGTGACGCCCCACTCCTGCTCCCACTCCTTCAGGTTCAGAGTGGGCGACTCGTCGGTGGTGAGGAACTCGGTGACGTCGAAGCCGATGCCGCCGGCGCCCATCACGGCCACCCGCTTGCCGATCTCGCGGCGGCCCAGCACGGCGTCGGCGTACGACATGACCATCGGGTGATCGATGCCCTCGATGTCGGGTATACGCGGGGTGACGCCGGTCGCGACGATCACCTCGTCGAACCCGCCGTCGAGGATCTCCTGCGCCGAGACGCGGGTGTTCAGGTGGACGCCCACGTGGTTCACTTCGAGCTGGCGCGTGTAGTAGCGGATCGTCTCGTTGAACTCCTCCTTGCCGGGGATCTTCGCGGCGATGGAGAACTGCCCGCCGATGGCGTCGCCGCCCTCGAAGAGTTCGACGCGATGCCCCTTCTGCGCGGCCGACACAGCGGCCGACAGTCCGGCGGGACCGGCGCCGACGACGGCGACGCGCTTGGCGCGGCGAGTCTGTCCCAGCGTCAGTGTGGTCTCGCGACCGGCACGCGGGTTCAGCAGGCAGGAGACCTTCTTGCCGACGAACGCGTGGTCCAGGCAGGCCTGATTGCAGCCGATGCACGTGTTGATCTCGTCGGCACGGCCGGAGGCGGCCTTGTTCGCGAAGTCGGGGTCGGCCAGGAGCGGTCGCGCCATCGAGATCGCGTCGACCTTGCCGCCCTCCAGGATCTCCTCGGCGAACTCGGGTGTGTTGATGCGGTTCGAGGCGATCAGCGGGATCGACACCACGTCGCGCAGACGCTCGGTGAATTTGACGAACGCGCCGCGTGGGACCGAGGTGACGATCGTCGGGACCTGCGCCTCGTGCCAACCGATGTCGGTGTTGATCGCGTCGACGCCGAGCTCTTCGGCGCGGCGGGCGAGCTGGGCGATCTCGTCGAAGGTCTGACCGCCCTTGACGAAGTCGGCGACGGACTGACGGAGGATGATCGGGAAGTCGCGCGGGACCTGCTTGCGGATCTCGGTGATGATCTCGATCAGGAACCGCTGCCGGTTCTCCGTCGACCCGCCCCAGCGATCGGTGCGGTCGTTGGTGTGCGGGCACAGGAACTGGTTGATCAGGTAGCCCTCGCCGCCCATGATCTCGATCGCGTCGTAGCCCGCGCGACGAGCGAGCTTGGCGCTCTGCCCGAACGAGCGGATCACGTGCCGGATGATCGCCTCGGTCATCTGGACGTGCTTGAACGGGTGGATCGGCGACGGCGCGCTGCCCGCGGCCACCTTGAACGGCGTGTACCCGTAGCGGCCCGCGTGGATGATCTGCAGGGCGATCTTGCCGCCCTCGCCGTGCACCGCCTTGGTGAACTCGCGGTGGCGAAGCACGTCGGCCTGGTTGGTCATCTTTCCGGCGAACGGCAGCAGCAGACCGGTGCGCGACGGCGAGAAGCCGCCGGTGATGATCAGGCCGACGCCGCCGCGGGCGCGCTCGGCGTAGTACGCGGCGAGCTTCGGGGTGTCCCACAGGCGGTCTTCGAGACCGGTGTGCATCGAGCCCATGACCAGTCGGTTCTTCAGCGTCGTGCCGCCGATCCGCAGAGGCTCGAACAGGCGCGGGTAATGAGTGTTGGGTTCGGCCGTCGGGGCTGACATGGCTGGACCTTTCTAATCGGGGCTGTTCACTTCTCCGGTGACAGCGAGATCTGATAGTCGAGTTCGCGGCGGAGGCCGTCGATCACCTCGTCGCACCATTCGACGGTTCCCTCGGTGACGCGCACTCCGCCGCGCAGAACCAGGTACTGGTTCAGCTTGCGGCCGTGCAGAGCGGTCGGGTCCGGGTAGTAGTCGCGTTCGAAACCGCGGTAGAGCTCCAGTGACACCGCGGCCTCGGCCCGGTGCTCCTCGAGCTGTTTGATGACCTCGGAGAGGTCGCCGAACTCGGCGGCTCGTAGTTTGACGCCGAGATCGCTGCGCAACGGAGGCAGCGGGGTGGGGCTGACCACCCATGTCGCCAGGACCTCGCGCCCGGCGTCGGAGATCGAGTACACCTTCTTGTCCGGCCGACCGTCCTGGGTGACGGCCTCGAAGCTGACGAGTCCGTCGTCGTGCAGCTTCTTGAGCGTTCGATAGATCTGCTGGTGGGTGGCCGACCAGAAGTATCCGATGGACCGCACGAACTGCTGCCCGATCTCGTAGCCGGTTCCCGGCCGTTCGGACAGCGACACCAGGATGGCGTGTTCCAAAGCCATGCCGTCACGGTAGCAGTGCAACAAAGTGCTATGCAACAACGTTCATATAGATGTTGCATATGCGACGTGGTCGACAGCACACGCGCGTCAATCCTGCTATGAAGAGTTCCGTGAGCACTCTGCGCCTGATCCCGGTTCCCGGTTCCGCTCCCGAAGACGTCGTCGTGCTGCCCGACGGCCGGATCGCCACCGGACTGGCCGACGGGCGACTCGTGGCGATCGACGTCGGTTCCGGCGAGGCAGAGGTCCTCGCCGACACCGCGGGCCATCTGCTCGGACTCGATGCGCGCGCCGACGGCTCCATCGTCATCTGCGACCACGACCGCGGGCTCCTGCTCCTGGAAGCGGGCCGACGGCGTGCGACGGTTCTCGCCGACACCGTCGACGGCCGTCCGCTGCACTTCGCGAGCAACGCCGCGACCGCATCGGACGGCTCGGTGTACTTCACCACCTCGTCGCAACGCTTCACCATCGACCGGTGGCGCGCCGACCTGATCGAGCACTCGGGCACCGGTCGGCTGTGCCGCAGGCTCCCGGACGGCGGAGTCGAGGTGCTGCTCGGCGGCCTCCAGTTCGCGAACGGTGTGGTCCTGGCGCCGGACGAGACGTACGCCCTCGTCGCCGAGACCGGCGGCGCGCGGATCACGCGGTACTGGCTGACGGGGGAGCGTGCGGGCTCGTCGGAGGTGTTCGTCTACGACCTGCCCGGCTATCCGGACAACATGGCCGTCGGGTCGGACGGACTGGTGTGGGTCGCGCTGGCCTCACCGCGCAACAGCGTGCTGGAGTCGATGTTCAAGCTCCCGCTTCGTGCTCGCAAGATCCTGGCGCGTGCGCCGGAGCGGATCGGTCCCGCACCGGAGGAGACCGTGCGGGTACTCGGGATCGGCTTCGACGGGACGATCGTCCACGACGTCCGCCGGGACCACCCGGAGTTCTCCTTCGTCACCGGCGTCGCCGAACGCGACGGCGTGCTCTACCTCGGGACGATCCTGCATGACGCGATCGGCGTGCTGCCGGTCGACTGACCCAGCGTGACGACCGAGTCGGCGAGTGCCAGTACGCGGGCGTCGTGGGTGATCAGCAGCGTGGTGCGATCGGCGCAGAGCGTGCGCAGCGGTGTCAGCAGATCGCCGACGGAGCCGTCGTCGAGGGCCGCGGTCGGCTCGTCGAGGATCAGGATCGGAGTGTCGCGCAGCAGCGCTCGCGCGATGGACAGTCGCTGTCGTTGGCCGCCGGAGAGTTCGAGCCCGTCGGCGGCCAGAGCGGTGTCGTAGCCGTCGGGGAGCGCCATGATGAACTCGTCGGCGCCCGCCGCGACGGCGGCGGCGACGATGTCGACGCGCGTCGTGGCGTCGCATCCGTAGGCGATGTTGTCGGCGACGGTTCCGGCCTTGACGACCGGCGTCTGCGGCAGCAACGTGACCGTCGCCCGCACCGATCGAGCGGTCACCGTCGCCACGTCGGCGCCGTCGACCAGCACCCGCCCGGAGGTGGGCGTCTCCATGCGCGTCGCGATGGCCGCGAGAGTCGACTTGCCGATGCCGCTGGGGCCGATGAGTGCGGTCACCCGGCCGGGGTGGAGGGTGAGGTCGACGCCGTCGAAGACGGTGCGCTCGCCGCGCCGCATGCCGACGCCGCGGAACTCGACCAGCCCGTCGCCGACGACCAGATCCGTCGCGTCGTGGACGTCGGGTGCGTGCGGCGGCTCGTCGAGCAGCTCGCAGATCCGTTCGGCACTGACCGCGGTGGCCGCCACCGAGAGCCGCACGTCGGCGATCTCCTGCAGTTTCGGGTAGAGCATCGACAGATACCCGGTCAGCGCCATCAACTCGCCGACCGACAGCGCGCCGCGTCGGACCTGCCAGACGCCGGCCACGGCGACGACGAGGGCGACCAGGATCTGCGCGAATCCCAGTACCGCGCCGAAACCCGCTTCGACGCGGGCCAGCGCGATGCGCGAGGCCATCGCCTCCCGGCCGTACGCGTGGACGGCGGCCTGCTCGGCGTGCTCCCGGTTGTACGCGAGCGTCGTCTCGTGACCGGTGAATCCGGACTGGAGGCCTTCGGCCAAGTCGCTCGTCGCGTCGCGCTCCCGACGCGTGTGCTCGGTCTGCCGTCGTCCGTACCAGGCGGACAACGCCCAGATCGGCGGCACCGCGCACAGTGCGACGAGGGTGACGATCGGACTCATCCAGCACGCGGCGGCCAACAGGGCGACCGTGTTGACCACGGCGACCACGGCCGACAGCAGACCCGAGGAGACGAGGTGTTCGACGGCCTCGAGATCCTCGGAGTGACGGACCACGAGGTCGCCGATGCCGCGGCGCCGATGGGCGGTGGGTGAGAGTCGTTGGACGTGCGCGAACACGCGGTCACGCAGTGCGAGCACGATCGTCTCCGATTCGCGTGCGGCGAGCACCTGACCGCCGTAGTCGGTGAGCGACGACACCGCTGTGACGCCGATCCACACGAGTGCCAGCGGCGCGAGCGCCCAGAGCGTCGGCGCGTCGAGCGCGGCGTCGACGACGTCGGCGAGGACGAACACGCCTGCCGCGTCGAATCCGGCCGCGACGACGAAGGCGACGGCGGCCACGGACAGTGCGCGTCGATGCCCGCGCAGCATCGGCGCGAACCGGGCGACGGCCTGGCGAAGAGTCATGGGAGTCCTGTGCGACGGCCGTGCGCCGGGCTCGTCGACGAGCCCGGCGCACGCGGGGGTTGGATGCGGGATGCGGGTCAGCGCCAGGTCCAGGTCCACCGACGGTTACGGCGGTCCCACTGGCGGACGCGGCGACGTCGCGGGGCCGCGTGCTGCTGCTGCGGGGCGGGCTGACGGTTCGGGGTGGGGTGTGCCATGGGGCGCTCCTTCTTCTGATTCGGTTTCAATTCGGATGTGGCACCGGGCTTCTCGGCGCCACACGAATCAAGGTATGGACGATTCCTGGACGCACACGGGGTGATCTCCTGTCGGTTTCCTGGTGGCCCTCACACGCGTGGTCGACGCGGTGCGAGGTCTTTGTGACGTCTCCGTGACGGCCGTGGCCGCCGTCGGCAACATCGGCTCCTTAGCGTCGTGTCCAGTCGGCGAGATCCGCCGACGACGCACGAGAGGGGCGCGCATGCGGCGACGTCGGACGATCGAACACTGGGATCCAGAGGACACGGCGGCGTGGGAGAACGGCGGCGCGGCCGTCGCCCGCCGCAACCTGATCTGGTCCGTCGTGGCCGAGCACGTCGGATTCTCCGTCTGGTCGTTGTGGTCGGTGATGGTGCTCTTCATGCCGTCGGACGTGTACGGGATCTCGACCGGCGACAAGTTCCTGATCGGCGCGGTGGCCACGCTGACCGGCGCACTGCTGCGGTTCCCGTACACGATGGCGACCACGCGGTTCGGCGGCCGCACCTGGACGGTGTTCTCCGCGGCGGTCCTGCTGATTCCGGTGTCGGCGACCATCGTGCTGCTCGCGAATCCGGGACAGCCGCTGTGGGCGTACCTGGTGTGCGCGGCGCTGACGGGGCTCGGCGGCGGCAACTTCGCGTCGTCGATGACGAACATCAACGCGTTCTACCCCCAACGACTCAAGGGATGGGCCCTCGGACTCAACGCGGGCGGCGGGAATCTCGGCGTCCCGGCCGTCCAACTGCTCGGCCTGCTGGTACTGGCCTGGGCCGGTGCGGGCGAGCCGTACTGGGTGTGTGCGTTCTATCTGGTGGCACTGGTCGTCGCCGGTATCGGTGCGGCGGTCTTCATGGACGATCTCGACGGTCCGGGAGTCGATGTGAGTGCCATGCGCGGCGCGTTGCGCGATCGGAACACGTGGTGCGTCTCGCTGCTGTACATCGGCACCTTCGGCTCGTTCATCGGCTTCTCGTTCGCGTTCGCCCAGGTGCTGGCCATCGACTTCCGGGAGGGCGGACAGTCGGCGTCCGACGCGGCGTTGCACGCGGCGTCGATCGCCTTCGTCGGCCCGCTGCTCGGCTCGATCAGCCGGGTGTACGGCGGTCGTCTCGCCGACCGGTTCGGCGGTGCGCCGGTGACGCTCGCGGTGTTCGTCGGCATGATCGCCGCCGCCGGGCTGCTGGTCGCGGGCGAAGGATCGCTGACCGTCATGACCGTCGCGTTCATCGTGCTGTTCGTGTTGTCCGGGATGGGCAACGGCTCGGTGTACAAGATCATCCCGACCGTGTTCCCCGATCGTGCGGCGTCCGGGGCGGTCATCGGCATCGCGGGAGCACTCGGCGGGCTGGGCGGCGTCGGCATCAACCTCGTGCTGCGGCAGGCGTACCAGTCCGGCGACGGCGGGTCGCCGGTGTGGGCGTTCGCGGTGTTCGCCGCGTTCTACGCCGTCGCCGCCGTCATCACCTGGCGGGCGTACGTCGGTGCGGCGCGCGGAGTTCCGGCCGAGGACGTCGTCGCGGCGTCTGGAACGATGAGGTCATGACGTCGAACGCGGATACGAGAACCCCGCCCACACTGGCGGGGTTCTCCGTCGCGATCACGGCGGCGCGTCGGGCCGAGGAGTTCGAGGCGCTGTTGACCCGGCGCGGTGCGCGCGTGGTGTCGGCGGCCGCCATCTCGATGGTGCCGTTGTCCGACGACGCCGGACTGTCGGAGGCCACGCGCGCGCTGATCGCCGAGCCGCCGGACCTGCTGATCGCGACCACCGGCATCGGCTTCCGAGGCTGGATCGAGGCCGCCGACGAGTGGGGGCTGGCCGACGATCTGCTCGGCGCGCTCGGTTCGGCGCGGATCATCTCCCGCGGCCCCAAGGCGACGGGTGCGCTCCGTGCGGCGGGTCTGCGCGAGGAGTGGTCGCCGGCGTCGGAGTCGTCCGCGGAGGTGCTCGACCATCTGACGGCCGACGATCTCGACGGACGTCGTGTCGCGGTCCAACTGCACGGGGCCACCGACGCGTGGGACCCGAATCCTGGCTTCCTCTCCGGACTCGAGGACCGGGGCGCGCGCATCGTCGGTGTGCCCGTCTATCGATGGGAGGGGCCGAGCGACGTCGACGCGTTCGACGCGTTGATCGACGACGTCGCGCACGCCCGGGTCGACGCGGTGGCGTTCACGTCGGCGCCGGCCGCCGCATCGATGCTGCTGCGCGCGGGCGAGCTCGGCGTGCGCGACCGGCTCGTGCGGGTCCTCGAAACCGATGTGACGGCCTACAGCGTCGGGCCGGTGACCTCGGTTCCCCTCGACCAGGCCGCGATCCCCAGCGTGGCGCCTGATCGGATGCGGCTCGGTGCGCTGGCCAGGCTGATCGGTGAGGACCTGCCGGTCCGGTCGCCGGACCTGGACGTCGCCGGTCACCGGCTCGGTGTGCATGCGGCGTCGGCCGTCGTCGACGGTGAGGTCCGCGAGGTGTCGGCGACCGGTCTGGCCGTGCTCAGAGTGCTGGCGTCGACACCCGGCGAGGTCGTCTCCCGACAGGACCTGCTCGAGGTGCTGCCGGTCGCGGGCGACGATCCGCACGCCGTCGAGGTCGCCGTCGCACGTCTGCGGACCGCGCTCGGCGTCCGCGAGATGATCGGGACCGTGGTCAAGCGCGGGTATCGACTGGCGGTGGACTGAGATCAGCCGGTCGCGGCACCGCCCGCCGACACCTCCGCGTCGTCGAACGCCCCGGGCGCGTGGCCGAGCGAGGCGAGCCGACACACCCGGTCGAGGACCGACGGATGCAGACCGAGCGGCCGCGCGACGACATCGGCGCCCGCGGCGTCGAGCCGCGACTGGAACAGTCCGGGCGCCAGCAGGTGCGACGCGACGGCGACGCGATCGTGGCGGCGCCGCATCGCCGTGACGACGGCCTCGACCGAACGATAGTGCGGCGCGGCGGCGGTCGGCGCCGCGAACGCCACCTCGACCGGTGCGTCCACCCGCGCCGCGAGGTCGCGTGCGACGGTCTCGACATCGGCGTGCGAGGAGGGGTCCGACGAGCCCGCGGCGGCCAGGACCACCGCGTCGCCCGGACGGCGCCCGGCCTGCGCCAACCGGTCGGCGAGCGCACGCACGATCTCCGCGGAAGGTCCGAGCGAGTCGGTGACACGAGTCGGCGGCAGTCCCGGACGCGTGAGGTGCCGCGGCAGATCCCGTCGCACGTGATGCCCGCGGCCGAGGAATGCGGGTACGACGGTCACCTCGTCGTCGAGTGGAGACGAGGCGAGGGCCTCGGCGGGGTTCGGCCCGAGAACGTCGACGAACGCGACCCGGACGCGGACACGGAGCCGCTCGCGCATCGCCGCCGCGAGATCGCCGATCACGGCAACGCCGTGCGGACTCCTGGTCCCGTGCGCGACGAGCAGCACGCTCACCGCGCGACCTCGGAGACGACGGGCTCGGGTCGCGAACCGAACCGGATCTGCGGTGAGTTCGCCACGAACACCGTGCCGTCTATTCCGATCCGAGTGGCGTAGACCGGGACTCGGACTCCGTCGACGTCGAGGCAGCGGCCGTCGATCAGGCTGAACACCTGCTTCTTCAGGGGCGACGCGACGACGGGGAAGCCGCCGCGGTCGCCGACGATCCCGCGGGAGAGCACCGCGGCGCGTCCGATCGGATCGATGTTGCCGATCGCGCGCAGCGAGTCGTCGGCGAGCCGGAACAGGGCCACCTGGCCGCCGTCGGGCAGCAGCACGGCGACGCCGCGCAGCGGCTGCAGTCGGTGATACGCGCACGCGGGAGTCCAGTCGCGGGTCCAGCGGTGCAGGTCGAAGTTCACGCTCACGCGTTGCTCCTCACAGTCGGTTCCCCGAGCAGTACGGGGACGCGTCGGCCGTGGCTCTCGCCGAACGACACGGTCGGGTCCGGCACGTCGGGGGCGTTGACGAACGAGACGAATCGGGCCAGCTTGTCCGGGTCGTCGAGTACGCCCTTCCATTCGCAGCGGTAGCCGTCGACGTGGCGTGCCATCGCCGCCTCGAAGTCGGCGGCGAGGCCGAGGTCGTCGTTGACCACCACCGAGCGCAGGTGATCGAGGCCGCCGTCGAGGTTCTCCAGCCAGGGCGCGGTCCGTTGCAGACGGTCGGCGGTCCGGATGTAGTACATGAGGAACCGGTCGATGTAGGCGACGAGGGTGTCGGTGTCGAGGTCGCCCGCCAGGAGTTGCGCATGACGGGGTGTCATGCCGCCGTTGCCGCCGACGTAGAGGTTCCAGCCGTTCTCGGTCGCGATGACGCCGACGTCCTTGCCGCGGGCCTCCGCGCATTCGCGGGCGCAGCCGGACACGCCCATCTTGATCTTGTGCGGCGATCGCAGACCCCGGTAGCGCAGTTCGAGGTCGATGGCGAGTTGCACGGAGTCCTGCTGGCCGTAGCGGCACCAGTCCGAGCCCGCGCAGCTCTTCACCGTGCGCAGACTCTTGCCGTACGCCTGACCGGACTCCATTCCTCCGTCGACCAGCCGCCGCCAGATGTCGGGGAGCTGGTCGACGGTCGCACCGAACATGTCGATGCGCTGGCCGCCGGTGATCTTGGTGTACAGGCCGTGATCACGTGCGATCTCGCCGATCAGGATGAGGTGTTCGGGGGTGATGTCGCCGCCGGGGACGCGCGGCACCACCGAGTAGGTGCCGTTGCGCTGGATGTTGGCCAGGAAGTGATCGTTGGAGTCCTGCAGCGACGCCTGCTCGCCGTCGAGGATGTGCTCGCTCGACGTCGACGCGAGGATCGAGGCGACGGTCGGTTTGCAGATGTCGCAGCCGGTACCGGTGCCGAAGCGCTCGACCAGACCCGAGAAGGTGCGGATCCCGCTCGCCTGTACGAGTTCGAACAGCTCCGCCCGCGAGTGCTCGAAGTGCTCGCACAACGCGGTCGACTGCTCGACGCCGGAGTCGGCGAGGAGCTGAGACAGCAACGGCACGCACGATCCGCACGAGGTGCCGGCGCCGGTGCACCTCTTGAGGGCGGCGACGTCACATGCGCCGTCGGCGATCGCGCCGCACACGGCGCCCTTGGACACGTCGTTGCACGAGCAGATCTGGGCGTCGTCGCCGAGCGCGCCGACGCCGAGGGCCGGGGCGTCGCCGGTCACCGGGCTGATCAGCGCGACGGGATCTCCGGGTATCGAGGAGCCGACGAGCGGACGGAGCACCCCGTAGGCGCTCGCGTCTCCGACGAGCACGCCGCCGAGAAGGGTCGCCGCGTCGTCGGAGAGCACGAGCTTGGCGTACGTCCCGTTGATCGGATCGCTGACCACGACGTTCAGCGCGCCCGCGGTGGCGCCGTGGGCGTCGCCGAAGCTCGCGACGTCGACGCCGAGGAGTTTGAGCTTGGTGGAGAGGTCGGCGCCGGGGAAGTCCGCGTCGCCGCCGAGCAGGCGGTCGGCGACCACTTCGGCGGACGCGTAACCCGGTCCGACGAGGCCGTAGCAGCGTCCCTCGATCGCGGCGACCTCGCCGACGGCGAAGACGGCCGGGTCGCTCGTGGTCCCGCTGAGATCGGTGAGGACGCCGCCGCGTTCGGCGGTCGCCAGGTCGGCCGCACGCGCCAGCTCGTCCCGCGGTCGGACCCCGGCGGCGAACACGACGAGCGCCGCGTCGACGACGGTGCCGTCGGCGAGTGTGACGGCGAGTCCGTCGCCGGCCCGAGCGATCTCCCGGGTGCCGGAACTGAGCGTGATGTCGATGCCGAGCGCACCGATCATCCGGGCCAGATGCTCACCGCCGGCCTCGTCGATCTGCTGCGGCATGAGCCGCGGATTCACCTCGACGACGTGCGGTCGCAGGCCGAGAAGGCGCAGTGCGTTCGCGGCTTCGAGACCCAGGAGACCCCCGCCGACGACGACGCCGATCGGTCGGTCCGCGCCGCCGCGGGCGATCGCCGCCTCGGCGTCGGCGCGGATCGCGTCGAGATCGTCGAGGGTGCGATAGACGTGACAGTGCGGGGAGTCGTTGCCGGGAACGGGCGGCACGAATGCGTACGAGCCGGTCGCCAGGACGAGAGCGTCGTAGTCGACAGCGGTGCCGTCGTCGAGGCGGACGGTGGTGCTGTCCCGGTCGATCGCGACGACCCGCCGTCCCGATACGACGCGGAC